>CAYOEP010000010.1:0-216 GCA_964403045.1 uncultured Candidatus Saccharibacteria bacterium
TATGCATCTCCGTTTTAACTCCCGTACTGCGCCCCCCTAGGGCGCGCAGAACAGCTCACCCGTTGAGAGCTGCCTTCTTTCTACTCTCCACCTGCTAGCATCAGCATACTCTCCTGCGAGATACATCACCCCTGAAGCAATATCCAGCACAATACCATCGGGACTGCCAATCATTTGTTCTGCCACCTTGCCACTCCCCCCATCGCCAAATCCTGT
>CAYOEP010000010.1:316-20934 GCA_964403045.1 uncultured Candidatus Saccharibacteria bacterium
GCCGCAGGCGGCGGCGGTGCATAACTTCCCGGTGTCGAGGCGGCGTTTCTCGATGAGCCAAGTATGAGGGGAGCCTTGTCCAACCACATACATATACCCATCTCCCACATCAAGTGCGATATTTTTCGCCCAAAGACCATCATGTGCAGGATCTTGAGTGAGATTTTCTTCTACCACGCCACTCCCCCCATCGCCAAATCCTGTGCCGCAGGCGGCGGCGGTGCATAACTTCCCGGTGTCGAGGCGGCGTTTCTCGATGCGCCAACTCGACCCATTCCTTCCTACTACGTACATATACCCGCCGGATGTATCAATAGCAACTTTGGTTGCTTCCATATCATAAGTGCCAGAAAACTCCACAATGCCTCCATTTCCAAAATTCACGCCGCCGCACGTTGAAGGCGTGCACAGATCCCCGGTGTCGAGGGTGCGCTTCTCGATGCGCCAAATGCCCGGCGAGGCAACCGATTGTTTCCTGTACCCGACTACATACAAATGTCCTCGTGCAGGGTCAATTGCAACACCTTCGGCCTTGCCGGGCGGCGCCCCTCCTTGCCACACCGCCACTCCGTTATTGCCAAATGCAGTGCCGCAAGCGGTGGCAGTACACAATTCTCCAGTGTCGAGGCGGCGTTTTTCGATGCGCCAAATGCCCGGGCCCGACGAATGCACTGCATTATCATAACCTACCACGTACATATATCCATGAGGAACATCTATTGCAATATCCTCTGCCGCCGCCCAGTTATTTCCAAATTCTAGAGCGCCACTCCCCCCATCGCCAAATCCTGTGCCGCAGGTTGCCGCATCGCAGAGGGCGCCAGTGTCGAGGCGGCGTTTTTCGATGCGCCAACGCTTCATGCCAAAATTCTGCCCCACCACATACATGTAACCTGATGGAGGGTCAAGAGCTATGCCGCGCGCAATTGACCCAGTTGGTATTGGAGGTTCCTGAATTCCTCCTATGCCAAACTCCGTGCCGCAGGTTGCCGTATCGCAGAGGGCAAATCTTCCTCCGTCCACACGCCACTTCTCAATCCGCCAATTATCATGGGTTCCCACCACATACCAAAAGTCTCCATTCACGTTTTGCTCCAATGCGGCGTCATACACTAAGGCGCCGACGAAAGTAGTGGCAGGATTATCCTCTGCAAATTTCTTGCAAGATGGCGCAGGGGTGCAGGTGCCGTCGGGATTGCAGGTGTCGCTAGGGTTTGGGCACTTGCACTGGGTGCAGTCATCCACCAGATTCCCGTTCGCGTCGCAGTACTGGGGCGGATTGCCGGGGACGCACTGGCCGGTTTGCGTGCCGTCGGCACAGGTTTGAATTGTGCAGGTGCCCGTAGATGTATCGCAGGAATACCCAGACGGGCAGTTGCACTGGGTGCAGTCATCCACCAGATTCCCGTTCGCGTCGCAGTACTGGGGCGGATTGCCGGGGACGCACTGGCCAGCGGGCGTGCCGTCGGCACAGGTTTGGGGAGGCGGAGGCGGCGGAGCTTCGCTGAAGAAAACGCGCCCAAAGGTATTTACCCGTATCGTTGTTTCAAGAGTCCCGGAGCGAGTAGTGACGATTATCTGCCCCTCCGGCTTGTCGGGAGTGAACTGCTCGCTGAGCTCATCATAGAGATGCGTGGCGGGGGCTGGGGGGACAAACAGCACGCTATAGAGCGGCTGGGGAGCGCTCGGGGAAAATTCCACCTCGGCGGCGAGAAGGTGCCATCCGCCTACCGCTTCTTTGCGGTCCTCCGCGAGCTTCGCGTAGGAGCCACAGGTCTCATTGCCGCTGAGATCTACCGTCTTGCGGTAGCGGAAAATGCGGAAGCGGTGCGCGGTATAGTCAATGTCGACCCCATAGCCGCACGGGGCAGAGGACTGGCCGAAAGTTGTCACCGCGAGCGTGCGGGCGCGGGCAATCGCCTGCGCGACTTTCACGCTCTCCACCGAGAGGGCATAGCGCGCCCTGCTGCTGCTCCCATAGCTCACTACAATGGCAACCAAGATCACTAAAATTGCAACGCTCACCAGTACCTCGATAAGCGTAAAGCCAAAACGGCGGGCGCGCGGGAGCGCACTCCGCCCGCCGCGCGCGCAACTACTCTTTCGAACACAGATTCCCGTGCCGTTGCCTTTCACTCTATCAATTGTAGCACAATTTGTAGTGCAGCTTGCGTTCTTAAAAAACTTTCGCGGCGGCTGCCACAAGTTTGAAATAGCTGTCAATCAGCGGTACACCAAAAAAAACCACCAGCGCAGTGGCGGCGGCAATAAAAGGCGCGAAGGGGATCCTCGCTTTGAAAGAGAGTTTCTGCCATACAAGCCGCGGGGTAAACCACAATGTCCCCACCATGAATGCGAGGGCGAACGCGAGCAGGGCGTCAGGCCACCCCAGTGGCAGGGCAAGGGCGGCGGCAAGTTTGACATCGCCAAACCCCATTCCCCTTCCCCTTGTAACCGCAAACGGTATTGCAAAGAAGAGCAGCGCCGCAGCGAGGGCGGCGAGCCGGTTTATGATAATTGACTGCTGCATCCCCAGCAGAAGCGCGTAGTGGCCCACAAATGATCTACCTAACAATGCCACCTGATTTCCTAGCGTCACCGCGATCACACCACCACCGAGAAGCGCAATCGCGATTGTCGCTTCATCGGGGACAATAAAATGCCGCAGGTCCACCACAGTTACTACCAACAGGATGCACAAAATCCCTATCCACAGCGCGGCAAGCGCGGCGTGCCGCAATGGCGCCAGTTCGGAGACAACAAGGCGCGCAACCGCCGCGGGCGTAAACGCAAAAATCAGCCCTGTCAAGAGTTCCACGATGGGATACTGAGGGCTGATTTTTGCCTTGCAGGAGCGGCAGCGCCCCACCTGCCAAAGATAGCTCACTACCGGGACAAGCTCGTACCACCGCAGCGTTGCCCCGCAGTGAGGGCAGGTAGACCGCCCCCGCCATACTCTATAGTCAAAGAGGAATTTGTCCGGACGGTACCGTAGCGCCACCACATTCAGAAAGCTTCCCACCGCGAGCCCGAGGAGCAACAACATTACTCTTCCTGTCATCTACGAATTCGGCGTTGTCTCTAGATCGAACCTATACAGTATACGTCCTCGGTCTCACCATTCAATTTTGAAGTTCCACACGAATGCTTACCACTCACATCAACATCAAAACCAGCCCCACTCGCTGCATCCTTAGAGGCAGCTATCTGAGACTTGCTCATAACGTTGTCAAATATTGCACCCAGCAAGTACTTTTGACCTCCTGCAGCTATAGGGCTGCTGTACATATAATCTTCGCCATTCGTTCCCGGGCCAGTTGCTCCCGGCCTTGCAGTGCGAGGATCGTGAGGAAGCTTTTGCACAATTGGAGGATCAAAGCCATTTGGCTGTCCGAGTTCGGCTTCGAGACTTAGGTAGCACGCTGCCCCATCATCAGCCTCACACCCCATATCCTCGTTGGTCGGGTAGCCCTGATACCTGTTGTAGTACAATTCCAACGCCGTCCGCACATGCTGTAAGTCGCTCACGCGGCGCGCATCCGCACCTGAACGGCGGGCGCCGCCAAGACCGACCAACACCGCACCGGCGAGAATCGCGATAATCGCGATCACCACCAGCATCTCTATCAGCGTAAAACCTTTTCGGTATGTTCGCATTTTTCTCGTTATTCTTGACGTTTATTTCGACCTTTTTTTCCTGCACAAATAATGACGAGATTATTATAACATATTTGCCCCGTAGTTCCCGACTGCACCGCAACATTTAGGCAGTAATAGAGGTAGTCACCTTGTAGATGGGAATCAGAATTGCGGCAAAGAGCATCCCCACCAGCACCGCAATGCCGACAATCAGCAGCGGCTGGATGAGGTCCACCATATTGTTGATGCGGTCATCCGCCTCGCGGTTGTAGAGCTTTGCGATCCGCATAAACACCTGTTCCATCTGCCCCGTCGCCTCGGCCACGGAGAGCATCTGCGGCACCAGCTCTGGGAAATAATCCGGGCGGCGAGCAAGCGCTTGCGAAAGGGGATCGCCCTGCCGCACCGCCTCCGATGCTTCCTGGAGGAGCTCCTCGTAGAGCACGTTGTTGATCGTATGGCTCACCACCTCAAGCGCCTGCGCCACCGGCACGCCGCCGCGGATCAGCACCGCCGCGGCATTCGCAAATCGCGCCACTGCAAGCGGCACATAAATTTTTTTCAAGATGGGAAGTTTGACTTTCAGGTCGTCCACAATTGCTCTCCCTTCCTCAGTTTTCGCATAGCTCAGCAATCCTCCTATAATTCCTGCCGCCACTATGACCAACACCAGCCACCACTGCGCAAGAAAATCCCCCGAGTGCAGTAAAATTTTAGTCAGCAAGGGAAGCTCTACATTTGACTCTTGAAAAATAGGCTGTAGTTGGGGCATCACATAGGTAAGCACTACTGTGGCCACAACGATGAACAGCAAAATTACTACTATCGGGTACGTCATCGCCGAGCGCGCCTTCTTCACCAGCGTGTATTCCTTCTCATAGTAGTCCGCAAGGAATGAGGCAACTTCCTCGATATTTCCCGTAACTTCCGCCGAGCGAATCATGCTGATAAAGAATTCGGAAAACACTGTTTCCTGCCGCTCCAGCGCCTGCGAGAATGAAAGTCCCGCGTCGATGTCCTCCGACACCCGCTTGACCGCCTCGCGGAGCGTGCTGTTGGACACCTGCCGCGCGAGCATTTTCAATGCCTCGTTGAGGGGAAGGCGTGCCTCGAGGAGAATAGCAAGCTGACGGGAAAGAATCATCATTTCTTTCCGCCCCACCCTTCCAAAATAGCTCCCGATGCGGTCGTACCACCGCATCTTTTCCACCGGCACCACACTCAGCACAAACAGCTCGTGGCTCGCGAGGATGTTCGCTGCAGAATCCCTACTCCCCGCCTCCACAAAGCCGGTTTGGAGCTCTCCTTCTTTCGTTCTCGCGCGGTAGCGGAATCGCATATTTCCCCTTATGTTTTCTCAAGAAGGATTCTCAGTTCTGCAGGATTGAGCGAGTAGGTTTCCGCCGTCTCGAGAGAAATCTCTTTGTTTTTGACAAGGTGTGCAAGAGAGCGGTTAAGGGTAATCATTCCCTCCTGCAAGCTTGTTTCAATTACCAGATCAATCTGGTACACTTTCCGCTCCCGAATGAGATTGCGGATAGCGGGATTGACCAGCATAATCTCCATCGCCGGCACTCTGCCGCCCGACACGCGGGGGATCAGACGCTCCGAGACAATTGCCACCAATGTGGCAGCGAGCTGGGAAACCACCTGCCCCTGCTGTTCAGGGGGAAATGAATCGATGATGCGGTCTATTGTCTGAGCGGCAGAGTTGGTATGGAGAGTAGAAAATACTAAGTGCCCTGTCTCAGCCGCAGTCATCGCGGTGGCAATAGAAATTGGGTCACGCATCTCGCCCACCATGATGACATCGGGGTCCTGCCGCAAGACTGTGCGGAGGCCCGCACTAAACGATGGCACATCGGACCCCACTTCCCTCTGTGAGATTAGGCACTTGTCCTGCGTGAAAATGTACTCAATTGGATCCTCAATGGTAATGATGTGGTCCGTGCGCTTATGGTTAATTTCGTCGAGGAGGGCGGCCAGCGTCGTGGACTTGCCGTGCCCCGCAGGGCCCACGAGAAGGATAAAACCCTGCGTCAGCCCGGTGAAGTCGTGGAGAATGGGGGGAAGGTTGAGCTCCTCAATCGTGCGGATGCGCGAATGGATTGTCCTTAGCGCCGCCGCCATATAGCCTCTCTGGAAATAGACGTTTACGCGAAAGCGTGCCTTGTCCTCAAAGCTATAGGCAAAGTCAAGCTGACGCTCGCGAATGAACCGTTCTTTCTGCTCTGGGGTAAGAAGCTCACTCACTAACCCTTCTGCAATCTGCGGTGTTATCATTGGTTCTTTTTGGAGCGGCACCAGTACGCCGTCAATGCGCAGCGTGGGGCGTCTCCCTACCCCAATGTGGAGGTCGGAGGCATTCTGCTTTGCCGTCATCAGCAACAGGTCGCGCAGCTTCTGCTTATAGTCCATGTTTACAATTATACCTTATGCCGCGCAGGGGCGTCTATATGGATTCCTCCGTCTCGCGTAATACTTCCTCAAACGCAATCTCCCCCGCGAGCGCCTTGAGTACGCCGTCCTCGCGGAGCGTGATCATTCCCTGCTCGCGGGCGATTTTGAGGATCTCTAGTGCCGAGACAGACCCCTGCGAGTTATAGATAAGCTGCTTTATTTCTTTGGTCATCTCTGCCACTTCGAAAATTGGTACTCTTCCCTTCGTTCCCTTGCCTTTGCACTTCTCGCAGCCCTCTGCCCGATAGATTTGGTAAGGAGCATGATAACTTTTTACAAGCTCTGGAGGCAGCGGCTCCAGCGCCTTGCCGATAATTTCTTGTGCCTCTGGCGGCGCGGAAAACGGTTTGCGGCAACTCTCGCAAAGTTTTGCCACCAAGCGCTGTGCAATCACCACGTTGAGGGCGGCAGGGATAAGGAAAGGACGCACCTTCATATCAATCAGGCGCGGAATCGCACCAACTGCGTTGTTGGTATGGAGCGTCGCGAGTACCACGTGCCCCGTCAGCGAGGCATGGATTGCGAGCTCTGCAGTCTCTTCGTCGCGAATCTCCCCCACCAGAATCACATCGGGGTCCTGCCGCAAGATCTGCCGCAAGCCCGAAGCGAACGTGTAGCCAATTTCCGGGCGCACCTGCGATTGGTTCAATCCTGAAATGGAATACTCCACAGGGTCCTCAAGGCTCACAATATTTACTTTTTCATCGTTCAATTCCTGGAGGAGCGCATAGTTAGTAGTCGTCTTTCCTGAGCCGGTGGGACCTGTGATAAGAATCAGCCCGAACGGCTTCCGGATCGCGCGCTGGATAACGGCAAGATTTCTCGCAGAGAATCCAATTGTGGCGAGTGTCCGCAGTCCCACCGTGGGATCGAGAATGCGCACTGCAACTTTCTCGCCCATTGCAGTCGGGAACGTAGACACGCGGAAGTCAATTTCTCTCCCAAATACGTCGGCACGGAATCGGCCGTCCTGCGGAATGCGCGTCTCGTCAATTTTGAGCCGTGACATTACCTTAATTCGGGAAACCACAGGCCCGCTAAGTTCAAGGGGGAGTTCTGCCACTTGCTTCAGGTTGCCGTCCACCCGAAAGCGCACCCGCAGGTAGTTCTGCTGAGGCTCGATGTGGACATCGGACGCTTTTTGGTTGACCGCCTCGCGGAGCGTGTCAGCGACGATGCGAATGACTGGTCCTTCTTCTTCCACTGTGCGCGACGCCTCCTCAAGATTAATCTTCTCCCGCATTCCGCTGCTGCTCTCTCCTTTCTTAAGCGAAAGTGCTTCAATTGCCGCCTTGACAGACGCTTGGTAGGGGGAATACTTCTTCATTACCGCGCGCCAGTCCTCATAGGAAATAAGATACACGCCAAGGTTAAAGCCGTGTTTGCGGGCAATAAATCGGAGTGCGTCTTTTGCCTTCTCGTCGTCGGGATGCACCATTCCCGCCACTAACAACCTCTCCTCCTTCTGGAGCGCAAGCGGGATTACCAAGTAGCTCGAGGCGGTTTCCTCCGGCACCAGCTGGAGCAAATCCTCGCCAATAGCATCAGGGTTTACTTTCTCGTATGGCACGCCGAGAAGCTCGCTCTTTATCTTTGCCACCTCGCCGCCCTGCGCGATCTTGCGCTCATAGAGAAGCTCCTCGACAGATCTCCCTGTAAGCGCCACTTCCTTTCCAATAGAGCGCGCTGTGCGTTCATCCAGCACGTTCCGTTCCCGAAGCGCCTGTAGTAACGTAGCTGCATCCATATTCTACTGCCCTATCATGTCAAGGGGGAGAAAGGGATTTTCCCTCCCCAAATTCCCCGGTTGCGGGGAGGGTACCAGCATCTCGCGCAATTTGAAACGCGGATCATCGAGGATCGTCTCCGGCTTGAGGTTGATCCCGGAAACTTCCTGCACTTTCTCAAAGTGTGGCGGCACCCGCTCGTCGATAATATCCGGCCTCTTGAAGAACACATAATACACCGCTACCGCGATAAACAGAAGCACTGCCACCCATCCCGCGACAGAGATAAGTGTTGCCGTTCTCTTATCTTCCTCAATGACGATTGCCATATTTTCTCCCTTTTACTTTTATGCCAATGATAACGTCTTTTGCTCTAGGTTGCTATCATCTCCCATTCCCCATTCCTTTGCCTGCGTCTACCTGCTGGTAGTAGGCGGCGATCTCGATGGAAAATTGGTAGCTGATTTCCTGCTGGGGGAGAAAGAGAGAGGAAAGTGCAGCTTCTTCCCCGGCAGGCGCGTTGTTTTCTCCTGGAAGCGGCGGCAGGGCGCTTTGAGAGAAAAAGGATTGAAACAACTCCCCGCCAGCTCCCTGCTGCTCCTTCGGAAGTTCTACGCTCACTGAGAACGAATTTACTTGCAGAATGCGCAAATTATGCTCTATATCGTAGAGAAAATTTTTAAAGTCTTCATAGTCTCCTTCCAGTGAGGTAGAAATTTTTACTGTCCCCAGTGGGCGGCGCAGGGCAGATTTCGCTCCCCTCACCGCACTCCGGCCTCTCTGCCCCTGGACCGAGAGCGCCCCAACAGAAAAGTTTACCCCATCAAGCGAAAGGTTATTTCTCTCTGCGATGCCAACTATTTGAACTAATAGACTGGAGAGCTTTGGCTCATTTGGGAGCGCGAGCGCAACAATATTGCGCACTTTCTGCTTGGCGGAAAAATCTTCGATGAGCGCCTTGACTTGGTCAAATGCTTTTTTGTTCTGGTCGTAGAATCTCTGCTTGGCTATTAATTCGCCTTTCAGCTGCCGCGCGTCGTCTGCCGCAGGCCTGATGAGGCTCATATAGACCGCGAGCGATCCCACAAAGAGGCTTACCCCTAGCAGGAGACTGGCAAAACGTTTTGTGGACTGGCGAATGCGCATACTGCTTACTTGTTACTTGATGAGCGGTTCCCCTTTGCCGCTTTGGTTAGTCGAAGTGTCTTGATTGGTAGGTGCGGCTTCATTGTCAGCAGGCGCTGGTGTTCCGGAAGACCCACCTGCATTGTCTTGGAGAGGAGCAGGAGGCGCAACATTGGAACCATTTGGCCCACCATTGCCCCCGGACGTTTGCTCCGGCGGAGCAATGAGGGGCGAGTTGGGATTGTTATTATTATTGTTGCCGCCTTGGCTGTCCTGGGGTGCGCGTACCCTCTCTGCGCGGAATGCCTCGTCGTTCTTGAAGAAGCCCTCCTTAAAGCGAAGCTTCGCTTGAAGGGACCAAAAACCTTCATCATCACGACTAGATCCATCAAACTGCACCTCCGCAATCTCAGGGCTCTGTTCAAAAGAGGCAACCTGCTGGGCAATATCGTCGACCGTGCGGCCCCGCCCGTCGATAGAAAATTCCCCTTGGGTGATGTCTGCCGAAAAGCTTGAGATTTCTACATTGCGCTGGGTATTGAACTCAAGCCATGGGAGCGCGAGTGTGCCGTACTTATAGTCGTCCAAAATGGAGCTGAGGTTCGCAATCTGTGAGTAGAAGTTAATTACCTTGTCTTCATCTTCACCGCGCGCTTTTACTTCCGCTTCCAGCTTAGCAATATTTTTCTTAACCTCCTCAATTTGGCCGTTTAAGTAGGCAATATAGCCGTAGCGCACCCCGAAGTAAATCGCGATACTCAAAAAGAAGAGTGTGCCGCCGAACATAATTATCTTAGAAGACCACCCGGGCATTCGTACCGGGGCACGGCTGAGTTGGTCAATTGCTTTTTGGGGAAGTGCCATACGGGTGTTCAAAATTTATCCCATTTTATTCGCCTATATCCTTCCGAGGGTAAGCCCCAGCGCCACAGAGAGGAGCGGATTCAACTCCCCTACCAGCGGCTCCATCGCCGGGGGGTATTCAAACTGAGAGAGAGGTGCTGCTTTCACGATAGGGATAGTAAATTCTCTGCCAAAGTATTGCTCAATGCCCCGGAGATTTGCACCGCCGCCTGTGAGGATAAGCCGCTCGATCTGCTGCGCGGCGGGAAACTGGGTAGTATAAGCGTAGTGCGCCTGCTTTACCTCGCTAATTATAGCATCAAGATGTGGCAGCATAATTGTGGATAATTCTCCCTCCGCGCCGCTCGCGGCGATGCCCTTCTCCCGCTTCAGCTCCTCCGCGCGCTTCACGTTAATGTGCAGCCCATCTACAATCGCCTTGGTAAGCGAGGCGCCGCCGTAATCGCTCTGTCGGTTAAATTTCAGCTGCCCGCCTTCACAAAAGAAAATGTTGGTGGAGCGGCTGCCGATGTCGACCACAAGTGTTGGTGTCGGATCCATACCCGTGAGCGACCGCACCGCACTCAAGCTCTCAATTTCAAGCGTTTGGAGACGCAGACCGACTGCCTGGAAAATGTTCCGATATTTTTGAATTTGCTCTTTCGGTACTGAAATCAGCAAAATTTGCTGCTGGAGAAATCCTTTCTCATCCTCGTATTCCCCCACTTTCATCCAATCGAGCGCTACTTCCTTAAGTGGCATTGGGACATACTGGCGCGCTTGGAACACAATCGCCTTATTGAGATCCGATACGCTCATCTGGGGAAAATTCAGTACCGTAGTGAATGCAGAAAAAATCGGGAGCGAAGCAAGCGCCTCATGCGTAGAGGGGCGCAGCTCCTTGATAACTCTCGCCAAAAGCTCCACTACCTCCTCTTCGAACAGCTTGAGTGTGCTCGCATGGAGCGCACCATTAGTGCGCGCGAGATAGCTTGATGCGTCAAGGTATGCGTAGTTAACTAGGCGCGGGCGCGACTTCCCGTGCTTCACCTCAACCACCTTGATAGAAGTTGTGCCAATATCCACTCCCAGATAAGAAGGGAAAACGGCTTGCCGAAGGAATCGAAAAGGGTTGAACCGCATTGTTGCTCTCTGCGCCCTGCGCGGCGCCTGTCCAAATTATACCACGAGTTTGCGCCTGCCGCCTGCACCGTTCCTGCTACAATACAAGGAGATGCGCGTTCCCCTCCTGCAATATACCCTTGATCTCCTTTTCCCTCCGCAGTGCCTCCACTGCAAGTGCAGAGTTGCGTCTTCCCTCTATCCGCTCTGCAGGCAATGCGAGCAGCAGGTGCCGCTTTTCTCGTCACTCTTCTGCGGCAAATGCGGCGCGCGCCTTCCCGAAGCGCGGAAGATATGCCATTCTTCCTTCCCCTATATCCTCGCATCTGCTACTCCCTATCACCATCCCGTCATTACCAGTCTTATCCACGCGCTCAAGTTTGCCCCTACCCGACATGCGGCACGACCCCTAGGTAATTTCCTTGTCCGCTATCTTGCCGCGCTCCCTATCTCGCTCCGATCTTACACTATTATTCCTGTCCCCCTCTCCCGCGCACGGATGCGGGCACGTGGCTATAACCAGGCAGAAATACTCGCCGCATATCTCGCCAACGCGCTCGGCATTCCTGTTGCCACAGATATCCTTGTGAAAGTGAAAGATGTTTCGCCGCAAGCAATGCTTCGGGGAAAGGAAGCGCGCGCAGCGAATGTACGAGGTTGCTTCTCGCTCGCGCGCACCTCTGGAATTCCCCCAAAAGTGCTGCTCCTCGACGATGTAGCGACTTCAGGCGCCACCCTTCGGGAAGCCGCAGCAACCCTCAGGCAGGAAGGCAGTGTGCGCACCATCCTCGCTGTCACCGTTGCGCATTCCAATTAACTTCCCTCTCCTACCACATCGTGTGCTATAATAAATGCAATGCCTGTGGATCCAATCGCCAAACAAACTCCTGCACCTCCCGATCTGCTCAGCTGGGAGGCTCCTGAATTCCTCTACCACGAAAAAGGAGCTGGATGGTACTGGGGTGCGATTGTCATCCTTGCGCTTTTGATTGCGCTCGCAATTTGGCAGCACAATTTCCTCTTCGCGCTCTTCCTCTTTGTCGCAGGATTTTTAATTCTCTTCTGGGGGCAGCAAAAGCCGCGGATGATAACTTTCTCGCTCACTCAAGAAGCAATCTCCTTTCTCCACCACTCCTATCCCTACCACACCCTTGACCATTTTGGCATCGTAGAAACAGAGGAGGAATGGCCACGCCTGCTCCTCCACCGCAAGCACTATATCCAGCCGCTTCTCTCAGTACATATCCCCCACGATCGTGTAGAAGAAATTCGTGCGTTCCTCAAGCGTTTCCTGCGCGAGGAGGAAGAAATGGCACCACCACTCTCTGACATCTTTGAAAAATTTCTCCGTTTCTAGTACACTCATCGGTGTCCCTCACAACGCCCTCGTAGTTCAACGGACAGAACACGGGATTGCGGATCCCGCGATAGAGGTTCGACTCCTCTCGAGGGCGCCTTTCCTCTAGTTCTAAATGAATGCCCCAACGCTATCGACGGCGCAAAGCCCTAATCTCTGCGCGCACTTTTGCTACATAACTTCGGGCGATGCTCCGAAAAGCGGATGTGTATTCCCGCCACGCTGCACGGGCAGACATATTAAATTCTCTGGTAGCGTCTCTCTGCTGCCGTGCGAAATCTCTTGTAGCAGTACGCATTGCAACCGAAAAAGCTCTCGCTGCGTTTCTAAGAGAGGAGCTCAACTTCCTCTGCACACTCCTCATTTCCCTTGTAATAGTGCGATTATCTTGAGAAGAGGCCATAATGCCACTGCAATATTGAGAAAACTGGGTTTTTATATCTTCCGCAGAAAAGTGAAATTTCTGCAATGCAGAATTCATCGAATTTTCTTCTTGCTGTATTGCAAGTTGAATTTTGTTTTGCAAAGTGGCATATGCAGTCTGCTCCCTCTTCTCTTTCACAGCAAGTGCTTCTTGAAGATTGAGTTCCAAATCTGCAACAACCATGGAAAGAGAGGGGGTAGATGCCCCTGCCCGTGCCCTCGCAACAAAATCAGCCACTTGTTGCCGAAGTCGAGCATTGCTTTGAGCTATCTTCTCGCCAATTGATTGGAGGCGACCAAGTGCGCGTGTCTCGCTAGTTTGCGATCTCTTCTGCAAGGCACTATGCAGCAACTCCATCCTTGTAGCAAAACTCTCTATTTTGGCCTGAAGTTGCCAGCACATTGCCACTATCCTATCCCTGCCTGCATTGCCCGTCGTTCCATTATTTCCGCCAGAGTTCGATCCCCCTGAGCCTGAGCTTGAGGAGTCAGATGATGAGCTCGATCCTCCCTGAGACCCTGAAGCACTTCCAGAATTTCCTCCTGTGCCACTTCCTCCCGTCGCGCCAGTGCCCGATCCTGTAGTATTTCCGCCGCTCTGAGAAAGCGGCTGAGAAAGCACTGAATTATTGGAAAAATCGGCGGTCACCTTTTGATCTCCTGTATCTTGAATAGCATACCCAAGTGACGAGAAGCCGCTTTTTACGATTTCAAGAGGGAAAGAAGACCCTTGAGGATATGTTCTTGTGGAGGGAGTGCCGGCAGTGCCCGAAAGATAAGCAATCGGCGTATACAAAACAACTTTCCCGTCTGCTCCCGTCGTTTTTTCAAAAAGGGTAATGTTGTCATTAGGGTCTTTTAGTCTCACTACTGCACCGTCAACCGGAACCCCTCCCTGCACCACATAAACTTCAATTCTATTTTTCCCCGCAATAATACTTTTCTTTGCAGACCCCTCAAATGAATAGTTTGTCGGATCGCTCTCATCTATTCCACTATTCCTGGCAAGAATATTGTCATTCGCAGCACCATTCCAAAAACCATATGCAATACCCCTTCCCACAGAGGCAATGCTCTGGGGGCGAGTAAAAGTATTCGCGTATGCCACAATGCCTCGTGCCTCCTTACCGTCGTTGCCGCCAAATTTCAGAAAAGCGTCATTGCTTGACAACAAGTTGTGATGCACTTCGAGTATTCCTCCGTTGTCCATTACGGTTGACTGAAAAGCAATCGCGGCGGCGTTTCTTCCCTTCCCTGTAGCCGTCACGCGGATTGTGTTGTCATGGATAAAAATATTATCCCCTCTCGCGCTCGCGTTAATGTTAATTCCGTACACCGCATGCACATGCGACGCATCCGTCATGCCCGTAATGGTATTTCCAAAAATTTCAATATTGTCATGCACTGGCGCCGATCCGCCCCAATTCCGGATGCGGATCCCTGTAGCTTCCATGCTATTTTCTCCATATTCCGCATTTCGCGTCTCCGCAATACCGAGAATCTGGTTATCGCGCACCACGCCATTGCGCAAAGGCCCATAGTTGAGCCCGTCAAGGAGAATTCCTCTTCCTTGATAAGGCTGAATGGTATTGCC
Organism: uncultured Candidatus Saccharibacteria bacterium; assembly: GCA_964403045.1. Taxonomy (GTDB): domain Bacteria; phylum Patescibacteriota; class Minisyncoccia; order UBA6257; family 2-01-FULL-56-20; genus CAYOEP01. The sequence goes on from CAYOEP010000010.1 coordinate 14,607, forward strand.
GCGAATCTCAAATTTTGCAAATGCGCCGCCAAGAATAATCCCATACCCTTCCGTCACCACCTCGCGCTGGCGGATGGTATTCCCTGTTATCGTGCAATCTGCAAGATTGTCTGACTGCTTGGTATAGACCGAAATTCCTGCCTGAGGTACCCCGTCCACTATGTTATCGCTTGCCTGCACTGTCTTCGAGGGGCGGGAAATCTTGATGCCAGCAGTGCCGTGCATTCGGTTTAATACACCGATTGAGGTACTCCGAATGTGATTGCGCATGTAAGAAACTCCTTTTGTCCAATTTCCCGAAATGCCGTCCGTATGAATTCCATTCACGGAAATAGTCACATCATGTATATTCCACCCTCCTCCCGTGTGGTAAATTCCTGCACTCCGGATTGCATTGCCGTTTCCTTGCTGAATCGTCCCGTTGTACACCTCCACATTGTCCGCGTTGCCAAACGCACTCGCGGGAACATCGGGCGCAATATCATCACGTTTATATCCATAAGACAAGATACCATAATCGAATGCAGGCTTTACATCTACCATCCCCACCGTGCACTCTCCTGCCGCAACGCATTCAAGTTCTACTGCAACAGTGGTGTCCACAGAGGGGCGAAACTTCAGCTCGCTTCCATTGGACGCAAATCCACGATTGATACCAGTCACTGTATAGCTCGCAAGAACACTCCCGGTTTGTGCATCAAGAAGGCGCATCTCAAAGCGATCATTGTAGCCTGCTTTCACAAAGGCAAACCCAAGATAGGTTTTGCCGCCATGCAGGCGAAATGGCGCCGAACGAATAATGCCGCCTCCCGGCGCAAATACTAAATCGCTCGCGCCAAAAAAGATTGCGTTTGCCCTGCGGACACTCCCAGAGCGCACTGTCCAATCCGTGGGAACTGCACCTGTCCATAATTCAAACTCGCGATTCGGCACCTCGGAAAAGTTTCCATCTCCAAAGGTAACAGTGTGTCCATTGAGATCAAGACGAATATTACTTGCCTTGATTGTAAAGCACGTCCCCGCAGCAACAACATCGTTCTGCAACACATAAGTAGCTCCTGGCTGCGCAAGTGTTCCGCACGACCAAATTGGTACCACTTGTGCCGCTCTTCCTTTCCATGCTGCTGTAAGAGCAAGCACCACAGCAGCTATAGCAGCTGTAGCAACTATTCCCCGTTTCATAGCTTACATAGTTAGTATACCATATCATTGCTAGGTACATCTTGACACAACCTGTGAAGCGTGCGCCGGTTTTTCTTGACTCGAAAAAATAATTCCGCAATACTAGGAAAAGTAAGCATGCGGGCGTCGTATAGTGGCTATTACACCGGCTTGCCATGCCGGAAACGGGGGTTCAATTCCCCTCGCCCGCTCCAAGAATATTTCTCCAATTACGCGTACTGCTATGGGAAGTATGAAGAGCTATGAGGGGGTGTGGAGGGGTAACTTTCCTCCTGTTCGCCCGTTTTCTATGGAGGAGGAAGCACATTACATTCTGCAAGCGGCAAAGGGTGATTCGGAGGCATTCGGCGCCCTCTACGACCGCTATCACCAGCAAATTTACCGCTTTGTCTATCTGAAAGTCAGCACGAAGGAGGATGCAGAAGATATTACCCATCAGGTATTCCTGAATGCGTGGAAGCAAATGCGACGCTACACCTACACGGGCCATCCGTTTTCAAGTCTTCTCTATCGCATCGCCAGAAATCTTGTAATCGATTACTACCGCGCAAAGAAGGCGCAGGTTTCTCTCGAGGCCGCAGCAGAGCTTCCCAGTAATGATGCTCCAGATGTTCGAGTAGAGCAGCAACTGGCAGAGCGGCAGGTAATGCGGGCAATACGCCTTCTCAAGCCAGACTATCAGGATGTGCTCATTATGCGTTTTATTGAAGAACTCTCCATCAAAGAAGTTGCGGCAATTCTCGGGAAGAGCGAAGGTGCGGTCAAAATCCTCCAGTACCGCGCAATGCAGCGGTTGCGAAAATTGCTTCCCCCCTCTCTCACTCCCTAGCTAGTAGTAAATTTATGACTCGGCAATCTCTCCAATCTATCCTGCAGCATCTCCGGACGCTCACGCCGGATCCTTCCTATGCCCGCACCTCGCGGCGCCTCCTCCTGCAAGAAATTGCACGCGAGCAGAGAAGCTGGTGGAACGGCTTTCTCTTTGGGGTAAAAGTACTCTCCGCAACTGGCCTTGCCGCACTCGCAGTAGCGGCATTCCTTGGCACCATTCCTTTTTCTTCTCCTTCCCCAACGCTCACCAAGCCAATCCTCTCAAGCCTTGATCTCGACGGCATTCAAGCAGAAGCCGAAGCGGTAGACATCCAAATTCAACTCACCAGCCTCCAGTATGACACGCCTGCTGAAGTTGTGCCGCCTCCCCAGACAGCTCCGCAGCTATCTCACTCTGCAGACCAGCAACATTCTCTGCGTTCCCCTTCCGCGCCGCAAGAAGACAACACCCCACCCTCCTCTGCCCAGTTCCGGGTAGAAGACATTGCTTCGTTCCCCGCAGACCAGCAAATCAACCAGGCGCTCAACTCCCTCATCCAATAGAGCCGGGAGGGGGCTTTTTCAAAAAATTCTCTATGGCAAGGCGCAATTTATCGACAACAATACTTATGGCATGCGCCGGGATTGCCCTTGGCAGCTTTCTCCTCGCCGCTCCTTCCTCGTTATTTGCCGCAGGAGCACCGCCCTGCAATCTCGCCGCGGCATCAGAACGCCTCCTTATCGTGCAAGAGAATGTCCTCCTCCCTGAGGATCAGAAAGCAGAGCTAGAACTTGCCGCACGGAAAGACCTCGCAGGGCAAATAGCCCAGTGCAGTGCAGACGAAGCACAATGGCTCGCAAACTCCCTCCGCAGCGCGGGAGAGCAAAGCCAAAAAATGCGGCAGCTCTTTTCCCGTTTCGCCCGCATTATTGAATCCACCCGAGATCGTGCGCGCACATTCGAAGCAACAGCGAAAGCTGCAACATCTTTGGAAGAAATTCGCGCAACCGCCAAGGCATTGAAAGAATGGAGGAATAATCGCTACCTCCCTATCCGGCAGCGCGCGGTGGCGCTTCTCGTATGGCAACAAAACGACCCTCTGATCCAAACAGCGCAAGATCGACTCGCCCAATTCCGCTCTGCGCTTGAAGAGCTCGGCATTGCTTCCCATGGCAAAGCCGCAGTCGCATTCCGCACCGCACGAGAAAACATTGAAGAGGCAGTGCGGACGCATCTGCTCGCAAAAAGCGTACTCACCGACACCACCACGCTCAATAATCCGTTCTCATTTCTCCGTACCTCGCTCCAGCACCTTCAGGAAGCTTATCACGCATTCCTTATCCTCCATCAAGAAATCAACAAAGCGCTCGCGCATCGTGTTGCTCACTAAGAATGCAACACCACGCGAGCGCTCGTTGCGCTGCTTTCGGGAAAGCTACTATTTCACCGCATCCTTCAGCGCTTTTCCTGCTCGAAACTTTGGTCTCGTTGCAGCAGGAATCTGAATTTTTTCTCCTGTCTTCGGGTTAATACCCATTCTCGCGGCAGTGCGCACTACGCGGAAAGTGCCAAAGCCAGTCACCGTGACATCTTCTCCGCGCGCGAGCGTCTTGGTAATGGTGTCAAACACCGCTTCTACCGCGCGCTGGGCGGCAGCTTTGTGCTCAATGCCCGCAGCCTGCATTACCGCCTCTACAAGTCCTTCTTTTGTCATATTTGTCGTTCATTGCGTCCAGATACCTCTGGACATCCTTGCATTTCGACCTTTGGGACGCTTTTCCCGCATTATACCATACCATTCCTCAATTTGAAGGCACGGCGCCTACCATCTCCCTCAGCGCCCTCCAGTTGCCCTGCTGCGCGAGATTTTCAAGGAGTGCACCGTTTTCCCGAAGCGCCGCATAGATTTTCCCCTCGCCAAGCATTCCTACCTTTTGGATAACAGCTGCCGCTTTTTCTACTCCTTCCGCATCACTATCGAGAACGAATCCCCGCACCATCATCCCCAGCACATTGACCATATTCCGCACGTCCCCCAGCGAGAAGCCGCGGTAGCTCTCAATAAGTCTGTCGAGTTCCCGTAATGACTCGTTCCAATACGTCTTCCCCGCGAGCGCCAGGAGAATGCCGAGGTTGAGGCGGGGGCGCGGGGCGGTGGGGGCAAGCGCCACTCCCGTGCGGGCAAGCGCTACTGCCTGTTCTTTCTCTCCCGCAAGCAGGCGGTTGAACGCGAGAAGTGCGTAGTAGTCTTGCCGCTTGGGGGCAAGGCGGCGCGCGGCTTCCAGTACTTCCTTGCCGCGCGCGAGAAACCGCGCATCATGCTTGCCTAATTCGTTATACGCCTCCGCGAGCGTCAAGAAAAGGCGTGGGTCATAGTTTTGCTGCCGCCAAGCCGCCTCCGCAAGCGCCGCGGTGGCAATTTTTGTGAGCGGCGCGAATTCGCGCCGCTGGAATGCGCCGCCAGCTACTAGCATATCCACCAAGCTGCGGCGGAGCTCCGGCTGGACCACTGTATAGGGAGAAAAAAGCCATGGCAGTTCGCGGAGAAGCTCCGCACCGCGCACTACCTTGTTGCCCGTCGCAATGCCGGTTTTCCAGCTGTACCACCACAGCTGCGCCAGTGGTACAACTGCGGTCATTACAATCAGATACACCGCGAGTCCTCCCACTGCCGCCGCGGCCGCACCACGCGCGGCGCGGAGACGGGAGTCGTTCTGTAGTGCAATTTTTCCCTCCTCCAGCACGGAACGCTCCTCATCCCATAGCCGCCATGCGAATGCAAAAATCGCAAAGAGGAGCAGTAGAGCTGATGGATGATCAAAAAAGAATAAATCCTGCGTCAAATATGCAATGACCCCTGCCCCCAGCGCGGCAACTCCGTAGTTTTTCGTGCGGCGGGAGCGAGCGAACAGGACACCCACTGTAAATGCCAACATTCCCGCGGAGGCGAGCAACCCCGCAATGCCCCTCATCACGGCAACATCCGCCACGATATTGTGCACGCGGTCGAACCATGCCTCCTCATAGACAAGGTAGCCGGGAATATAATGCGCATTTAGGGCAACGAGCGCGTGCTCCGGCCCCCACCCGATCAGAGGATGCTCCCAAAATGCCTCGTTTGCCGCGCGGAGCGCCAAAAGGCGCGTGTGGAGCGAGGTGTCTTCCGGTGAAGAAGTAACCACGCGCCTTATTCCCGGTACCACACGCCACCCACTCCAGTGGCGCGTCGCCCCCACAACCAACGCCGCGAGGAGTACCGCTACCATCACGGCGACAACATTTCTCTTTACGCGCCGCGACGCCGCACCTCCGGCAAGCAGTATCCCGCCAAACACTCCTATCCCTACCAAAAGCCCCCCGAGGGAGGCGCGGGATCCTGTCGCCATCACCGCCGCGGCCGCCAGCGCCGCAACTGCCCATCCGCCGCGGCGCACCCAAAGGCGGCGGTCCCCGCCCGCAGCCGCAACTGCCGCCGCTCCTGCCAGCAGAAGATACGACGCCAAGAAGGCAGGATTTCCCAATGTAGCAGAGGGACGCGTTCCGGGCGCGATGATTCTTTCTGCAAGCCCTATTACCGCGGCAATGCCTCCTCCTGCGGCAACTGCCATCCACCAAATTTTCCAGTGGCGCTCTTCAAAGAGGAGGAAGCACAGTACCGCAAAAGCCGCGTAGTGGAGCAGGATCCACGCCCCCTCCGCGCGCGTCAACGTGCCCCACCACGCCATCCACGGCGAGGCAGCAGCTGCAGTGGCGGCAAGTACTGACGCGGCGAATGCCGTAAGGAGCAACGGCGGCAGAAGGGCGCGGCGGTTCCACTTGCGGCAAGGCGCGGGGCGCCACCCCCACAGCGCAGCACAAATGGTGCAGGCAGCGGCAATCTCTACCGCAACCTGCAGCCAGACTGCCTTGCCCCATACTTCACCTGAAATGAGGCGAGGAATCACCACCAGCGGCGTGAGGGCAGCGGCAAAGAGGGCGCCGCGCGCACCGCGGAGAAAAAATTGCACCCGCCGCATTACAATTGCTCCAACGTCTCCCAGTCGCCCTTTTTCGCAAGTTCTATGACTGTCGCCATATCGTTTTGAAACTCAGGATACACTTCACCGTAGGTGCGCGCCCAAAAGAGCACTTGCTCAAGATCGTGCGCGCGAATGAAGCTCCTTAAAAGCATTACAAAGTACTGCTTGTCCTTCTTGACTTGAGAACCGCGGCTCGCGAGGAGTTCCCGAATAAGATCCTTGCGTCCTGCGGCAAAGTAGATGTGAATGACATTGAATACCTCCTGCGGATTGTCGCCAAATCCCCGAAACCATCCTGCTTTCCTCACGCGCTCCA
>CAYOEP010000011.1:0-19284 GCA_964403045.1 uncultured Candidatus Saccharibacteria bacterium
TTATGATACTCGACATCATTATGCCGAACGTTTCGGGCTTCGAGTTCCTCGAGAAAATATCCGTAGACCCCCAGCTAAACCGCATCCCCATCATCGTCCTCACCAATCTTGGGCAGGATGAAGATGTAGAAAAGGCAAAGCGGCTCGGCGTCGCGGCATATTTCATCAAAACAAAGACATCCATTAGTGATGTCGTGGAAGCCATCAAAAGCACACTCCACATTCCAACCGCCACAACCACACCATCATGATTGACGAAGCTATTAAAGCACAACTCAAGCCGGGCGTGAAAGTGCGTGTCTACGAGGGACGCATTCCTTTCACAGGCATCATCATCGCAAGGAAGCACGGCAACGAGAAAGGTGCGACATTCACCGTGCGCTCAGTAGTGAAAGGTGTGGGGGTAGAAAAAATTTATCCTCTCAATTCACCTTCCATTACAAAAGTGGAAATCGTCGCGACCGCAAAACGCACGCGACGGGCAAAGCTCTACTTCATTCGTAACTTATCCGGCAAGAAAATCCGCAAGAAACTCGGTATCTCGATCTAAGCGCCATTGCATTTTCAAGACGGCATCGTATAATAGCGAGAGACGCCCAGGTGGTGGAACTGGTATACACACACGTTTGAGGGGCGTGGCGCTTCGGCGCGTGCGGGTTCGAGTCCCGCCCTGGGCACAAGCCACTTCCCACGCTAAGTCCTGCCTCGCGGGACAGCAGGCGGGCAAAAAATTTCCTCCCCCCTCAAACCCCCTCCATTTTTTGCCCGCCTGCTTTGCCGCGCTACGCGCGGCATGGGAGCATCTATCTTCCAAAGGCAGTTTTGCGGTACAATAGGGAAGGTGGAAAAGCAGCGGGGCAGTTTTAAGGTATGGTATGCATTCTCGCTCGCGTGGCAGATGGGGTTCATCATCGCTGTCCCTATTGGGCTTTTTCTCCTGCTGGGAATGTGGGCGGATAAAACGCTGGGGACCCACCCCCTGCTGCTCCTCGCAGGAGTACTCGCGGGCATCGTGACCACCATCTACGAGGTATACCACACTATCACGCCGCTTCTCGAAGAAAAAAACAAATCGCACCATGCTACAAATTGAGCTTCAGCCGGAATACATTGCCGCCATCGGGGGACTGCATATCACCAACACATTTCTTACCTCCGTGCTGGTGACTATCCTCCTCGCGCTCATCAGCATCAGCTTTCGCATCGAGCGGAAAAAGCGAGGCAATATATTCGTCAACACTCTCCGCGTCCTGATCTATGAACTGCTAAAATTCATCGACAGCGTGACAAAAGACCGCAATCTTTCCAAGCAGCTGCTGCCGCTTGTCGCGAGCTTCTTTCTTTTTATCGCGAGCGCGAACATCCTCGCGCTCATTCCGGGATTTCTTGGTTCGCTGTTCGTGCGCACGCCGCAGGGCGAACTGCCGCTCCTGCGCTCTCCCAACAGTGACCTTACCACCACCGTCGCGCTGGCGCTCGTTTCCGTGCTCGCCATCCAATTTTTCTCCATCAAGACGCTCGGCATCAAAACCTATTTGAAAAAATTCTTCAATTTCACCGGGCCAGTTGCGCTCGTGCTTGGGTTTTTTGAGCTGCTGTCAGAGATAGTGAAGGTGTTCTCTTTCTCCTTCCGCCTCTTCGGCAATATTTTCGCCGGGGAGGTGCTGCTGCTCATTATCGCGTTCCTTGTGCCATACCTCATCCCGCTTCCCTTTATGATTCTGGAAGTATTTGTGGGGCTTATCCAGGCGTTCATCTTCGCCGCGCTCACCCTGACCTTTATTAAAACAAGCACTTTCCATCCACAAGGTCGCAAGCATAAAAGTGCGGTATAATAACGGTATGACACAAGATCCATCAGCATTCACAATGGCAATTGGTACCATCGGTCCTGCGCTTGCCATCGGCATTATCGGAGCGGCAGCGCTCCTCGGTATGGCCCGCAACCCCCAAAATTCAGAACGCATCCAGATTGCGATGATTATCGCCATCGCCTTCGCCGAAGCGATTGCCATCTACGCGCTCGTGGTGGCGCTCATCCTTAAATTTGTCAGTTAACGCCTATGGAAAACGACGAGCTCACCCAGCGGCTCAACCGCCAAGAAGAGCTGCTGCAAAAAATTTACCAGTCCACCGAGAAAACACGGAAGTACTTCTTGTGGACAATGATTTTGACCATTGTCTTTCTCGTCGCACCGCTCATTGGCATCCTCCTTCTTGTCCCCTCATTGCTGAATATGTACTCCAGAATAGGAGGGTTGTAATTTGCGGGATAGATCGTCACTATGGAACTCCTTGGCAAACTCGGCATCGACCTCAACCTCCTCATCGCGCAAGTAATCAACTTTGCGCTCTTACTCATCATCCTCACCAAATTTCTCTACCGCCCCATTCTAAAGAAAATAGAAGAAGACGAACAAAAACTTGAAGAGGCAGAACGGGCGCTCGCTAGTCTTAAGCAAGAACGTGAAGAGTTTGCGGCGCAGAAAAAAAGAGAGCTTGCCCAAGCGCGCGCAGAAGCCAGGAAGATTGTGAAGGAAGCAAGGCAAGTAGAACAAGAACTCAAACGGCAGGCGAAGCAGGAGCTGGCACGGGAGAAAAAACTTCTCCTTGATCAACTCAAGGCAAGGCTACAGGAATTAGAACATGCAAACCGCGCAAAAAAATAACAAACGCAATCCAGAGAAAGCCGCGCGCAGACCGGAGGGGCGCGTGGTCGCATATTTTTCCGGCGTCGCAAAGATTGAAGGACTCAGCGGCGTATTTATCCATGAAACGCTCGTTACCAAAAGAGGGGAAGAAGTCGCGCTCGTCATAGGATTCGACGAACACTACGTAGAAGCGCTCTTTTTTAGAAATCTTGACGACATCCACACTCCTCTCTACCGCAGCGGTAAACTCTTCTCGCTGCCCCTCTCTTCTACCATTACCGGACGCGTCCTCGACGGCTTGGGCAAGCCGCGGGACAACCTTGGACCGCTCCTAGGAAAAGAAATTCCTGTTTTTCGGGAAGCGCCTCCTATCATCGCACGAGCTCCAATAACCACGCCGCTCACCACCGGCATCAAAATGATTGATACAGCACTCCCCATTGGGAGAGGTCAGCGAGAACTCATCATCGGCGACAGAAAACTCGGCAAGAGTACCATTGCGATAGATACAGTTTTGCACCAACGGCACGCCACACCGCCAGTCCACTGCATCTATGTGCTGTGCGGACAGAAAGAACGGCAACTCAACGAACTGCTCGCACTCTTCGAGGAACGGAATGCCCTGCTCTACACTACCGTCGTGGCAGGGCTCGCGGGGGAAAGCTATGCCTCGCAATATCTCGCCCCCTTCGTTGGCTGTGCTATTGGGGAATATTTCCGCGACAGGGGAGAGGACGCGCTGATAATCTATGATGATCTCTCCAAGCACGCGAAAGTATACCGCAGCATTGCCCTGCTGCTAGAACGTCCCCCGGGACGCGAATCTTATCCCGGCGATATCTTCTCTCTCCACGCATCATTGCTCGAACGTGCGGCAAAACTCAACGAAAAACAGGGTGGGGGATCGTTGACCGCCCTCCCTATCGTCGAAACGCAGGAAGGTGATATCACTTCTTTTATCCCCACCAATCTTATTTCAATTACCGACGGGCAAATTTATCTCGAGCGCGGCTTGTTCCAAAAAGGATTCCTGCCCGCCATTAATGTGGGGCTTTCTGTCTCGCGAGTGGGGTCGAAAGCGCAACCACACGCCCTCACAAGGGTAGTAAAAGGAATACGCCTTGCGCTCTCGCAGCACCGCGAGCTCCAAAAGCTTGTGCAATTGGAAACAGCAGTGAGTAGCCAAGCGCAGGAAAAAATCCATCGCGGCAATCTTATCCTCGAACTCTTGAAGCAGGACAAGCACGCCGAAGTGGCATGGCCTGAACAAGTATTTCTCTTTTCAGTTGTCGAAGGAGGGCACTTTGAAAAAATTCCCGAAGCGCAGTGGCGGGAATTTGAGAGCATGCTCCTCGAGTTGCTTCGTACCCGCTACCGCCATGTACTCGCCAGCATCCGCGCAGGGGCGGCGGCAGAAGATTTGGAAAAGGAAATAGAAGAAATTGTTCAAGACGCAAAAGAGGAATTTTTCACCGAAAGTGCCCCTGCAACATAACTACCATGAAGACATACCTTACCTACCGCGCGCAACTCGAGGGTCTCCAAGATGTTTTGGAGACCATCAAGACGACGGAAAAAATCGCCGCTTCCTCTATCCACTTCCTCAGAGCAAAAGTGGCGACGCTGGCGTCCTACACGCAGTTGCTCCAAGAAACGCTTGCGAAGATTTCTTCATTCCACAGCCCTGCAGCAATCTCGTTGCTGAAGCCGCGGCAGGGCAAGAGGAAGCTGCTAGTCGTACTGACCGGCGACGGGGGACTGGTAGGAGGATTGTGGCACAGTATTGTCTCGACAGCAATTGCCGCGCGTTCTTCCTATACCGGTATAGTAGTCGTAGGGAAAAAGGGGGTACGATATTTTGCAGAAGAGCATATCACTCCCACCAGTACCTTTTCGTCGCAGGAGAATGCTCAAGCCGCCGCCAAGGAATTATCTCGCTATCTCTTCGCGCAGTTCCAAGACGGGAATGCCGCCGCTATCGACATCCTCTATCCGCAATTTGTCACGCTGACCACCCACATCCCTACTACCGTCCCTTTTCTTCCATTTCCATTCCTGCGGCCACAAATACAAGATCCTCACCCTCCCCCTGTGGGCATTCCCATTATCGCCCCCTCGTCCCGCACCATCCTGACCGTTCTCGTCAAAAAATTTATCAATGTCTATCTCTATAGAATCGTCCTCGAAACGCAACTCTCGGAATTTTCCGCGCGCACTGCCGCGATGGAGCACGCAGGAGCAAAAACAGAAGAATCCATCAATATGCTCGTGACAGAATTCCGCAAAGAACGGCGGCAGCATATCACCCAGCGTCAAATAGAAAGCTTTATTGCACATCGAACAATATGAAGTACCACGAAGGAATTATTACTGCGCTCAAAGGAGGCGTTCTAGAAATATCCTGCTCAGCACCGTTGCCTCCCTTGCATGCCCTAATGGCAACGAAGCGCGGGGTGCTGGTAGAAGTGATCGAGCAGAAAAATCCTACCACCGTGCGGGCAATCGCACTCTCACCAATCGAGCGCATAGAGCGAGGAGAGAAAGTATACCTCCAGCGCAAAGAAATTGCAGTTGCGCTCCACAAAAATATTCTCGGCAGAATGTTTGACCTTCACGGCAACCCTATCGATGGAAAGCCATTTCGCGCTACCCACTACGAGCCCCTCTTTCAAGACTGCTATGCCTCACGGCTTCCAGGAAAAGCTCAAGAGCGCGACAATCCCTGGAAAGACTACCAGCGGCGCGGCAGAGGCAAGGTATTGGAAACAGGAATCAAAGTCATCGACCTTCTCACGCCATTTCGCGCAGGTGATCACATCGGGCTTTTCGGCGGCGCGGGAGTAGGGAAAACCGTGCTTACCACCGAGCTCATGCACAACATCGCACTCAAAAAGCTCGGCTACTCGGTATTCGCAGGCATCGGCGAGCGCATTCGGGAAGGGAACGACCTTTACCACACGCTCAACGACCTCGGCGTCTTGAAAAATACCGCCCTCTACTTTGGAGAAATGGACAAATCGCCGGGCGTGCGGGCAAGAGTGGGGCTCGCAGCAGCAGCAGCAGCGAACTTCCTCGTGGCAAAGCTCCATAAAGACGTATTCCTCTTCATCGATAATATTTTCCGCTACACCATGGCAGGAATGGAACTTGGCGCAATGCTCGGCAAAGTTCCTTCCGAGCTTGGCTACCATGCCACCCTCGAGCAGGATCTCGCAGCTCTCCAAGAGAGGATTGGCGTACGCGGCGACCACGCGATTACCTCCATCCAAGCCGTCTATGTACCAGCCGATGATATTTCAGACCCCGCTGTAGTCGCCATCTTTTCCTATCTCGACGCCTCGCTCGTGCTCTCGCGGAAAATCGCAGAGAAGGGCATCTATCCCGCTATCGATCCGCTCCGTTCCTACTCAATAAATCTCGATAAAGATATTGTAGGCGAGCGACATTTCCGCATCGCCGCAAAGGTAAAAGAGCTGTTCCAAAAGTACGAAGAGCTTTCCCATATCATTTCCATTCTTGGAATCGACGAACTTTCGCGAACCGATCGCCTTATCGCGAAGCGAGCAGAACGCCTGCGGCGGTTTCTCACACAGCCACTCTTCACCACAAGCTCGTTCAATAACAGAGAAGGCATCTATGTTACACGCGAACAAACACTGGAAGGATGTGAACGAATTCTCAATGGAGAATTCGACAATACTGATCCCGACACGCTCTACATGCGCGGCGCGATTTCATAACAGAAGTATTATTATGCAGTCCCGACACCGCAAAAGCCCACCCGCAACCAACGCCACGCTTTCCTGTGTGATTGCAGCACCGAAGTCAATAATACGCTACGAGCACGCCGCAAGTATCACGCTCCCCGGCATCGATGGAGAACTTCAATTACTCCCCGGACATGCAGAAGCGTTCTTTCTCCTTAGAGAAGGAGTCGCGCGCATTTCCCAAAATGGCAATGTACGCACTGTGCAAATTTCCCCCAATGCAGTTTGTTATATACAAAACAATCATGTTGCGATTATGATGTAAAAGGACTAAAAACTATGGCGATATTTTGGGTAATTGTTTTTATCATTTCTCTCGTCGCGCTCGTGAAGGGGACTGACTGGTTCCTTCAATCATCAGAAACTATCGGGTTTGCACTTGGCCTCTCTCGCTTCATTATAGGAATTATCATCGTAGGGCTTGGTACTTCACTCCCCGAGCTTCTCTCGTCAATTATTGCCACACTGCAGGGGGTTACTGATGTACCCGTCGCGAACGCGGTAGGATCTAACATTGCCAATATTCTCCTGATTGTCGGCGCCGCCGCAGTAATTGGCAAAAAACTTGCGGTAACCCGCAGCCTCATCGAGCTTGATTTGCCACTGCTTGCCATCAGCACCGCAATTGTGGTTGGTGTCCTTTGGGACGGCACAGTATCCACGCTGGAGGCAATCTTGCTAATTGCCGCATTCCTCGTCCATCTCCACTACTCCATCTACTATAAAGAAGAAGTGCAACAGGCGCCCGCCCCTCCAGTACCCGAATCAGGTGCCCCGCCCCGCAAGAAACGCATCACCCAAAATGATATCGCGCTACTTATCGTCGGGTTGCTGGGGTTAGTGCTCGGCGCAAAATATCTTATTGACGCAGTAGTGCAACTCTCACGAATTTTCAATATTGCCACAGGAGTCATCGCCGCGAGCGCCGTTGCTCTCGGCACCTCGCTCCCTGAACTTTCTGTCTCAATTGCAGCGGCAAGACGCAATAAGCCAGAAATTGTGCTGGGTAATATCTTTGGCTCCAATGCATTCAACGTTCTGATGGTCATCGGAATTCCAGGACTTTTTGGCACTCTCACAGTGGACGCGCAAACGTTCGCGATCGGCATTCCCACAATGGCAATTGCCACGCTCTTCTTTGTAATCTCCGGAATCTCCCAGCGTATCTATCTCTGGGAAGGAGCGCTGTACCTTATGCTCTACGTGCTCTTCATCGGAAAGCTTTTTGGTATATTGTAAAGAACAATGCTCTACCAGAAACTTCTCCGCCCCATCCTCTTCAAGTTTGACCCGGAATTTGTGCACAACCGCACCATCGCGTTAGGAGAGTTTCTTGGGAAAAGTGCAGTTGCACGCGCGGCAGTACGTGCCGTCTGCAGCATCCGTATGCCTCCGCTTCCTGTCACTGTCGCGGGACTCCAATTCCGCAACCCGATTGGGCTTGCCGCGGGGTTCGACAAGGATGCACGCCTCCTGCGTATCCTCCCCGAAGTGGGCTTTGGATTTGTAGAAGTGGGAGCGGTGACGAGACATCCTTGTCCCGGCAACCCGGGGAAGCGCCTGCTGCGCCTACCGCGCGACAAATCCATCATTGTCTACTACGGGCTGAAAAACATCGGCGCGGAGGCAGTACGCAACAAACTTGCCGCAACGCCAATGCCAATTCCACTCGGCGTTAACATCGCTAAAACAAACCTCCCCCACATTCGCGGAGATAAGTCGATCGAAGACTACCTTGCTACCTACCGCCTCCTTGCCCCGCTCGCGGCGTATGTGACGCTCAATATTTCCTGCCCCAACACACAGGATGGCTGCACATTCCAAGATCCCCGTCTTCTGCGCGATCTCCTTCAGGAAATAGGAAAAGAAAAGAAGTACGGGCCTATCTTCCTCAAAATTTCCAGCCATCTCAGTGAACGCGAGGCGGACGCAATCCTTGAAGTTGCCGAGAATTTTCCTTTTATTGACGGATTCGTTATAGGCAACCTCGCAAAAGACCGCAAGGCACTCCAGCTTACTTCCGACAAAGCCCTACTCAACCGCCTACCGCACGGCGGTATCTCGGGAGCTCCAGTCCGCGCCATTGCTACCAATCTCCTGCGTTACTGCTACCGCGCCACGAAAGGTAAATATACCTTTATCGGAGTAGGGGGTATATTTACCGGCAAAGACGCGTATGAAAAAATTCTTGCCGGCGCCTCACTTGTGCAAATTATCACAGGTCTTATCTATGGCGGCCCTAGAACGGTGTACCGCATCGCGCGGGGGCTTGATCTGCTATTGCGGCAGGACGGGTTCCGCAGTGTCAACGAGGCAGTCGGCGCGGGAGTAGTATGAAAACGCCACATTACGTGATAGGAGTTGATGAAGTAGGCAGGGGAGCGCTCGCGGGGCCGGTGGTCGTCGCGGCAGTAGCCGTGCCTCGTAATTTTTCCTTCCCCCACGCACCCTGCCCGCTCCGTGACTCAAAGCGTCTCAGCCCAGCACAGCGCAACGCATGGAACAACTATCTTTATTCCTGCCCGCGCCTCCTCTCCGCCATATCCCTCTCCAGTGCGACAACTATCGATAAAACCAATATATCCAAAGCCGCGAACCGCGCGGCGCACCGTGCAGTAGCGCGTCTCCTGAAAAACCCAAAGCTCGCACAGGGAAACTACCGCATTTACCTCGACGGAGGACTCTATCTCAAAAACAAGCAGCTGCAGGCAACGTTTCCCGCTGTTACTATCCCGCGAGGCGACGAGAAAATTGTTGCAATCAAACTTGCCTCGATAGCTGCAAAAGTATTTCGAGATCGGATGATGCAACGCCTCGCGAAGCGCGCGCAAGACTATTGCTTTGCAGCACACAAGGGATACGGCACCGCAGCACATTTCGCCGCAATCCAGCGCTATGGTCCTTTGCCGAAAGTGCACCGATTGACCTTTCTCAAAAAATACGCTACTATTTCACCACACTAAACGAATGGGAGGCGTTCCGGTAAAACATCATTCAAAAGGGAAGGTAGGGCGACGACGGTCGCACCACGCGCTGCAAAAAGCTCCGCTGGTGCCCTGTCGCTCTTGTCGCACCCCTGTGCTACCGCATCGCGTATGTGCCCATTGTGGCACTTACCAGGTGCAGCGAGCACAAACAAACCGCAGCGAAACAACTTCTAGCGAGCAACTTGTCGCGCCAGATCAGCTGCAATCCCAAAAACATCTTTCTTCTCCAAACCAAAAAGAAGGTGCTACGCAATCTGAGGCGACGAACAGCGCCGAAGAACAACCTTCCTCGCAACAAGACTCTTCTGCAACAGATGAAAGCGCCTCTTCCCCGTAGCGCATTCTGAAAGGCGTATATCGCCCGTCGGCACGATCCTTGAAGCAACAATAAAATGGCAACACGGCATCTCCTCAGAACGGTGGTACTCCAATCCCTCTACGAGTGGGACTTCTACGAGCACAAAAAAGACTTCACGAAAATCCTCGAGCGCAACATACAAGAGTTCGCGCCCGGCGTCGATGAACCAGAATTTGCCTGGAAAATCGCGAAGGGCGTCATTGAACATCTCCCCCAACTCAACACAATTATCGAAAAAGCAGCTCCCGAGTGGCCGCTCGAAAAAATTTCCATCGTAGACCGCAACGTGCTCCGCATCGGTCTTTATGAGCTACTCTACGCAGATCCCGAAGAAGTGCCTCCAAAAGTTGCCATCAATGAAGCAATTGAAACTGCGAAAAATTTCGGCGGTCCCAACTCGGGAAAATTTATCAACGGAGTCCTGGGCACCATCTATAGGGAACTTCAAGAAAGCGGAAAATTCTCCCCAGAAAAGAAAGGTGATTCCGCATCCCCTTAAAGCAAGTTATGCCGCTGGAATCTCATATTCTCCAAGACATCGAATCGAAAATAGGCAGCACTTTTCGCAATAAAGACCTGCTGCGTGAAGCGCTAACGCACCGCTCCTATCTCAACGAATCGAAGCAATGGCGCATACCGCACAACGAACGATTGGAGTATCTCGGTGATGCTGTGCTGGAGCTTGTAGTCAGCGAAATGCTCTTTCACCAATTTCCTTCCTTTCCCGAAGGGAAGTTAACATTGCTCCGTTCAGCGCTTGTGAACTACCAAACTCTCGCAGAAACTGCAAAAGAAGTAGGTATTCATTCCTATGTACTTATGTCGAAGGGAGAAATGAAAGAAAAAGGGAAAGCGCACGACACCATTTTCGCGAATGCTCTCGAGGCACTCATTGGAGCTATTTATCTCGATCAAGGATTCGAGGCAGCGCGCTCCTTCATCGCAAAGTTTATCATGCCGAAAACCCAGCGCATTCTTGAGGAGAAAAGCTACAAGGATCCCAAAAGCGAGCTTCAAGAAAAAACTCAGGCGGAATTGAAAATGACGCCGACCTACCAAGTACTCAAAGAAAGTGGCCCTGCTCATCGTAAAGTATTCCATGTGGGCGTCTACCTCGGCCATGAAATGATAGGAGACGGCTGGGGAAACTCCAAGCAAGAAGCAGAAACCGAAGCCGCACGGAAAGCGCTGCAAAGCACTATTCTGCGCCAAAAGCGCCGTAGTAATTGAGCTACTACTTACCTTGCTATGGAGGTGCCAGTATTGAAACGAATGGAGCTTGGTGGATTCAAATCTTTCGCCCAAAAAACGGTGCTGGAATTCGCACCCGGCATTACTGCCATTGTGGGACCCAACGGATCGGGGAAATCGAATATCATCGACGCGTTCCGCTGGATACTGGGCGAAAGAGAAGCAAGAAACTTGCGTGGCGCGAAGGCAGAAGACCTTATTTTTGCAGGGACACCAAAAAAGCCCCGCATGGGCCAAGCATACGCCGAAATCTCATTCAGCAATACAAAAAACTTGTTCCCTTACGACGTTGCAGAAGTTACCATCCAGCGCAAAGTCGACCGCAGCGGCGCAAGTCAGTACTTTATTAACAAATCAGAAGTTCGTCTGAAAGATGTACTTAGCCTCCTGGCAAAAATCAAGCTCGGTGCAAGGGGGCTTATTGTTATCACGCAAGGCAACAGCGATGTATTCATTAAAGCAACGCCTGCAGAACGGAGAGCGATGATTGAGGAAATTCTTGGCCTTAAAGATTTCCAAGTAAAAAAAGCAGATGCCGAACGAAAATTGAAGTCCACCAATGCCAACCTCGAAAAGGTCCACGCGCTTATTGAGGAAATCCTCCCCCACCTACGGTCACTGCGAAGGCAGGTAGGGCGCTGGGAGAAACGAGAAGAGATAGAAAAAGAACTCCAAGAAGCCAAGCGAGCATATTTTGGAACCCAACTTGCCATACTCCATGCACAAGAAAAGGAAATTACAGCGAAGCTCCAGGCACACAAACGCACACGGCATACGTTGGTAGAACAAGTGCGCATCGAAGAAGCAGTATTACAGAAACTTGATGCACAACGCCCCAAAGAACAAGCACAACTTGGCAATATCCAAGAAAAGCTCCGACAGCTTCTCGAGCAACGCAGCGCAAAAGAACGCGCGATAGGAAAACTGGAAGCAACTATCGAAATTGCTGCAACTACAGAAACTCCATCCCCACACCCGCCAGCCCAAAAACTCCTTGCGCTTCTCCATAAGATACAAGAATCTCTTGAAAAAGCGCTGCGGGATCCAGAGACGCTTCCTGCAGTCGTCCGCACTATTCTCCAAGACATCCAAACACAGCTTGGCAAGAAAACAGCGCGAACCACGCCACCACCTTCGGCTCCAACCAGCAACCACGCCAAACTCCACAATCTCACTAAAGAATTGGCAGCACTGAACAAAGAAATCGCCGAACTGCGAAAAGAGGAGCAGAAAATCCAAGGAAACCAAGAGGCTTTCTTTCACAAGTTTCGCGAAGCATCCAAGAGGCTAGATGCCGCGAAACGCAAACTTGAAGAATGGGAACGAGAAGAGCAAAAAATTCTTCTCCAAAGAGAGCGGCTCTTTTTCCAAAAAGAAGACCTGGAACGGCGTGCGCGGGAGATGGGGGACAATCTCGCACGCTACAACGCAATCCCGCAAGAACATACTTCCCACAACCTTGCAGAACTGGAACGAAAAATATTGCGACTCAGCAGCCAGCTCACCAGTATCGGGGAAATAGACCAAGAAATCCTCAAAGAGGCGAGAGAGACAGAAGAACGCTACCAGTTCCTCACTACACAATCTCAAGATCTCAGCAAAGCGCGCGATAACCTGCAGCAACTTATCCAAGAGCTCGACAAGAAAATTAAAAGCGAATTCCGCACCTCCTTAGAAAAGATCAATAAAGAGCTGAACAACTTTTTTCGACTTATGTTTCGAGGTGGAAAAGCAAAACTGGTATACACCGCCCGCAGGAAAAGTGAGGATGAAAAAGATACAGAAGATGTACAGGATAGAGAAGAAGCAGGAATTGAAATTAATCTGGAAATTCCAAGAAAGCGAATCCATAAGCTCGAAGTACTGTCAGGAGGCGAGAAAAGCTTAGTCGGACTTGCTGTCCTGTTCGCGCTCATTGCAGTAAGCCCGCCCCCGTTCTTGGTGCTTGACGAGACCGACGCGATGCTCGACGAGCAAAATTCAAAGAAATTTGCCGCAATGCTGAAAAAATTCGCGGAAACAATGCAGTTTATTATTGTGACCCACAACCGCGCAGTAATGGAAGTTGCTGATGTCCTCTACGGGGTAACTATGAAAGATGACGGTACTACGAAAATATATTCCCTAAAACTTACTCCCTAGCACTGCTTGATTTTTCCCCAAAAATCTGGTACGCTCACTCTTGCAAAACAACACTATGCTTGCAATACGACTCAAACGTACAGGACGAAGGAATCAGCCAAGCTTTCGGGTAGTTGTTGCCGAGAAAAGATCGAAGGCAACAGGCGCGTCTGTAGAGGAAGTGGGGCACTATAATCCTGTCACAAAAGAGTTTGCGGTCAAAGAAGAACGCGTGCGCTACTGGCTGTCACAAGGAGCGCAGCCCACAGTCACTGTGCATAATCTCCTCGTAGCGTACCATATTCTTGAAGGAAAGAAAATTCCAGTGAAAATAAAAGCAAGGAAGAAACAGTCACAGGAAGAGCCCCAGAAATCCGCCACCACTACGGAGGGAGAAACAAACAATGAATCTGCAGAAGGAGCGAATGATTCCCAAGAATCGCCACAAACTGCGCAACAGTAAAACTGCAGTACTGAATAATCAGAAAAAGGTCGCAAACTAAAGACGATAAAGAAGATCACGTACAGTACGTATGCCAGCTGATCAGGAATTTCTGGAGCATGTCGTAAAGGCGCTCGTTGACCACCCGGATGACGTAAAAGTGGATCGGAAGGTTGACGAGATGGGCGTACTCCTCACGCTCCATGTAAACCCGATGGACATGGGGCAAGTCGTGGGGCGACAGGGAGCTACCGCCAAGGCAATCAGGTCTCTGCTCCGCATTGTAGGTATCAGGCACAATGCACGGGTTAACCTCAAGATAGAGGAACCGGAAGGCAGCAAGAAGACAGAAACATCATCTGCCGCTGCGTAATGCAATAGGCCTTAGGAACAAAGGAAAGGCCGCAGTTCTGCGGCTTTTCCTTTACAAACAGTACTACCTCGCTATACTATCCAGTAATGCTTTCCTACACTGACCTCAAAAAAGGAATGGTAATTGTGTGGCGCAATGAACCACACGAAGTGATCGATACTAATTTTCTGCGGATGCAGCAGCGCAAGGCTGTCGTACAAACGAAACTAAAGAACTTGCGTTCCGGCCAAGTGCTCACCCACAATTTCCAGCCGAGCGACAACATCGAGGAGGCAGAAGTAGAGCGGAAAACAGCAGTATTTATCTATGAAAACAGAGGCATGTGCTGGTTCCATGAGCCGAATAACAAAGCAAACCGATTTTCAGTCGCGAAGGAGCGAGTGGGGGAGCAAGCAAGATTTCTCAAGCCCAACAGCGAAGTCACCCTTTTAATATTCGAAGACGAGATCATCAAAGTAGTGCTTCCCATCAAGATGGACTTCCGGGTAACAGAAGCTCCTCCCGCCGTGCGCGGCAACACTGCGCAGGGAGGCACAAAAACCGTCACTATCGAAAGCGGCGCGAAGGTAGTCACCCCGATGTTTATCGAGGAGGGTGATATCATTCGCGTCAATACAGAAACAGGGGAATATACTGAACGCGTGGCAAAAAAAACATAGCTTGTTGCAGAAAATAACGAGCAATGCTACGCTGAAATCAGCAGCACCTTGCAGTTGCCATAGTTCTGTGCCTGCAAAATATAGCAATGCTGAAAGTTGCAGCACCCGCCCGGCAGTTGCCCTGAAAAAGAGGAGGATAAATGAGAGCTCTTGCCATCGCATTCCTATTACTCATTACCGTAGGATTCGCTGCTGTGATGGAATACGGAGCGCAACGCGAAGAGAGGCGCGCAAGCATATCCCAGAAAGCACAAACGCAGAAATGGCGCGCGGCGGCAATCATCAATACCTGTGGCATCATCTGGCTAGTCGCCCAGCTCAACAACACATATTCATTCCTGCTTACTACAGCCGCAATGGGATGCGCATGGATCGGCATTCTCATTGCACAGAGAGAAAGACTCCAGGGGTGAAACACCTAAGGGACGCTCCTCGATGCGTCCCTTATTGCATTAATCTAGAATCTTTTGTATTCCTGTATATCACCGCGCCGATGCGCTTTTCACAATATCGAGCAATTCAATTTCGAAAATGAGTGTTGCATCCGGCGGAATTGATCCGCGTCCCTCCTTTCCATATGCAAGTGAGGGAGGAATTACCAGTCTCCGCTTGCCGCCCACTTTCATTCCCAAAAGGCCCAAATCCCAACCCTTGATTACTGCTCCTTGTCCTACCGTAAATTCAAAGGGTTGCTTGCGCTGGTAGGAGCTGTCAAACACAGTGCCGTCTTCTAGAGTCCCTTTATAGTGAACGCGCACCGTGTCGCCATTGTGCACCTCTTCCCCAGTTCCTTCCTGAATATCCTCAACAACCAACCCGGAGGTATCAGGTTGGAGGGATGTCTGCTGAATTGAATTGAGTGAAGAGACAAACGCATCTCTCCCGTACCACCCGCTAATTCCGATAATAGCGACGAGGAGTACTGAAAATAAAAGCGCGTTGCGAATTTTCTTCATTGCCCCTCTATCATATCTTATGCTGGAGAAGAACGCAATATCCTTGAGTTTTTTCTATTATCTCGCATATGATGGCAGTAATGCAGCAAAATAGAAAAATGCTCGTCGTTGCCGCGATGTCGGGAGGTGTAGATTCCAGCGTCGCGGCGTTACTGCTCAAACGACGCGGCTATCACGTTGTCGGTGTTTTCATTCGCTCTTACAACCTAGATGGGTGCCAGGATCGTGAAGCGGAAGATGCACGGCGTGTCGCCGAGTACCTCCGTATTCCTTTCTATGTATGGGACCTTGAAAAAGAATACCGCACAAAAGTAGTGTCCTACCTGATTGAAGAATACCGTTGCGGAAGAACTCCAAATCCCGATGTGATGTGTAACAGAGATATCAAATTTGGCGTTTTTCTGCGCCGTGCGCTTGCTATAGGGGCAAATGCCATTGCCACAGGTCACTACGCCCGAAGGAAAGCACTGCCAGATGGATCATTCGCGCTCTTCCCGGGGAAAGATGCGCAGAAAGATCAAAGCTATTTCTTGTGGACACTCACCCAGCACCAACTTGCCCACACGCTTTTTCCTTTGGGAACACTTACAAAAACTCGAGTGCGCCAGATGGCAAAATCCGCAGGACTTCCCACAGCGGAGAAAAAAGATTCCCAAGGAATTTGTTTCCTCGGCAACATTTCCCTCCGCGATTTTCTCAAAGAGCACATTCCCCAGAAGAAAGGAAAAGTCCTTACCCCTGATGGAACAGTGATAGGCACCCACGAGGGGGCACATCTCTACACCATCGGCCAGCGGCGCGGCATCGGTGCAGTGAAGCATCAAAAAGGGGTAACAGAACATGTGCCGCTTTATGTTGTCGCAAAAGACATCGCGCGCAATACAATTACAGTCGCGCCGCGCAATGATTCTCGTTATATCACTACAACACTACGCCTAGAACAGGTGCACCGCATCCGTGAATATGCCATCCATAACGACGAAGAAGTATTGGTGCGGCTGCGTTATCGGCAACCGCTCATCCCCGCACGGCTGCGCATCCTACGCCGGAAATCTGCAATTCTTACGTTTTCGTCTCCGACTGCCTCTGCGGCACCAGGGCAATCGGCAGTATGGTACCGAAAAAATGGCGAGGTAGGAGGCGGAGGAATCATTGCCGCCGAGCACTTGACAAAGTAACAGTACTGCGCTATAATTGGCTCGCAAATTCCTCAAATGGAATTTGCCACCTGAGCAGCTACGAGTCCACCCCACCCCCCTCGGACTCCTCGCTGCTCTTTTTATTTTTCCACAGGGAAGTTGGGAGAAAAAATACGGTATAATTTCTCGGCGCGTATGATTATCGTATTCACCGGCAACGGAAAAGGGAAAACAACTGCGGCCCTCGGGCAGGCAATGCGAGCAGTGGGGAGAGGCAAAAAAGTGCTCGTCATCCAGTTTATTAAGGGTCCCTGGAAGTCAGGCGAGGACTATGTAGCACTCCGCGGCAAGGGCAAGGATGGGAAAGGGAAGTTCCTCATCAAGAAGATGGGGAAGGGATTTGTGGGAATCTTGGGCGACACGCTTCCGCGCAAAGTGCACCAGCGTGCCGCAGAAGCAGCGCTCGCGCATTTCCGCAAATCAATCTCCAAGTACGACGTTCTCATTCTCGATGAAGTGAACGTCGCGCTTTCACTCCGCCTCATCCGTGCCAGCGACGTGGTGCGCGCCATCAAGAGCGCCCCCAAGGGAAAAATGATTATCCTCACAGGGAGGGGAGCGCCAAAATCAATTCTCGCCGCCGCGCAGCTCGTCACCGAAATGCGCGAAATTAAGCACCCATTCCAGAAAGGGAGAAAGGGAGAAATTGCAATTGAATTCTAGCCGGGTTGATTTTCTACGCCATTCCGGTATAATCGCTACCGCATCTATGGAGCAAGATCTTGTTGCCACAATTCCATCTTCATCCCCCGAGGAATTTTCCGATGCGACTGCGCAGCGCCTTTTAGAATTGGGAGCATTCTACGGGCGCACCAAGCGTAGAACAAACCCTAAAATGAAGGAGTTTGTCTTCACCACAAGGGGAGAGATAGAAATCATTGACGTGCGCTGCATCGCGAGCGCGATGGAGAAAGCAAAACAATTTGTGGAAGAAAAGGCGAAATCGGGGGCAGTATTCCTTCTTGTTGCTACCCAGCCAATTGCTGCAGATGCGGCAAAAGAATTTGCAGCCGCAGTCCAGTGCCCCTTTGTACAGAAGCGATGGATAGGAGGCACACTCACCAATTTCAAAACTATCTCCGCACGCGTGGCGCACTATATATCTCTCAAGGAAGGCTTCTCTTCAGGTGCAATGGAGAAGTATACCAAGAAAGAGCGCCTCTATAAGGAGCGCGAAATGAAAAAGCTCGGGGAAATTCTCGGAGGACTAGAGTCGCTTCACACACTTCCTGATGTAGTGATTGTTGTTGATGCAGTCATGCATCACATCGCGGTACGGGAAGCAAACCGACAAGGCATTCCAGTCGTTGCATTTTCCAATACCGACGCTAACCCCGACTTTATTGACTATCTTGTGCCCGGCAATAGCTCTTCAAAGCAAAGTGTCACATGGTTCCTCGAAGAGCTTAGAGACGCAATCCTCCGCGGACGAAAATCTGCCCCTCCTGTGGAGCACCAAGACAAAAATACTCCCACAGCCACCAACAACGACAAAACTCCGCAACAAGAGGCCTCCACAGAAATAAAGATATAATTCATCCCCCCTTATGGCAGAAGCACGAATTTCCGTCACAGATATCCAAAAACTTAGAGAAGAAACCGGTGCAGGTGTCATGGAATGCAAGAAAGCACTGGAGCAGGGCAAGGGAGATTTTGCAGCAGCAAAGCGTATTCTCAAAGAACAAGGACTCCTCAAATCCCAAAAGCGCGCTGATAGGGAAACAGCGGCAGGATTTATTGCTTCATACGTGCACCAGGGAAGGGTAGGGGCCTTGCTGCACCTCGGCGCAGAAACAGATTTTGTCGTTAATTCAGAACCGTTCCAAAATCTTGCCAAAGAGCTCGCGATGCAAATCGTCGCTTCCTCCGCCGAGGATGTTGACTCCCTGCTCGAAGAACCCTACATCCGCGATCCTCAAAAAACAGTACGCCAGCTCATTCAAGAAACAAGCGCGAAAGTAGGGGAGAATATTACCATCCACGCATTCTCACGGCTTGCACGCTAGCACTAGTACTAGTATGCGACCCGCCACCCTGCAATTCATTACTAACCTTGTCATAATGGGATCTATGGGCACAATCCTCGTACTCATTTCGCGATCTCTCTCGCGAATCTCCGACGAGGAAGCAAGTCCGCAAAAAGGAAGTTTTCTGGATCGGCTTCTTTCCTCTGGCATTCCTGAACGCATTGATGCCTTTCTCAACATTCTCTTCTTTAAGATCATCAAGCGTGCAAAAATCATCGTGATGCGTATGGACAATTTTCTCGGCACTCAGCTGAAACGAGTCCAGCAGCACAATAGGAGTAACCAGAATATCCACCCACACTTCCTCAAAAACTTGAAAAAGTAGACGAAAAGATAATAAAATAAAAGAAAGGCAAGGGTAGGTAGTCCCGTAGGGGCCGGGGGCGGTCTGTAAAACCGTTGGCGCAATGCCCGCGTGGGTTCGACTCCCACCCTGCCCACCAAAAGTCATCCCGTTGGAGCACAACTATACCACCATTCCATGCTATAGAGG
>CAYOEP010000012.1:0-18931 GCA_964403045.1 uncultured Candidatus Saccharibacteria bacterium
AGTCCACGGTTCAAGTAGGTATTATAGGGCGATTTTAATTTTAAGTCAACAAGCAATATCGGGGCGCACGACGCTATCTCTTTCCCCGCGAAAAATGCCTGCTGGTGCTTAATATAACATATTGTAGCATCCATTTGAAGCGGCATGCGGTGCGCAAGTCTCCTTTCAATAATTCCTGCCACCGTTCGCATCTCTTCAAACCCATGCACTTCTCTTTCGAGAATTGAGGCGATTGTCAATGTACGCTCCCGCGCAGCTCTACTCAAATTGCCAAAAATTTTTTCAGTGTGAGCCGCAAAATTGTGAATCATCCTTATCGCGACTGTCCGTGCGGAAGATTCAGTGAAGAAGGAATAGGTGTCAGGGAAAAGTTTACCTTCTATCTTCCCATTTTTCTGCAGCGCGACAAGGCTTCCTGGGCGGATGATATGTCGTGAGGCAAGGAGGGTGTCAATTTCAAAGATCGTGGCGCCACGGGGAATGCGCACTGTTACTTTTTTCCGCGCGCCCCGCCCAAGCAGCGTAAGGAGCATATCAGCATCGAGGCCTCTCGGAATCCGGTAGGTGCCGGGGCGGACAAGGTCGCGACCCGTGGAGCGCGCATACCATTCAAACAGCAACTGCGAGCGAATTAATCCCTTCTCCTTAAGCTCTGCTGCAACTTGAGAAAAGTCATCCTCTTCCCATACAGTAATTGTTGCGAACTGCTCCTGTGGCTGCTCCGCGGCAAGCGCCACAGATGGGGAGTCAGGCGGCAGAAGCAAGGTATAGTAGACAAAAATCGCTGACAGGAGGAGATATCCTCCTCCCGCCGCGGCAATACAGATATGCAAGGCCTTTTTGCTACTTCTTCCAGTCAATGGCGGCGATTATAGAAACGAGTGCCAAATTAGTCAAGAGATTGGACCCCCCGTAGCTGACGAATGGGAGCGGCACCCCTACTACCGGGAAAATGCCCAGTGCAGACCCTATATTAATAAAAAATTGCCATCCCCACATCACTACCGCGCCATAGCATGCGAGCTGCTCCACGCTTTTTTCCGAAGCTATCGCGATACGCAAGGTTTTCCAGAACAGCCATCCGAAGAGTGCGAGCAGCAAAATGCCTGCTATCCATCCCCATTCTTCCACAAACGCGGCGAAGATAAAATCTGTCGTCGGCTCCGGAAGAAAACCGAGCTGCGTCTGCGACCCCTGGCGGAATCCTTTTCCCCACCATCCCGCAGACCCAATCGCAATTTTGGACTGGATTGTGCTGTAATTCACGCCAAGGGGATCGCGGTTTGGAAATAACACACCCAAAATTCTTGCTTTTTGATAAGGCTGGAGCCCAATATGCCATAGCGCGACCGCCGCAACGGCAAACAGCACGAGGAAAAGGAGCACTCGCGCGCGGGGAAGTCCGCTCGCAAGCACCATGCCGAACCATATTCCTCCCAACACCAGCGCGGAACCGAAGTCTGGCTGGAGCGCGATGAGCGCGGCAGGGATCGCAACTACGGCAAAAGACCCAAGGATAGTGCGCCATTGGGCAATATGATAATGGCGGCGACGCAAATATTGGCTCAAGAAAATGATAAGAGCAAATTTCGCAAGTTCCGAAGGCTGCACATGGAAAGGCCCTACCACGACCCAGCTCCTTGTGCCGCGAATCACCGGCCCAAACAGCGCTACCCACCCCAGCAACACAATCGAGGCGAGATAAATGCCGCCAGCCACCCACTGCCGCGAAAGGATGGCGCGGTAATCTATTTTCGATATAAGCAGTATGAGTCCTGCGCCTGCCGCAACCCAGAGAAGTTGCAGGAACGCAAGATGCGCATTAATGGAAAAAATTTCAAGAAGTCCAGCAGCGATAAGGAGCGCAACTGGTATGAGAAGCGTGCTCATAAGTATCAGTAGAGAGGCGCAAGAATTACCTCTGTTGCCCCTTCGTCAATATCACCTGCCACAGGATAGTAGATGCGAAACCTCCGCGTCTCGCGAGGAGCAAGGTTTTTTACCACCGTAAAGGAGGCGCCAGTGCGCTGGCCAAACTTCCCCCGGAATATTGCGAGTACCTGAATTTCCGCAATTGTCTTTACGTCCTCGCTCACCAATTCTCCATCTACCCATGTACCACGCGCATCTTTTGTGGTGCGAAATTGTTTTACTTCGACCGCCGGGCGTGGAAATTCTTCCTGCGGCGCCCATTCCACCTTGTCCACGTGAAAATCAACTTTACTCACATAGTTTGCTGCAATCGGTACCCGCGGCACGAAGAGATACTTCACCTCGCCCGCATAGATGAAGGAATCGCCCGTGACTCGCCGCACTATCGAGCCTGCTCTGTCATATATGCTCAGCGTGTAAGCAAAATGAGGAGCGGCAACTGCCGCATTAGGATTTTGAATTCTCGCAAGCACGGCGGATGCATCTTTCGCGAGGTAGAATGCCCGTATTTCAGAATCTAGCCGAATGTCTTGGATACCACGGAGGTAGCATTGCAACTCGCAGGGGCCGCCGCAATCTACATCTTCCTCGCCCTGGTTCTTAATCCCGTCAAAACAAGTTGGCTCGTGGCGAAAAAGAAATGAGGCGCCTACTATAATGCCAATGCCAAGAATGAGAAGCAGCGGAGAGAGATAGAGAAGTTGTTTCTTCAGGCGCGTATTCATACCTGTTCCCTTCTTGTGCCAACTCTTTCCTTATCCTACTCCTTCTTGCTTCTTCTCACAACCCTGGTGTCCCTTCATCTCTGTGGCGCAGCATCATTCCATCACTGCACCGCTAGTGTCCCCCCTTGGGAGTTTCCACTGGTTTCCTAAAGTACCTCGAACAATAAAAAATCCCCGGCAGACTCTACTTTCCCACGCTCGCAGCGTAGTATCATCGAGGCCGTGCGCTTTCACTTCTCTGTTCGGAATGGGAAGAGGTGGGTCACGCACGACTTAACCACCGGGGAGTGTCTACCCAGCATAAGGGTGGTTGGCAGCTCGGCCATTAGTACCCCTCGGCTTAATCCCTCACGGGACTTCCACCTAGGGCCTATCCACGTGGTCGTCTCCCACGAGGCCGTGCGCGCCACCCGAGGGCAGCACGCGGGCACCTTATCTTGGGGTGGGCTTCGCGCTTAGATGCTTTCAGCGCTTATCCCTTCCGAACATAGCTACCCGGCGCTTCAGCTGGTGCCAAAGCCGGTACACCAGAGGTTCGTCCAGCCCGGTCCTCTCGTACTAGGGCCAGCTCCCCTCAAGTGCCAACGCCTGCAGCAGATAGAGACCAACCTGTCTCACGACGGTCTGAACCCAGCTCGCGTACCGCTTTAATTGGCGAACAGCCAAACCCTTGGGACCTTCTCCAGCCCCGGGATGCGGTGAGCCGACATCGAGGTGCCGAACCTCCCCGTCGCTGTGGACGCTCGGGGGAGACTAGCCTGTTATCCCCAGAGTAGCTTTTATCCGATGTCTCCGGCCTTCCTATAAAGAGCCGTCGGGTCACTAAGTCCCGCTTTCGCGCCTGCTCGGCTTGTCGGCCTCGCAGTCAAGCCGGCTTTTGCCTTTGCACGTCCAGCCCGGTTTCCATCCGGGCTAAGCCGACCTTATGAACTCCTCCGTTACCTTTTAGGAGGAACACGCCCCATGTAAACTGCCCGCCAGGCACTGTCTCAGTTGGGCTTCCCTTTCGAGTTCCCAACCGGTTAGAAATTAGCATCTTACAGGTGGGTGTTTCATTGGCGGCTCCACTCCGCCCGGAAGCGGAGCTTCAAAGCCTCCCCACTACGCTACGCAGTAAGACACTAATTCCAATACCAAGCTGCAGTAAAGCTTCTGGGGTCTTTTCGTCCCGCTGCAGGTACCCCGCGTCTTCACGGGGATCGCATTTTCACCGAGCTCGCCGCCGAGACAGTTCCCCAGTCGTTACGCCTTTCGTGCGCTCCGGAACTTACCCGGAAAGGAATTGCGCTACCTTAGAACGGTTATAGTTACCGCTGACATTGACGGGGGCTTCACCTCCTCAGCCTTGCGCATTGCGAACAATACGCAAGACCGGCAGGCTTAACCTTCCCGCATCGGTCAGGCGTCACCCCCTATACCTCCTCTTACGAGTTTGCAGGGAGCTGTGTTTTTGGTAAACAGTCGCCAGGGAGACTTTCGCTGCGCCCAACTCCTGCACGCAGAAGCTGGGAGGCCTTATCCCGAAGTTACGGCCGCTTTTTTGCCGAGTTCCTTGGCGGCGACTCACTCGTTCCCCTTAGGCTACTCGCCTCGCCCACCTGTGTCGGTTTCCGGTACGGTCTCCTTACCCTTACCTCGGACATAGCTTTTCTCGGAAGGCTCTTCAGCAGCGTTGGCAAGGGAAAACCCTTGCCTCCCGTCGGCATCCGCTCCGAAGAGCTCGATGCAAACGATGCCAAACCAATAAGGCACGCCGCCTTATTTCCTTCGTCACCATGCCGAAAGGATAAGGAGGGGCTGGAATATTAACCAGCTATCCATCAGCTGCGGCTTTCGCCATCGCCTTAGGACCGCCTCACCCGTGGCTGATTGCCAGTGCCACGGAACCCTTGGGCTTACGGGGAGCCGATTTCTCATCGGCTTTGCGGTTACTCATGCCAACATTCTCTCTTCTCAACCCTCCACTCGTCCTCACGGATCGAGCTTCAGCGGATTGAGAATGCTCTCCTACCTTCCCCGCCCTCCCGAAGGAGCGCGAAGAACCATATCGTCGGTACCATGCTTCAGCCCCGGTACATTTTCGGCGCCCTCTGCCCAAATCGAATAGTGAGCTGTTACGCACTCTTTAAAGGATGGCTGCCTCTAAGCCAACCTCCTATCTGTCTTAGGCAGAAGACCTCCTTTCACACTAAGCATGGATTTAGGGACCTTAGATGATGGTCTGGGCTGTTTCCCTCTCGACCGTGGAGCTTGGCCCCCACAGTCTGACTGCCAGAGTATAGCGCTTTGGTATTCGGAGTTTGACTAGTTGGTCGAGGTTTCCCCCTATACCAACCGACCAGTGCTCTACCCCCAAAGCGGAACCTCTGACGCTAGCCCGAAAGCTATTTCGGAGAGAACCAGCTATTCCCAGGTTCGATTAGCTTTTCACTCCTTGCCTCAGCTCATCCGAAGATTTTGCACGATCCACCGGTTCGGGCCTCCATCCCGTCTTCACGGGACTTCACCCTGGCCAAGGCAAGCTCACCTGGCTTCGGGTCTCAGACGTACGACTTAGGTCGCCCTTTTCAGACTCGGTTTCCCTACGCCTCCGTTCCTCAGAGAACTTAGGCTCGCCGTACATCTGAACTCGTTGGCTCATTCTTCAATAGGCACGCAGTCACCCCTCCAGCGTCTCCGAGGAGACGCTGGGTATGAGCTCCTGCTCCTTGTAGGCAGGCGGTTTCAGGTTCTATTGCAACGGCCTCGCCGGCCTGCTTTTCACCTTTCCCTCACGGTACTTGTTCACTATCGATCACCGAAAGTATTTAGCCTTGCGAGATAGTGCTCGCAGCTTCACCCGAAGCGTCCCTTCCTCGGGCTACTCAAGAAAAGAAACTAAGGAGATCATTTGTTTTCGCCTACGGGGCTTTCACCCTCTTTGGCTCGGCTTTCCAGCGCGCTTCGGCTAACAAATGATTTTGTTACTCCTCCACCTGCTCGCGAATGGCAAATGGCATATACGAATATCTGCCATCAGCCATCAGCGAGAGAGCGTTTCTTTCTTGCAACCCCTGCTGCGATCCGGCATACGCCGAATCCGCAGCAGGTTTGGGCTACCTCCCGTTTCGCTCGCCGCTACTCAGGGAATACCATATTGGTCTCTTTTCCTCCGCCTACTGAGATGTTTCACTTCGGCGGGTTCGCCCCTCAGCTAACGCCGAGGTCTCCCGGGTTTGCCGGGAGGGGTTTCCCCATTCGGAAATCCCCGGATCACAGGTTGCTACGCACCTCCCCGAGGCGTATCGCCGCTACGCCGCGTCCTTCATCGCCTTTCGGTGTCTAGGCATCCACCGCCTGCCCTTGCTTGCCAACCACCCTTATGCTGGCTAGGTATACACTTGCATGTTTTTCATTTCTCAAGGTTCTTTCCGGTAACTGCCTCGCAACAAAATCAGCCGCAACGCGGCCGACCCTTGCTTTTTCTCACGAATGAGAACGCTACTAGGGAGCAGCAGGTCGTGCCGCAAGAAGTCCACGCGTTGCTTTCCTTTCCATCTGCGTTTCCTATTATAGAAACGCCAATACTCCTGTCAAGATGCATATAAATGTGGAAAAGCGCCCCTGCAGGGGCGCTTTTCCCTATCGCTTGCACAGCTCACCTTTAGTGGCCAGTATGCTCTCGCATTTTCTCAATGAGATGCGCCGCATACTCCTTGCCGCCGAGTCCGAAGGCAAGTCCCCCTGCAAGCGCGAACATCGCGACAATGCCAGTCACAATAGTTTGAATCAGTGTCGCCGCAATACCTAACTGCTCTAGTGCAGCAAGAAAGCCAAAAATAACAATCGCCCACCACGAAAGTGTCCCGAGAAATTTTGACGAAGGCATGCGGGCACTCTTTGTTGCCGCACGTACCGTATGGCGTGTGAAGTTTGCAATGAGTACCGCGACGAGCAAAATAATGACCGCAACTACCACATTGGGGATAAAGCGTAATATCTCACGCAGAAACTCCGAAACGCCCGTGAGATTAAGAATGTCGGATGCTGCCAACAGAAATGCCGCCGTGATAAACCAGAATACCAGCTGGCCAAGGAACCGCGACGAATGTAGCCGCAATCCTGCGCGCGTAAAGTATTTTTCCACTTCTAGCTTCTTCAATACTTCGTCAAGCTTTACCTTGTCCAACGCGCGCTCCACGAGCATTCCCAATCCTGTGGCAAGGATAAGTCCTACAAGAAATACTACAAGCGCCGCGATGAGTGTCGGCACAAAACCCACCGCGGACTGCCACAAATCCTGCAATGGTGCTACCACCTCATTGAGCCCGCTGCTAAGTCCATCGTTCGAAATCATGAAGAAAATTAACTTTGTTGACAAATACGACCTTTACTTAATTTGCAAGTAGCATTGCAATAAAGTGCAATTATTTTTTACTTACTTACTATTATTTTACCCCACTCACCCAAAGAGCTCTGTGGATAACTTCCTAGTCCTTGACAGAAGATATGTCGGTTCTCTACGATAACAAGTAGACCTTTAGAATTCCCGGTACTACGCGAAAGGAGGTGGCAGCTTATGATTGTCATAGCTAAGTAGATGTCGTCAAGGAGGAGTCGTTCGCTTTAGCAAAGAAGAAAGGGGGAAATGGTTATGGTTGCTGACCTGCACCCTGTACTGAAATCGTTGCGGTTTGCAACGCACCACGAGAGAGGGTTCCTTGGAAACATCGTTGCAGACAGCAAGAACGGCGTGAAAGTGTTCAACAATGGACACTTTCAAAGCGGCGAGCGAGTGATCTCTTTCTGTCTCCCTACGGAAGGAGGCGTTGCGCTCTGTATCGTGAAAGAACGCGAAGCAAAAAAGCGCAACCTCGCCAATCGACTGAAGAAGTCGCGCATTCGCTATTCCCGTCATATCGTCTCGGAGCAGAGCGCCGTGGTGCTCGCCCCCGAAGAGGTGCCGTTTGCACTTCTCCACGGGGAGTGCAGGATCAAGGTTCGCAACACCGGGGAGGCGCTCGCGCTTATCCCCGTTCCCGTCAGCAACCGATAGTTTCATCTTGGAGAGGCTCCACGCGCCCGGCAGAACACCGCCGGGCGCTTTCTCTTGCTGCAAGCGTTCAATTTGGTGGACCGGATGGGAGTCGAACCCACGACCCCTGCTATGCGAAAGCAGTGCTCTACCACTGAGCTACCGGCCCTTTTCTTCTTTCAATCGCAGAGTATACTACATCACACAGCGCCAATTCAAGCGTAACACTATGAGCTCTCTACTTGCCAGGAGACCGCAAAATAAGGAAATCGCTGAAGCAACGTGAACGACTAATCAAAAGCGGATAGTTCCTCAAAATCAAGTTCACCCGACCACATTAGTTTTCAAATTATGCATGGTAGACAGCAAAGCGCTTGCCAAGGAGTTACTCGAAGCATCCGAAGCAGTATTCCAATGAAACGATGCTGATGAAGCAGAAGCAAAAATGCCGTTCAGTTCAATGAAGGTACGGATTATCCTCGCGAGAAGCAGAAAGGCCTGAGCAGAATTATCAAAATAGGGCAGCGTCATTGCTGTGGTACTTTGCCTTGCGGGATAAATTACACATCGACGCACGAAAAGGCGCGCCGCAAAAACGCTGCGGAAGGCGCCGCGGCGTTTTTAGCCACCTGTAATTGGCCTTTACCGACCTGGAATTATTTTCCCTGAGACACACAGGGAAAGTGCACGCGTAGCTCCCATCTTCCCTTCCGCTGCGTTCGTAACATTCACAAATGCAGCACCCTTTCTGCTATCCGCGGCACTGAGGGACCTTCCTACTTCTGCCGCGGCTTTGTTCTTGCAATATCCTCCCCCGATATCATAGATAACTATGTCAATAGCGCCTGTGCTAGTGTCCTGAAGATAAAAGTAGCACCACGCACTATCTTGCTCACACGTACTCATGTTCTCTATCACCTCCCCAGCTGCCGAAACCTTCTTCCCTGTCCAAATAAGCGCGTCGCGGTTAATGGATGGAAGTTGCCGCTTGGGCTGCTGTTCCTGTGGAGCCGGCAAGCTGCCTTTTTCCCTCGTAGTAACGGAAGGCAGAACAGACGTGCCAAAGAGGGGCGCCAATGTCTGCGTAAGCTCATCTAACGTCATCGATTCTGCAGGAGGAGTTATTTCCAAATCCTTGCCAAAGTCGGCAAACGACAGCGTTACCGTAACGTCTCCATTGACAGTCAGGGCGTCAGTGCTCTCGCCCCCATCGCTCATTGCTTCTTCTATTCCCCGGATGACCTTCCCTATATCAATCGCTGCGGCAATGCGGTGCGGCATTGCGTCCTCCTTGCCAATCCATATTTCAAACACAAATGGAGGGAGTCCTCCAAGGGCACGTTCCGTCTCTGCCTTCATCTCGGGAGACAGCCCCATGCTATTTGCATTTGCCTCATCGAGTATTTTGATTGCCCCCATAATTAATTTCTTCTGCTCCTGCGGGGAAATGGCCACCTTATAGTGCGCAACCGCGGTTCCCTCCAAAGAAGTGTCGCCGAGGTCTGTTACCGCGAGTTGTATATCCTTGTAGAGGGCAGCAAGCTTCGTTCGCAGTTCCTCCCCGTGCTCCTTGAGATAGGGGCCAAACTCAGCACCGGAGAGCGGCGGCAATCCGTACATTCCATAACGGGCGAGGTTGTCTTTCCGGGCATCTATCTTCACCCACTTGCCGCGCACTTTCCCCAGCACCTGCTGCGCTGCCTCGGGAGCTATCCCCGCAGGAAGCAGGCCTGTCGCATCACCGAGCGAGAAATAGAGCGTGTCGCCAATCATCTTGTAGCTGAACGAGGTGGACATTTGATTTGTAATACTGCCACCGGAGACTACAACGCTCCCGTCCCATACCCCCTCACTCGCCTTCCGTTGCGCATCCTTTGCATTCATTACGCCGTTTGATTCTATTGTTGCCTGCAATTTATACGTTTGAGGAGGAGGCTTCGGCGGTGAAGTTTCTTCAAGAGGTACTTGTGTATCCGATTGCCCACCGCGCTTTTCTCTTGTCACACTGGACGGCTTTCTTTCTGTAGTCGGCGGCTTTGGACTGCTGCTCGGCAGGAACGCGAGCATGTTGCCTAACAAGAAACGCCGATCATTTTGCAATCCAGCTACGCCTACTCCGGCAAGCAAAATAGTAGCATCTGACGTAATCTTCGAATGGTAGCGGTAGGACTTTGCCTGTACCAGATCTACGATTGCCTTGCGGACAACAGGCGCAAGGTCGGGATTCGCAGTAGGCTTTTTGGTTGTTGCGCTTTCTTTCTTCGCCGGCGCGACGAGGAAGAAATAGGCAGCGGCCGCGCCGCCTCCTCCTACCAGCAGGAGGGCGAGCACTGCCGCGATGATGCCTGTCATCCGTGATGATTTCTTGCGTTGCACCGCCGCTGCCATTCCCCCAGATGCGGCAATTGGACGAACGCCTCCTGCTGGTGCCACAGAAGGGCCTTTCCCCTGCCCCCGCAAAACTGAATCAAGTGCAGAGGGTCCTCCCGGTGTGGGAGTGGCAGGACGCTGCGGGGAAGTCGCGGCAGTCTTGGAGGAAGCGGAAGTCGGAACTTGGGCAACGCTTGGCTTGGCGGCAGGTGAGGCGGCAGGCTTTGCCGACGCGGGTGTCTGCGGCGACATCTGGGGACGTGCCACGCCTCCGGCCACATCACGGCGCATTGGATCTCCGTGAAATTCTTTCACAAAGGTCGCTTTTCCTTTTGGTGATTCATACGCTGCTCTTCCGGTAAAATCTACCCGCTTCTGCGGTGTGCTCCCAGCGGCCGCTTGCGGCGCCGTGCCGCCCGCGCCCGCGGCGACTTTCGCTTCAGTAAATGCCTCGGCAATATCCGCGTCCTGCCATCCGGCCTTTTTTACCGCCGCGCGGATTTCATCCTCTGAAAATCCTTTCGCCAGCGACTCCTTAATATACGAAACTAAACTTTGGTTTGCCATGTTCTCATTATACCATAATTGGCTCGAAACAACTCTGGGGGCTCTACAGCAACCCCTTTTTGCGGAGCAGTACAGTGAGCGGGCAGTGCTCGTGGTCGTGAGGACGCGCGGGGCAATACGTCCTCCCATAGTCAATAAGGCGGTGCGCAAATCCAAACCATTCCCGACGAGGCAACAGTTGCATTAAATCCTGTTCTATCTTTTCAGGGCTTTCTTCATCAGTAAGACCGAGGCGGCGCGCAAGGCGACGTACATGCGTATCCACTGGAATGCCTTCCGTAACACCAAATGCATTGCCAAGTATTACATTTGCTGTTTTGCGCGCCACGCCGGGGAGCGTGAGCAGTTCTTCCATTGTCTTCGGCACCTTCCCTTTGTACTTTTCTTGCACTACCCGTGCGGCGGCGAGGATATGTTTTGCCTTATTGCGGTAGAATCCTGTGGGGCGGATATCCTTCGCAAACTCTTCCGGGTCTGCAGCAACGTAGTCCTCAAGCTTCCGGTACTTCTTGAACAGTTTTTCTGTTACTTCGTTAACTTTCTTGTCGGTACATTGGGCGGAAAGAATCGTCGCCACTACAAGCTGCCAAGGAGTTTGATAGCGAAGCGCAGTTCGTGTCGTAGGAAAAAGGCGTTTTAAGGCACGGGCAATCTCCCGCGCGCGCTTCTTTCTCACTTCCCCGCTCCTGCTTCTTTCCCGCATATTTCTGTCGGGCCGCCGGGATTTGAACCCGGGCTACAGCCACCCGAAGACTGCGTGCTGCCACTACACCACGGCCCGCAGGTCCTTTCCTTGCAGCAACAGCGTACCGCGAAATTCTTCGCTAGTAAAGGCTATAAAATAATTTTCGCGAGCCTTCTGTCCTCACGTTCTATTTCCTTTATCATTCCATTAATTTTATGAATTCTCGTCAGGGATCTTTGCCACAACAAAATCCCTACCAAGGAGATAATAAGAAGAGTGGCAAGTACTGACGTGCCAAGTATGGGCTTCTGAAAAATTTTATGGTAGTCGCTTGTCGCAACGAGAAACGCAATCACCGTAAGCGGAAGTGCGAATACCGCAACGCCAGTGCGGAGCATCGCGTAGTAAGTTCTTTTCTCGGCGAGGAGGAGCTGAAGTTCGCTAATGAGAAGCTGTTCCGGATGTCGCTTGCGCATATGCACTTAAAGCTCGTTGGTTCCCATTGTAGCGCATTCCATCGCACCTCTCAACTCTCTTATGCAACGTGGTACCGCTCTTTCATTCGGCGCTCAGCATCTGCTTCCAATTCTTCCTTTTTCTTCCGTGCTTCTTTGGCACGCGTGCGAAGTTCTTCGAGGGGAATGCGCGCTAGCTCCTGCGCGCGGGCACGCAGATAACTCCGGGCGTTCCGCGAAGGATCCTCCAACACTTCGTCCAAAAGCACTTCGAGTATCCAGCCCACGGGAGGCCCCGGGGAAAGACCTGTGAGCTCCATTATTTCGTCGCCATTGATATTGAGCATCTTGGGCGAGATAGGATCATGGCGCACTTTCTCGATCATAAACAGCAGATGGCGGAGCTTGTAGGGCCTTGCCTTCGGCACACCGGAGCCAATGCGGTCCGCTTCCCGCACCTTGATGAGGTCATCGATGTTTTCCACTCCCACCCGGGAGAGAAAACGGCGTACCCCTGCTTCACTCACCTCGCCAACGTTGTAGTAAAAGAGGTGATACCGCACTAAATGCGCCACCTGCTCAACGAAATGATGTGGGAATCGTAGTCGCGTAAGCGCCTCTTTCACCATTTTTGCCCCCACAATGTCATGGTTATAAAATGTTGCACTCTCTCCCTCACCTTTCTTTGTCCTGGGCTTCCCCACATCGTGGAGCAATGCAGCAGTGCGAACCGCGAGCGAATACCCTTCCCGCGCCGCATAATCTAGGGCACGCACATTATGTTCAAACACTGAATAGATGTGGTGCTTATTTTGGGTTACCCCAAGTCCTTCCCGCAATTCCGGTAATATAAATTGCAGTAACCCCAGCTCCTCCAGCAGAATCACACCACGTGCTGCATCTGTGCTCATCACAAGTTTTATGAATTCGTCCCGTATACGTTCGGCAGATATTTTCCCAAGAAGCGACGCGTGGGTTTTGATTGCTTCCCGAGTGTCGCGATCAATAGAAAACTGCAGCTCCACCGCGAGGCGTACTGCACGAAGGAGGCGGAGGGCATCTTCGCGAAACCGTTCCTCAGGATTCCCAACTGCACGGATTGTCTGTTGTGCAAGATCACTAATACCCCCAAACGGGTCCACCAGCGCAAGCGACGCACAATCCAGTGCTATTGCGTTTACAGTGAAATCTCGACGTCGCAAATCTTCCTCCAAAGAAGAAGAGAATTCCACTTTATCTGGATGGCGCGCGTCTGAGTATGCTCCCTCTTTCCGAAAAGTTGTAACCTCCACGATTCGCAACCCTGCCTCCTCCACGCCAGTCTTTACCCCCACTGTGCCAAATCGGTTCTCATACACGCTGTCGGGAAAAAGTTCCTGAATTTTTTCGGGGCGCGCGTCAGTCGCCAAATCCCAGTCTTTCGGCTCCCTGTTCAACAGCAAGTCCCGTACGCAGCCTCCGACAAGGTACACCTGGAAGCCCGCCTCATGAAGCGGACGCGCGATTGAAGAAATCGCCTCGGGGATATCTGCACGACGAATTTTCCTCTGCATCATCATTTATTGCTTCTTTTATAGCATCTTTTTTTCATAAACTCTATGCTATCTCCTTCTCTTGACGGAAATTACAACGTGTTCTACATTCCCATCGACGCCCTTTCCCAACTCAACAAGGAGGAGACCGATATGCCTCTCGAGCCTGCAGTCCAGAAGCAAGTTGAAAACTTGCGCGCGTACTGCCGCGATCTCAAAAAGTATTGCGAGAAGGCAGATGCGCTCGTGGAAGATTTGCACGAAGCAACAGCCGAAATACTTTTCCATGTCACGGAAATCCAGCGCTTTCTCGACGAACTACAGGAAAACCAGTAAGCTCCTATTCCTATTAGTTTCGCCTCACCACAACCAACGGCCAGCCCGTTGGTTGTTTG
The DNA here is from genome assembly GCA_964403045.1 of uncultured Candidatus Saccharibacteria bacterium. GTDB lineage: Bacteria > Patescibacteriota > Minisyncoccia > UBA6257 > 2-01-FULL-56-20 > CAYOEP01. The sequence goes on from CAYOEP010000012.1 coordinate 13,676, forward strand.
CTTTTGCAAACGGCAATACTATGTGCGCAACACCGCGCCGAAGTTTTGCTCGGCGACACGCACGATACGGGAAATTTCTTCCTGAATTTCCTCATCGCGGAGCGTGCGGGTCGTGGGCTGAAGCACTACCCGCAACGTGATGCTGCGCTTTCCAGGGAACGCATCGCTGCGATATTCGTCCAGCATGTCAATATCCGAGAGAAGTTCCGATCCTGCTTGTTCCATCGCGGCAATGAGCTCACCCACCCTTGTGTCCTGGTGTACCAAAAGAGAAATATCCCGTGTCACCGAGGGATAGGGCGCGATCGGGCGAAATGCTTCCTCTTCTTCAACAAGGAGCAAAATTTTCTCTAAATCAATCTCTGCGAGCGCCGCATGCCATCCCTTCTTCAATATCCCCTTCCTTCTCCGCAGGGGATACAGTATTCCCACTTCCTCGCCGGCCACGGTAATCCGAAGTGCACCGTCATAGTGAGAGAATGCAACATCCTTCCCTCCAAGACCTCCCAAGAGGCGGTGGACTATCCCCTTCAGCTCCAAGGCAATGCGTTCATCCTTCTTTGTCGCGATTCCTATGCCGAGCGCCCACCGTTCCCGGATGCTGCCCTTGGCGACATATGAAAATACTTTTCCAATTTCAAACACCCGCACCTCAGGGAAAAACTTCGCGTTTTCTGAAAGCGCAATGGCGATCCGCGGGAGCAAGCTTGGCCTCAAGTACTCTCCTTCTTCGCTGATAGGATTTTCCACCCGCACCACCTCCCCAGAAACACTACCTTTGTACTCTTCCGCAAGTTCCTGTGAAAGAAAGGAGGAAGAGTAAATTTCGTCCACCCGCATTCCAGTAAGTAATATCCTTGCACGATCTTGGAGCGAAATACTGTCGTCCCGTTGAGGCGGAAGCACCGCAACGCGAGGAGGAGTACTCGGGAGCGATTCATAACCCTCAAAACGAGCAATCTCCTCTGCCAAGTCCTCAAAGCTTGCTATGTCGGTGCGCCATGCCGGCACCTTAACCAGCAGGGCATCCTTTCTTTTCTGGAGCGGCATCACAACGAAACCAAGCCCCCGAAAGCATTGCTCGGCAGTGCGGCGCGCGATATTTGTCCCTATCAAGCGCCGGTAGCGCTCTAGGTCAAATTCAATTACCTCCTCGCTACAAGGATTCGGGTAAATGTCGATGCTGTCTTCAAGAATTGCGCCCTGTGCAGCAAGCAACGCAACCGCGCGGCGTATGCCCCATTCCACCAGCAGAGGACTCAAGAAGTGAGAAAACCGCAATGCCGCGTCAGTGACAAGTCCCAACGCGCGCGAAGCGCGGTAAATCGCAGAAGGTGAAAAGTTCGCAGCTTCTATTACAATTCGGGATGTACGATCCCCAATTCCCGCATGTATTCCCCCTTTAATTCCTGCAATCGCGAGGGGGGTGTTACCTTCCGCGATGACCAGCGTGCCGCGCGGGAGTGCTTTTTGTTGTCCGTCCAGTGTGGTAATCCGTTCATTCTCCTTCGCACGGCGCACTGAGAGAGAAAGGCTTTGTAGTCGATCCGCATCGAAAGCATGGAGCGGCTGCCCGATTTCCAACATCACGTAGTTCATAATATCCACCACTCCGTTAATCGGTTGAATGCCACAGGAGCTCAGCACTTTCCGCATCCAGGCGGGCGTGCGTGGCATTTTTGCAAGTTTAAGTAAGGCAAGTGCATAGCGAGGACAATCCTCGCTCTGCGCCACACGCGCCTTGAGAAGTCCCCGGTTTCTTACCCCGACAACCTTTTCGTCAGGAATTATGTCTCGCAATTTCTTTCCCAAAATAACTGCCAATTCTCTCGCAATGCCAAGGTGCGAAGCAGCATCTGAATAGCGGTTCGCGGGAACATCAATCAGCAACGTATCACCTCCCCCTTCCTCAGCCTCAAAAGAATGCATCGTAAGCTCGGCAACCACCGCCTTCTTGGAGGGAATCTGGGGTAATATTTTTTTCAGTAGCGAATAGGAAAACTTCATTGCTGTAGCGTTTAGCGAAACTGCTTGACAAGCCGCAAGTCTCCCGAATAGAGCATCCTGATGTCGGGAATGCGGTACTTCAACATCGCAAGCCTATCGAGTCCCATCCCAAAAGCAAATCCCTGCCAATCGCGGGGATTGTAGTGCACATATTCAAATACCCGCGGGTGTACCATGCCAGCGCCCATCACCTCGAGCCATGATCCGGAGGCGCCAAACTTAATGTCCACCTCCAATCCCGGCTCCACAAAAGGAAAATAGGAAGGACGAAATCGAAACCGCACACGCGGGCCAAAGAACTTCTTGAGGAACGCCGTAGTAATGAATTTAAAATGCTCGAGGTTGACCTCTTTGCCCACCATAAGCCCCTCTACCTGATAAAAATTTACCTCGTGCGAAGCGTCGGTTGCTTCATATCGAAATACTCTCCCGGGAGAGATAATCTGGAAAGGAGGAGTGTGCTGCTCCATGTAGCGAATCTGCACAGGGCTCGTGTGGGTGCGCAGTACCAGTCGATTTCTTGGAGCGCCGTCGCGCCGAATCCAAAATGTGTCCCACGCATCACGTGCAGGGTGATCAGGAGGAATATTGAGCGCGTCAAAGTTGTAGTATTCCGTCTCAATCTCATTCCCCTCCACAATCGAAAAATTGAGTCCCCAGAAAATATCGCTAATTTCATTCCGCACTTTAGTAAGCGGATGTAAACGCCCCACCTCGTGCCGTTTGCCCGGGGCGGTAAGATCAAGCGCGTGCTCGGCAAGATCATCCACTCGCGCGAGCAGGCTTACTACCAGCTCCTCGAGCTCCCGCCGGAGCGTCTGTGCCACCTTCCCTATCTGCTTTCTCTGGGCGAGCGGCAGCTGCTTCAAAGAGCGGAGAATTTTTGTCAATGCACTTTTCCTTCCAAGATAGCGCACCCGAAAGGCATTCACCTGCTGCTCGGAAGCAAGTGCCTTCGCTTCTCGAAGCGCCTCCTCGCGGATGCGGCGCAGTTGTGCCATTATCCTTTCCATTTCTTCACAATAGTACCAAAAGAAAACAATCTCCACAAAATACCCCCGCGAACTTGCAGGGGTATTAGCTGGTGTCAGGGGTGGGACTCGAACCCACGACCTAGGGGTTATGATTCCCTCGCTCTAACCAACTGAGCTACCCTGACTCCTTTCTCAGCATAGCCGCAGCATGCTCCAAATGCAAGAGGAGGCGCCTGCCAATAGTGCCTCCTCTTTCCCTCACAGCGCTTCTGCCGTACTGCAACCTCACCGCACCCGCTTTGAGCGACGCCACTGTTGGGTCTGACGGAAAAATTCACGGAACATGTTGGTAATTTCTCTGCTCCGCATCGCTGTACGTATCTCGCTTGACGCTTCGCGTAGTACAGATCGGTATTCTCTTGAAAAGCTTCTCATTACCTCGCGGAACCTGCTGCTGAACGACCTCGTTATTGAGTGAAGCTGCCTTCTATAACTCATCGAAATCTGCCTCGCTGCCCTTGCTTTCTCGCGATTAGTAATCGCTTGGTTCACTAGTGAGGAGCATTCTTCCAAGAATTGCCGCAAGCTGCCTTCGAGAAACTGCCTTTGTTCCTGTATCACGTTTGTGAGTGTCAGCCGTTTCTCGTCAAGCATGCTTACGATCGTGTTCTCCGCACGATCCAGCGACCCCTGGATAGCAAGGCGGCGATTCTGCAAGGCAGCTGTCACTTTCGCCTCAAGATTGTTCAGTAACTGCTCTTCTTCTGGCGTCTGTACAGTAGTCCTTAGACGATCAATCATTGCGGCTATACGATCCTCGTAAGTGGTAACTGACGTCATTGTACGCTCCCGATAAGAGGCAAGACGCACTCGAATGCGCTCTGCATCACTGATGTCTCTCTGAAGAAGATTATCGTAAAGCGTAAGCATCCTCACTGCGCGCGAAGAAAGCTGGTCATAGATCTTCTGACACTCGACCGGCGTGGTAGGAGCAGGAGTAGGAAGCGGAGTCACGCCCGGCGGCTTTATAGGAGTATAAGGAGTCACACCTCCCCCTATAGTCCCGCTTCTTCCGTTACCTCCCGTTCGAGAACTTCCAAGCGATGTTTGAGGGTTAGAAGCTGGTTTATTGGGCAATACAGGATTCGTTGGCGTCGGAGAAGCAGACACCGGCTGAATCAACTGTGCCGCTACCCAACCATCCACACCGGTGTCAAAGTCCACCTTCCACCATGTAAACTGGCTTCCTCCATACGCCGATCCATTGTCGGGGCCTCCTATTACTGTACCTCTCGCGCCCTGCGGCTGCACTCCACGAATCGTCCCTGGAGGTTCAGGCTGTACCATCCCCGCTTTGCTACTAGAAGGAGGCAGTACATACTCAATAGGAGCATTGCGCACCCTTGCACCGGTAGCACTAATTACCACTACCCTGTCGCCGATTTTGATGACAGGATTTGCCGGAGTTGGCGGTCGTACTGGAGGCTGCACTGGCGGTGGCGGCTGTATCGGCGAAGGAGTTACCGGCTGAATCAACTGTGCCGCTACCCAACCATCCACACCGGTGTCAAAGTCCACCTTCCACCATGTGTAATTGCTCTTGTACTGAAGAACACCGCTACGTGGCCCCTCAATTACTGTCCCTTTCGCGCCGTTTGGTTGGACTCCAAGGACTGCTCCCAGAAGCATACCAGCGGTCATACCAAACTTACCTGTGCCACTTCCCCCGGGAAGCCCTCCGGGAGTAGGCTTAACTGGATACTCAATAGGAGCATTGCGCACCCTTGCACCGGTAGCACTAATTACCACTACCCTGTCGCCGATCTTGATGACAGGAGGTGGTACGACTTGTGGCAAATTACCACCACCTCCCCCTCTCCCGCCTGGATCCGTATAGATACCACCAGAACTTCCTGCTGTCGAACCTCCGCCGCCAGACACTGTCGTGTTGTCAAGAAGGTTCGCTCTCGCGAATACCAGCATCGGCGCAATCAGGAGTACCGCTACCGTGATTGCTGCTAACTTCTTTCCTTGCATAAAATTCGAATGAAAAATTTTCGCCCTTTTTCTTTGTGAAAAGCCCTGCGGCTTGTGCCTTGCAAAGCACTCAGAACGGCGCCTTGCGGCACACACTGCCGCTCCACAGTTAATTATAACAAATTGGGGTATTCCCCGCAGTGGATAACGCAGTGGATAACTTTTCCTCTGTCTATAAGAGTTCTTGTTCCGGGGGCTGGAATCGAACCAGCTTTATCGGCTTATGAGACCGACAGGA
>CAYOEP010000013.1:0-18175 GCA_964403045.1 uncultured Candidatus Saccharibacteria bacterium
GTGGTGGCAAATGACGTGATGCGCTTCGGCGAAGGCACGGAAGTATTTGGCGAAATTCACTCCAATAAAGGGATCCGCTTTGACGGGCTTGCGCATAACTTGGTAAAAAGCGCGGTGGCGCAGTACGATGACCCCGACCACAGCGGCCCCGAAGAGTTCGGAGTACATACCCATGTTGATCCTGTTGATCCGTACCCCCCTAATCCAGTGCCATCCCGAACGGATGTATTCGAGGCAGGACGTGAATTTCCGGTGCCTGCAATCGACTTTGAGGGAATTACTGCAACACTTGCGAGTTTAAAGACCCAAGCGCAGGGAGGAGGCGTATATCTCGGCAAATCAGGGAAGAAGGGCTACCACATTGTGCTGAAAACTGACGGCACGTTTGATGTATACAAAGTGAAGCATACCAGCAAACCGCCGAAGAAGTGCAAGAATGAACTCCATCAGGACAAGTGGGGAACATGGAGCATCCAGCAGCCCGGCGGCAGTGGCGGAGGGGGAGGCGAAGGAAGCGAAGGCGGAGAGGGGCATGAAGGACACGGCGAGGGAGAACAGTTCCTGCAGAATTATCCTTTCCCAGCGAACGGAATCGTGTTTGTGGAGGATAATGTATGGGTGGACGGCCAATTGAGCAATGCCCGGCTCACGATCGCCTCGGCGCGATTCCCCTACGACCCGAAGAAAGTTACCCATATTACTGTCAACCACAACCTGACCTACACGAGCTACGACGGGAGCGCAGTGCTAGGGCTCATCGCGCAGGGCAACATCAACGTGGGAATGGAAAGCGACGACGTGCTCCGCATCGATGCGGCAGTGGTTGCCCAGAACGGGCGAGTGGGTAGATACTACTATGCACCCCCCTCCGGCAATAAGCAGAAATGCAGTCCCTACCACACTCGCACTAAAATCACTATCTATGGAATGATAGCGACCAACCGGCGCTATGGATTTTCTTATACAGACGGTACCGGCTATGCAACCCGCGAGCTCATCTACGATTCGCATCTGCTCTACAATCCTCCCCCCGGCTTCCCGCTTGCAGGAAATGAGTATGTCCAACTTTCATGGGATGAGGTACAATAGGATATATGCAACGCACTTACCGAAAAGAGGGGTTTACGCTCGCAGAGCTTATCATCGTCATCGCACTGCTGGCGATTCTCTTTGGAATCTTCGTTGCGGTAATTAACCCAGCGAAGCAGTTTGCCCGCGCGCGGAATACGCGCAGAAAAGCAGATATCAATTCAATCCTCACCGCGGTAAAGGAAAATATGGTGAACAATAACGGCACCTTCGTGTGCAGTTCTGGACCCCTTCCCACGAGCACGCCCACCAACATTGGCACGAGCACAGGGAGCTATGATCTTTCTCCTTGTATTGTGCCTGATTTCCTGCCGCATATCCCGGTGGATCCCCAATTTGGAGTTTTTCGGAGCGATACTGACTACGATAGCCAGTACAATATCATTCAGGATGACAAGGGAAGGGTGACGGTCAGCGCGCCGCACGCGGAGGATGGCGCAACTATTTCAGAGACGAGATAAAATTTCTACAATCGCTACTTCCAGAGGTGCCGCCGCGAGCGGGCTGTAGCGTATTTCCGAGTAGGCGCGGATGAGCGCACGGAGAATTGCAGCTTGCTTCTCGGGGGGCGCAATTCGCGTCAGGGAGAGAAGGCGATCCAGTTCTTCTTCGGTAAACTCGTCGGCGAAAAGATTTTTAAGGTTGTGGTTCACCGAGAGGGCAAGCACACGTCGGAGATAGTGGATGAGGTCTTTTGTGAGGCGGGTGATGTCAGCTCCCTCTCGTTTAAATTCTTCTAGGGCTGCAAGGCTTTTTGCCGTATCTCGTTCAAGAAGATATGCGGCGAGAAGGTGAAGTTTTTCCAACGAAGTGCGGCCGGTAATCGCTTGCAAATCACTACTGGAAAGCGACGAGGAACGTTGCTTATACGAAGCCTTATACGAGGCGGCAAGTTGATGGAAAAGAGATTCCGCGTTCCGCATGCTTCCTTCTGCACTTGCGGCAAGGAGATCAAGTGCATCTTGGTCAAATGAGATTCCTTCTTCTTGCGCGATATGGCGGAGCTTTTCTGCGATAATGCGTTTGGGAATTTTGCGAAAGAGAAAACGCTGCGTACGGGAGACAATAGTGGCAGGAAGCTTTTCGTATTCCGTAGTGGCGAGGATGAAAACTGCATGCGTTGGCGGCTCTTCCAATGTTTTGAGAAGCGCGTTGAAGGCATCCTTGGTAAGCATATGTGCTTCGTCGATGATGTAAACGCGGTGTGTCCCTCTGCTGGGAGCAATATGCACTCCTTCTTTGAGGTTCCGAATTTCATCAATTCCGCGATTTGAGGCAGCATCAATTTCCACCAAATCGCCGAACGTGCCCTTGTCGATTTCTGCACAGGTAGTGCATTCATTGCAGGGCTCCCCCTTTTGCAGAAATGCCGCATCAGACCGCCGCCGCTCACAGTTGAAAAGCTTTGCAAGAAGGCGGGCAGTTGTCGTTTTTCCCGTCCCGTGAGGGCCGTAGAAAAGATAGGCGTGCGCAAGTTCTCCTTTCTTCGCGGCATTCTGCAGAATGCGAGCAGTTTCCTCTTGGCCGAGAAGTTCCCGAAAACTCCGGGGGCGGTATTTGCGGTAGTAAGCAAGTGTCATATTAGGGGCATTATACGGCAAATCGATTGCGCGGAGCAAACGAATCAGCTATGATAGATGCATTAAGACACAAGGGAAAAATGAAGCTTGGCGGCGGCATTTTGATGGTGGGTATCGCGGTACTTGGCGCGGGGGCGGTGTTTGTCTTTTCCCCTTCGGGCAGTATTGAAATTGGGGGCGTTACCACAGACGCAACAAAAATACAAGCGTGGACAGCTGCAGTTACCCCTGCGCTGCAAAAACCACTTCTCGGAAACGAAAATGCGATACAAGATGTGCCGCCACCTGGCAAAATTGGCCATATCCCCCCTGAACTCCGCGCTCTTTACGCCACTTCTTGGAGCGTAAGTTCTCCTGCGCGCCTTGCATACCTCTCCTCGCTAATTGAACAACGCCGCCTCAATGCCATGATTGTGGATGTGAAGGATTATTCTGGCGTGCTTTTATACCCCATTGCCTTACCCCAGCTTATGGGGACACAAAAAATACCTTTTCGAATTTCTCGCCCCAATTCATTTATCCGTTCGATGCATCAACAAGGTGTGTACCTTATTGGGAGAATTTCTGTGTTCCAGGATGAACTTTTGGCAAAACTGCATCCAGAGTGGGCAATCCATGATGCGGAGGGGAATATCTGGCGGGATCATAAAGGAATTCCGTGGCTGGACCCTGCGGCGCGGGAGGTATGGCGCTATGCAGTTGCGGTTGCCCGCGACGCGCTCGATCGAGGATTTGATGAAGTGAACTTCGACTATATTCGCTTTCCTTCTGATGGTAATATCGATGAGGCACGCTACCCATTTTGGAGTGCCGCGCGGCAGCCCAAGAGTGAAGTAATCCGTGAATTTAGCAATTACGTGAGAAATCAGCTTGCGGGTGAGATTATCTCCGCAGATATTTTTGGCATCTCTGTGGTGAAGAATGACGATCTTGGCATCGGGCAAAAGTTTGAATCATTCCTCCCATTTTTCGATTATGTGATGCCAATGACTTATCCCTCGCACTACTCGCACGGATTTCTCGGCTACGACCAACCCGCAGAGCACCCCTATGAGGTAGTCAGGTATTCACTTGCTCGTGCAGTACAACGCCGACAAGCAGTTGCTGCAACAGTTACTGAACCGCTGGCAAAAATCAGGATCTGGGTGCAAAGCTTCGATATCCATTCACGCTATGACAGGAAGAAGATTCAAGCCCAGATTAACGCTATCGAAGAACTTCGGACAACGTTTCAGGATGCAGTTGCCGGATGGGCGCTTTGGGATCCTGCAAATCGCTACCAAGATTTCAACAATGGCACATAACAAGCGGAAAATACTGGCAGCAATATCTCTCCTCCTTGCGGGAAGCGGCATTGTGGTGGTGTTATTTGCAGGAGGAGGAAGCAAAATAACAGACAGGGCAGCGCATATTCTTGCTGCACTTCCCAAGGAGTTTTCTGGAAGGGGCGAATCTTTCGCATACGGCTACACACCTTTTCCGCAAGACCCCGATATCTTTCAAGCAGCTAAAGAGAAGCTTATCAAGGAAAGAAAAAGCTTTATTGAGGCAGATCTTTCTGCGATGGTAATTCGTGTATATCGCGATGGGGAGAAAAAGTTTGAAGCGCCTATTCTCTCAAAAGGGCGTGAAGGATCGTGGTGGGAAACTCCCGCAGGAATTTACACTGTACAGGGGAAAGAAAAAAATCACTTCTCGAGATTTGGGAGAGTCTATATGCCCTGGAGCATTCCGTTCGAGGGAAATTTCTTTATTCACGGATGGCCATATTATCCTGACGGAAGGGAGGTGCCGCAGGGATATTCAGGAGGATGTATTCGCCTCAGTACGCCAGCGGCAAAGCAAGTATTCGCACTCGCGGAAAAAGGAATGCCGGTCATTGTATATAAGCAGGATTTCCATGCCGACACATTTCAATACGAACCGCGCCCGCACTTATCTGCCGAGAGCTACTTGCTCGCAGACTTAAAAAGCAATTACATCTTCGCGAGAAAAGATATTGAGGAACCGCTTCCTATCGCGTCGCTCACCAAGCTGCTCACCGCAGCAGTTGCGGTGGAATATCTCAATATCGAGAAAGAGCTTCCTGTCAGCCGCGAGATGCTTGTTGCTACCTCAGTACCACGCCTGAAAGAGGGGAAAAAGTACTCACTTTATGCACTCCTATTTCCCTTGCTTATGGAATCATCCAACGAAGCCGCGATGGTGATCGAACATTATTTTGGTAAATCATGGTTTCTGTATCTTATGGAGCGCAAGGCAAACGCGATCGGCATGAGAAACGCTGTTTTTCAAGATGCAGCCGGAATTTCAGGCGGCAACCGTGCAAGTGCAATGGATCTCCTCCACTTAGCAAAATACTTGCTATACAACAGAAGCTTTCTTCTCAACATTTCGCGTGGCGGCGTACGCCATAGCGCATATGGGCCGCCGCCGTTTCCAGATTTAAAAAACTTTAATCACTTCTCGGTACAAGGAGAGTTTCTTGGCGGAAAGGTAGGGAAAAGCAGTGCCGCAAAGGAGGCTGCGCTTGCCATTTTCTCGCTCCTCCTCAATGGCAAAGAGCGTCCCGTTGCCATCATCGTGCTGCGCTCCCCAGATGCCTATGGGGACGTGGCAAGGGCGGCACAGTGGCTACAGCAAATGTATGGAAATTAATCTTCCGCAAGAAGAATACTCTATGGTATCCGTAGCCCAGTTTTCCGGGCCCATTGAAAAGCTGCTGCAGCTCGTGGAGGAGCAAAAGCTGGCAATTACTGAAGTGAGTCTTGCGGAAGTTACTGACCGCTTTCTCTCCTATGTAGAAAATCATGATATTCCCGCACCAGTACTTGCGGATTTTCTTGTCGTCGCAAGCCGCCTCGTACTGATCAAGTCAAAAGTACTGCTTCCTTCATTACCGCTTACTGAAGAGGAGGAAAAAGAAATTCAAGAATTGGAGCTCCGCCTGCATCTCTATAAGACGCTGCGCCCGTTCTTCAAAATACTCCGCACCCACTGGAGATCAAAAAGAACACTGTATGCAAGGCAATATCTGGGGAATACGAGAAAACTCCTCGCCGGGAAAATGTTCTACCCCGGGCGCAATCTTTCTGCTCAGGCAATTACACATTCTGCAGAGAAATTACTCCAAGGAATGCTGGAGATGCGCTATGAGACAGTGACGGTAAAGGAGCGCATTGTTACGGTAGAGGAAAAGATTACGGAAATAGTCGAAAGACTGCAGCGGGTAAGTACGACAAGGTTCCGGGAACTTGCCGCGTCTTCAGCGTCAAAGTCGGAGATAATTGCAATTTTTCTGGCGCTGTTGCATCTTATGAGAGACCGGGCAGTGCTCTTAGAGCAAAGTGAGGCATTTTCTGATATTATTGTGATAAAGCAGTGACAGCAATATGGAAAAATCTCCCCTGCAGAGTAAAAAAAATACACTCATCGCTTCTCTGGAGGCGTTCCTTTATCTCTACGGAGAAGCAGTAACCGAAAAGAAAATAGCGGCGGCGCTTGGCGTGCCAGAGCGGGAAATAGCAGCAGCCGCCGCGCGACTCCGCGAAAAATTAGATCAAGATTCCCAAAGCGGCCTCTGTGTGCTTTCCAGCAAAGACGGAAAACTGCAACTCACTACAAAGCCCCAATTTGGCGAGCTGTTAGCGCAATTAGTGAAAGAGGAAATGAGCGAAGACCTTACCCCTGCAAGCCTCGAAGTACTTTCTCTTGTGGCATATTTAGGGCCTGTCGCGAGAAGCACAATCGAGTATGTACGCGGCGTCAATTCTTCATTTACCTTACGCAACCTTTTGATGCGTGGGCTTGTCGAGAAAGTAACGACAGGGAAGCGGGAAGTGAAGTATCAACTGACCCCCACAGCGCTGCGTCACCTTGGCGTACAGAAAGAAGAAGAGCTAAGCCGCTATACTGAATTCCGCACCGCGTTCGAGAAATTTTTGCGGCAACCTGACACCACAACACCACAATGACGATGTATCTACGGAAAAGAAAATCGCTGTTCCCCATACTTCTCATTATTGCCGCATTGATTGCCGGCGGTGTTTCTCTTTTTCTTATCGAACAAGCTTCCGCACCCCGGACGATTATTCTCTCTCGCATCCCGAGCGGCCAAGAATCGAATACACATAAGCTATCGCTACCCAATAGGCAGAAGCGCGCTATTGTTTCTGACGCGACTGCGGAGGAAAAATTCTTGCGAAGAGGGGACCATGAGCTGCAATATTCCGCTCCCGCAGCAGCGCTCTCTGCACTGCCGCTTGAGAAGGCTGCCTTTTCCCCCAAAAAAGACAGCACTGCGGATGCCGCACTCCAGTTTCAGGGCGCTGCGGCAATCGTTGCGGACGTGGAAACCGGCAAAGTATATTTCAGCTACTATCCGGAGAAGCGCTGGCCCATCGCATCTCTCACTAAATTGATGACGGCGGTCATTGCAACTGAGTACATTCCTTCCCAACAAGAAATCCTGCTGGAGCAACAGCATTTCCCTCTTGATGCAGGAACTCCCGTGCTTGCGCCTGGCGAGAAGTACTCCGCGAGTGATCTGTTGAAAGCAATGCTCATTTCCTCCAGCAACGAAGCCGCAGAGGCTCTCGCTAGCTCCTATGGGCGTGAAAAATTTATTCAAGAGATGAATCTTCGCGCCAAGGAATGGCAACTTTCCCATACGGTATTCTACGATCCGACAGGGCTCTCTGCCTCAAATCAATCCACCGCGCAGGACCTCAAAAAACTGGTAAGCATTCTCTACAGTAAGTACCCGCAGTTCTTCCTTATCACCAACAAACCGAAGGAGGTAATTCACGACCTGAATTCAGGCACAGCAAAAGAAATCCACAGCACCAATGTATTCGCAGGCGATCCAGGATTTCTTGGAGGGAAAACGGGCTATATCGATGAATCCGGAGGTAATCTTATTTCGGTCTTTCTCTACGGAAGACCTGTGATGTTTATTGTGCTGGGGTCCCCACACCGATTTGAAGCAACGGCAAAGCTCTTTCGATGGTTTATCCATACCTACCGTCCACTGTGAAACAACGAATAATTTTACTATGCTGCAAGCTGCAACATTGCATTCCGCCGCAATCCAGGCGCAAGTCGTAAGGGTGATCACGTTAAGCACTATTTCCTTTCTCATCGCAATGTTTTCTGTACCGCTCTGGGTACGAGCATTGAAGCGCTTTGGGGCAGTAAAGCAAATACGAACAAGGAAAGAGGCTCCCATCTACAACCGTTTCCATGAGAAGAAGGCGGGGACGCTCACCGGGGGAGGGGTAATTTTTTGGTCCACTACCGTGTTTCTCGCCCTGGCGCTGTGGGTGATGGGGAATTTATGGGGCGGCGTATGGTCCTATCTCAGCTTTATTGATAGGAAAGAAACATACCTTCCGCTCGCCGCCTTACTAGTGGCAGCAATCCTCGGCTTTGTCGACGACTGGATGGGAATCCGTGGCATTGGAGGTGCAAATGGAGGGGGATTGAAAATACGCTACAAATCTATCATTTATCTCATTGTTTCGGCAGTGGGAGCATGGTGGTTTTTCGCCAAGCTGGATTGGACAGTATTGCAAGTTCCCTTTGTAGGACCAGTGGAAATCGGATGGTGGTATGTGCCATTTTTTATGTTCATTATCTTTGCAAGTGCATTCTCGGCGAACGAGACGGATGGCCTTGACGGACTTCTAGGAGGCACTGCGCTTTTCACATTCGGCGCTCTCACCACCGTCGCATTTCTACTGGGGAGATTTCATCTCGCTGCGTTTGGCGGCGTGTTGATTGGAGCACTCCTCGCGTTCCTGTGGCACAACATTTATCCGGCGAAATACTTTATGGGAGATACGGGGTCGATGTCGCTGGGAATCACCATTGGCGTTATCGCGATGCTCACCAACACGCCACTTCTTCTTCCCTTCTTCGCGTTCATCTTTGTCCTGGAATCTCTCTCTGTCATCATCCAGCTATTGAGCAAAAAACTCCTGGGAAAGAAGGTATTCCTCTCTACACCTATCCACCACCATTTTGAGGCGCTAGGATGGCATGAATCGCAGGTGACGATGCGGTTTTGGATTATTTCCGCAATTGCGAGCGCGATCGGGCTTATTATCTTTATATTTTCCCTCCATCAGTAATTGCCTTCTCTTTGCGCTCAGCTGAAAGGCGTGCTATGCTGATGGCGAAGAATGGAGGAATATGCGGCAGTCTCTGCTGTTTTCAAAAATTGAAAAACATGACCCGAAAGACGAAGCGGCGCGCAATGCGCGGCTCCTTATTCGGGGAGGGTTTATCGCGAAAGTAATGGCAGGAGTATACGATTATCTTCCTTTGGGATTGCGGGTGGTAAAGAAGATAACAGCTATTGTACGGGAAGAAATGAACGCGCTGGGGGCTGAAGAGCTTTCCCTTTCTGTCCTTCAGGACAAGCAGCATTGGATGCACACTGGGAGGTGGGATCTTGCGAAAGAAGTGATGTATCAGTTTACAGATGCGCGCGGGAAAGAAATAGGACTTGGTTGGACTAACGAAGAGCCTATCACCGCACTGGCGAAACGGTTCATTTCTTCTTATAAAGACCTTCCTCGCGCGGTATATCAAATCCAGCTGAAATTTCGCAATGAACCGCGTGCGAAATCCGGTTTACTGCGCGGCCGCGAGTTCACTATGAAAGATCTCTATAGCTTCCACGCAGACAGCAACGATCTTGACCGATTCTATGAGCAAGTCGCAGTTGCGTACGAAAAAATTTTCCGCCGTGTAGGACTACAAGCACGCAGAACAATTGCCTCGGGAGGACTCTTTAGTGAATTTTCTGATGAATTTCAGGTCCTTGCGGATGTGGGGGAGGATACAGTATACGCATGCACTTCATGTCCCTACACCGTCAATAAAGAGGTAGCGGCAAAACTCAAGATAGCATCGCAGTGCAAGAAGTGCGGAGGAAAAGTGGAAGAAAAAAGAAGCATTGAAGTAGGTAATATCTTTAAGCTTGGCACGAAATACGCAGAGGCATTTGATCTCATGTATCGCCGCCGTGACGGAACAGCCGCACCAGTAGTGATGGCATCCTACGGGATTGGCATCGGGAGATTAATGGGCACCCTCGTAGAAGTTTTCCACGACCAGCACGGCATTATCTGGCCAGCGAGCGTCGCCCCGTATCAGGTACACCTATTAAACTTCGGCGGAGGGGATGCTGAGAAAGTTTACCGCGCACTTTTGCAGGAAAAAGTTGAAGTACTCTATGATGACAGAGAAGGCGTCTCGCAGGGGCAAAAACTTGTAGAAGCAGATCTTCTTGGCATCCCCATTCGAGCTATTGTAGGAGGGAAAACAAAGGATAAAATTGAAGTCAAAAAGCGCAGCGACTCTGATGTGGCGTATCGCACATTAAAGCAATTTCTTGCGGAACTTAGAAAATAACTATGCAAAGGCGTATTCCATTTTTCCATATACGAAAGGACATCGGCGTCGATCTAGGGACGGCAAATTCCTTGATCTACGTAGAGCGGCAGGGCATTCTCGTCAATGAGCCGTCCTTCGCTGCGTTTAATACGAAAACGAACAAAATTCTTGCCGTAGGAGATGCCGCAAAAAAAATGCTCAACCGTACTCCAGATCATATCAAGGTGACACGTCCGCTCATTGCAGGAGTCATCTCCGATTTCGAAATGACAGAAGAAATGCTCACGCATTTCTTAAAACGGATCCCATACTCACAGTTCACATGGGGCTACCGAAGAGGGATTTTAGCAATCCCCAACGGACTTACCGAAGTGGAGCGCAAGTCAGTGGAGGACGCGGTAATAAGCGCAGGGTGCAGCAAGGTATTCCTCGTAGAATCGCCTGTGGTTGCCGCGCTTGGCGCTGGCTTGCCAGTGCTCAATCCTACCGCAAGCCTCATTGTGGACATTGGCGGCGGCACTACTGACATCGCTGTTATCTCCATGGGCGGCTCGGTAGTTTCGAAAACTCTCAAAGTTGCGGGCGACAAGCTCAACCAGGACATTATTAAATTTGTGCGGGGAGAGTTTGGGCTTGTGATTGGCGAACCGACAGCAGAATTTGCCAAAATCGCAGTAGGTTCTGCAATTGCCCCGAGTGAGCGACTAGAAGCGCCACTTCGAGGAAGAGATGCCGCAACGGGGCTTCCGAGAGAAATTGTTATCAAAAACTCTCATGTACGAGCCGCCATCGCGAAATCTCTGAAAGAGATCATCGAGGCACTGAAAGAAGTAGTGAGCGCAACTCCTCCTGAGTTAGTGGGAGATATGCTACAGCAGGGAATCTATCTGTGCGGCGGTGGTGCGTTGTTACGAGGACTTGATATTCTCTTAGAGAAAGAAACAACAGTCAAGGTAAAAATTGCAGATGATCCGTTGACTTGCGTCGCGCGCGGGCTTGGGGAAATCGTCGACAACTTTACAATTTACCACGAGCTCCTCGACAACCCCCTCAAGCCAATCTCTATCCAATTGTAGCGATAATGAAGGAAAAATGGATTACAGCAGTACTTGTTATCTTCCTCACAGGCGTGATTGCGCTGGATGTCAAGACTGCAGGAAAAGTGCAGTATCTTTTGCGAAAAACGTTCCGTGCGCTTCCGCCCCCAACTTCTATTTCCCCCCACGAAGAGCTTGTTGCCCTCAAAAGCGAAGTAGCGCACCTTAAGGGAATGCTCGGGCAGATTACCCCTGCACCTCCCACTGAAGAAAAATTCATCATTGCTTCGGTGTTCTCAAGCTATCCCTTTGGAATCAAGAGCAAGTTTCTCATCGATAAGGGTGCACGCGACGGCATTGAGAAAGGATTCCCCGTGCTTTTCCATAACTTTCTCATTGGGAGCATCGCAGATGTATTTGATGCCACCGCAGTGGTAGAAACAATCTTCCATACCACATGGCAGTCGGCAGTAGGAATAGGAGATGATATGCAAGAAGGACTTCTGGTGGGAGGAATCAAGCCCCAAATTACCCTCATTGCAAAATCAGCAACAGTGCAAGAGGGGGATGTGGTCTTCAACACGGCACAGGGATTTCCATTCGCAGCACCACTTGGCACAATTCAGCAGCTACGGACATCAAAAGACGGCTTATTTTTCGAAGCGGACTTATCTATTCCCTATCAACCGAGTGGAGTAAGACAGGTAGTCATAGTACAGCGACACTTCCAGCGAAAAGAGCAACTATGAAGCATCAGCTCCCCATCGCACTTGCTCTTGCCCTGCTCGCAACTCTCCTCCAAATAAAAATGGCGTGGTTTTTAGGATGGCATCCGGCATTCATCTTAGGGATTGGCACAGCCGCTGCGCTTGTCGTACCCTTCTTTACTTTGCTTGCCATGCTGGAAATTTTCTTCCTTTTCCTGCATTGGCAGCCGCTCATAAGCTATGCCTTGGCAATAGCGCTCGCGATTCCATTCATGCTCTTTGCGTTTCGGAAAATCATTTATCCAATTGAAGGATGGCTAAACGCATTCCTCGCGACGCTGATGGGGGTAGTAGGAATCCACGTCGCAACACTAGTTGACCATGGACTTACCACACCCGCCGATATTCGCGCTCATCTCCAGCTTGTGCTGCTCGGCGAGGATATGTTTATCGCGTGCTTGACTGCCATTGTGGCATGGGCACTGTTCAAAAAATTCTACAGCGCAGCAGCTCCAGATAAGTAGACCATGAAAAGAACCGATCTTCCCATTGAGGAATATTTGAGCGATGAATGGGCAAACTCTTCCGAGGTGCGTGAGCTGCCTCTTTCTACTGCTTCTGCAATAGGGCTTGGAATATGCGTGAGTGTTGTGCTGGTAGTTGCTGCGGTAAGAATGGTTGCGCTCGCGCAAGGTTACGAGGCATTCTCCGCGCGTGCACTTGCAAATCTCACAGCGCGCGAAACAATTCCTGCGCCGCGGGGTCTTATTCTTGACCGCAACAATGTTGTTCTTGCAGACAATGAACCCAGTTTTTTGCTTTTCCTTGATCTAGAAAAATTCTTGCAGCAAGATCAACGCACGCGGCAACATATTCTTTCTCTGCTCCAAAAAGAGGGGATAATAGACAATGATTTTCCATTTTACAAGGGTGACTTTTCGAGTATAAAGGAGAGAAAAAAACTACTCCTTGCAAGCGGGCTACAGCAACAGCAAGTAATTCGGCTTAGCTCCCAGCTTCGAGACATTGTAAGTTTTGAATATGGGTTCCATAGAGTATACCCCCTAGCGCCTTTATTCGCCTCAATACTCGGCTACACTGGCATGGTGCGGAAAAGTGATTTGGATCAAAATCCGCATCTCGATACTCGAGATGTAATTGGCTATACCGGCATTGAAGCAGTTTACGATAGCGATCTTCGCGGCACGCCCGGGACCAGAGAAACTCTGCGGGACGCAAGGGGAACAAAGCTTGCAAAGGAGAAGATAACTCCGCCTAAAGTGGGGAAAACAATCCAGCTCACCATCGATGCAGAATTTCAAGAATTTTTTTGGAAGCGACTCAAAAAAAGACTGCACGCGCTGGGAAGTAAAGTAGGAGTAGGGATTGCAATGAATCCTCAAAATGGGGAAGTTCTTGCCCTCTTTCAAATTCCCGAATTTGATAACAATGCCTTCGTTGCTCCAGAAAAGCTGGCAGCGCGAAAGCAGATACTCGAAAATCCGCTCTCTCCTCTTTTCAACAGAGCCGTGGGCGGCCTTTACAATCCCGGGTCCACAGTAAAGCCGCTCGTAGGTGTCGCGGCGCTCCACGATCATATTATTACCCCGAAGGAAACTATTTTTTCTCCAGGTTACCTTGAAGTACCTAATCCCTATGATCCCCAGCGTCCAAGCAGGTTTCTCGATTGGCGTTACCAGGGAAATGTGAACCTTTATAGCGCAATTGCGAAATCTAGCAACGTCTACTTTTATGTGGTAGGCGGCGGCACCAAACGGCGAAAGGGGCTTGGCATTGTAAGACTGCGAAAGTGGTGGCAGCGATTTGGGCTTGGCGAAAAAACAGGTATCGACCTGCCGGGAGAGGCAGAAGGACTCCTTCCGTCACCTGACTACTTCCAAAAGAAAGGAAAACAGTGGCGATTGGGAGATACCTACAATGTCAGCATTGGACAAGGAGCTCTTCTCGTTACCCCTCTTCAGATTTTGAACTACATTAGTGCTATTGCAAATGGAGGCACGCTCTATGTGCCACATCTGCGGCATGATCCTCAGAAGTTCCCTAAGATACTCCGCGACCTTACCTCCTATCATGACGAAATCAAAGAAGTACAAAAAGGGATGGAGCACACGGTACGTTCTCCAGAAGGAACTGCGTACCTTCTGCACGACCTCCCCTTTACCGTGGCCGCGAAAACAGGAAGTGCGCAGGTGAAGCACCGCACGCAGGAAAACGCGTTCTTTGTAGGATATGCGCCCGCAGAAAATCCGCAAATTGCTATCCTTGTGCTCATTGAAAATTCCAAAGAGGGGAGCGCAAACACTATTCCGGTCGCCTATGACGTGCTGCAATGGTATTATGAACACAGGATAGCAGCACCCCCCCAGCAGCATGAGCAACAAAAGTGAAATTCGCAGAGATATTGTCTCCGGCATTTGGGTAATCATCGCGCCGGGAAGGCTGCGGCGGCCGCATCAATTTGTCCGGAAGAAAATGCGGCGGCGAGAAGGGAAGTCCAATTGCCCCTTTGAAGACCTCCCGCGCCACGTACCATGGCCGCCGTATATCGCGTATCCCGACTTAGAAGGATGGCAAATTGTGTTCGTCGCAAACAAATACCCCGCGCTTCTTCCCGGAAAAGTATGTCCCACAATACGAAAACGGGGAATTTACCAGTCACTTACAGGAAAGGGGCGGCATGAATTGGTTATCACCCGTGACCATGACAAAAATATTGCCCACCTTACTCCTTCTCTCGCATTCCAGTTTTTTCTCCTGCTACAGCAACGTTACCGGGAATTTCGGAAAGATCCGTGCATAAAGTACGTGAGTATGTTTTTCAATTGGGGCCCAAGTGCCGGCGCATCGGTATACCATCCCCACTATCAGCTTGTGGGGCTTCCGATAATTCCGCCCGACATTCTGCATTCGCTTGATGGATCGCGCCGCTATTTCCAAAAATCGCGCGCCTGCGTTCATTGCGCTATCGTGAACTATGAGCTCAAGAATCGCGTACGACTTGTTGCTAAGGCAAAGCACGCGGTGGCCCTTGCACCTTTCGCACCTACGCACCACTTCGAAGTAAAAATTTTTCCTCGGCAACATTTCCCTTCTTTTGAGGAAACGCCGGAAGAAGTAGTGCAGGATGTGGCAACGCTTCTGCAGGAAGTACTGTGCCGCATTGAGGAAAACCTCGGCGATCCTGACTTGAACTTTTATCTTCATACTGCCCCATTGAAGCCAAAGAATGCCTATCACTACTACCACTGGCATATTTCCATTGCGCCCAATATTGCAATGGATGCAGGATTCGAGCTGGGAACAGGAATGCAAATCATCCACGTGTTTCCAGAAGAAACGCCAAAAGCATTGCGGAAGAAAAAATAATGCGATTGCGAACCCTGACTACAAAAAAACATCGCTACACCCTTGCGGTCACCACAGCAAGCATGCTCGCAGTGGTCGCACAGGGAATTTGGGCAGTAATTGCTCTGCGGGAAATCAGCCAGCCACTTATTCTCCATTTCAACAGAGTTCAGAACATTACTAAAAAAGGCACACTTACTGACGTGCTGCTTTTTATTGTTGGCATAGGGGTCGCTATTGTCTGCAATTTTTTTCTTGCGGAAGAGATGGAACGCAAGGGCAAGCCGTGGTGGGGAAAAATTATTGCCACTTGGAGCGCACTCCTTGCAGCCTTGCTTTTTCTCGTCATTAGAGGTATTATTGGCGAAAACTAATTGTAAAGACCTACCATGAAGTTTGCTATCATCGAAACAGGAGGAAAGCAGTACAGGGTTGAGAAGGGAATGAAATTAACGGTGGAAAAGCTTGCCGCTAAAGAAGGAGAGAAAATCGCTTTCGAGAAAGTGCTGCTCCGCGCGCAAGAAGACGGCAAGGAGGTAGAGATCGGCACTCCTTATTTACAAAGTGCAGTGGAAGCAAGAATATTGCGCCATACACGAGAAAAGAAAAAAATCGTCTTCCGCTACCATTCCAAAACTCGCTTGCGCAAGAAGAAGGGGCATCGGCAGGAACATACCGAAATAGAAATTACGGCAGTATAGCGGTAAGTCTTGAAAGTGTTGTATAATACCCCCAGAGCGAAAAGGGGCGGGAAACTGGCGGCTAAAAAAGCCGCACTCAAAAATGTCGGTAGAAGAACCAAAACCATTTGCATATCGGCCCCGAGAAGAAGATATCGAACGCCTCGCAAGTGAGGTGCAGCAGCGCCATGAGAAGCAGAAGGGAGGGGAACTAGAAGAACGTGAGGCAGTGCGGGAAGCGATCAAAAATCTTGAGGACAAATCACGCTTCGAATCCCAAGAAGCACTGCCATCAGAATCTGACGCGCAAGAACGCGGCGCCCCGGGGACAGATAAGGTCCCTGAGTACGCCAAAAACGAGCCTCCCGAAATTCAAGCGCAGATTGAGGAGCTTGTAACACTCGCGCTCAATAAAGGAATTGAGGCTGCGAACCGTAAGGCGCGCACCTACCCTCCTTATATCGTAGACGCATTCCATGACGCCCTCACAGGGGTAGTATATCAAGAACTCAAGCAGCGGGGCTTACTCTGATGGGATCGTTGGCTACATTTCTCGTGCTCGTAGTGGTTGCTCTCCTTGGCGGGGGAACGTATATGTTCGCGCGCTATCTCGCACGGCGCGCCCTGCTGGAATCCATAGAAACAAAACTTTTCCTGGTGCGAATTCCAAAGCCGAAAGGAGACAATCAGCCCAACACCGATTACAAAAACGAAGTAAATATTTTTGAACAATTTATCAGCAGGCTTTCCTCGTTTCGGCGGCCCTTCACGTGCGAGGCAGCAGTGCACCATATTGGCGAAGAAATCCATTTCTATATTGCAGTGCACCGCGGCTACGCGGACCATGTTATTAAAACAATCCACGGCTTGTGGAATAATGCCAGCATCTCGGAAGTAAGTAGCGATTATAACATCTTTAATCCTGAGGGAAGCGCGGTTGCCGCATGGCTACAACAGGCAGAACACTTCGCATTACCTATCCGAACATACTCAAATCTAGAAACAGATCCGCTTTTTCCTTTCCTTGGAGGATTCGCAAAAATCCGAGAAGTAGGGGAAGGAGCGGCAATACAAGTCATTCTCCGCCCTGCCGCCAGTAATGTAAAAGCAAAAATTCAGCACTATCTTCGCGCATTGCGGCAGGGGGTCCCCTTGCCCCGCGCCCTCCGCGCTACCTCGCCGCCTGGCCTGCGGGAAGTAAGCGTCGCTCTTTCGCCAAAACGCCTGCAAGAAGAGGAGGAGAAAAAACAGCAAGGAGTAGATGAAGAGGCAATAAAGCTACTCGAAGAGAAGATCGCGAAGCCGCTTTTTGAAGTAAATGTGAGAGTGGTAGCATCAGCGCCTACCGCAAGGGAAGCGCAGGATATCCTCGAAGGGCTCACGGGCAGTTTCGGCCAATTTGCTGCTCCAACGAGAAATGGGCTAAAAGTAGTAGTGCCGCGCAATCAACGCACGCTTATCAATGCATTTATCTTCCGAAAATTTTCGCGCCGACAGACAATGCTCCTCAACAGCGAGGAAATTGCAAGTCTCTATCATTTCCCCACTTCTTTCACCGAGGCGCCGAAAGTAAAATGGCTGAAAGCGAAAGAAGCGCCTCCGCCTCCCGTGTTGCCTACTGAGGGAGTTCTGATCGGGGAAAACATTTTCCGCGGAGCTGCAGAGCCTGTCTACATTACTGATAAAGACCGAGAGCGACATGTCTACATTATCGGGCAAACCGGCACGGGCAAATCAACGCTGATGGGAAATATGATTGTGGACGACATCCACCGAGGGAAAGGGGTTGCTATTATCGATCCCCATGGAGAATTTTGTGAATACGCGCTCGCACATATTCCCAAAGAACGAATAGAAGATGTCATTTACTTCGACCCCGGCGATACCGCGCGCCCACTGGGGCTCAATATGCTGGAGTGGGATCCCAATCGCCCCGAAGAGAAGACGTTTATCGTTAACGAAATGCTCGGCATCTTCCGTAAGCTTTTTGCCGAGGAAACGATGGGGCCGATGTTTGAGCAGTATATGCGGAATGCCCTTCTCCTCCTCATGGAGGATGCTCCCAATGAACCTGCGACCCTTATCGAGGTACCGCGCATCTTCACCGACGCGGCATACCGCAAGCGCAAAATCGCGCGCGTCCGCAACCCGGTAGTGATTGACTTCTGGGAAAAAGAAGCAGAAAAGGCGGGCGGCGAGGCCTCGCTCGCGAACATGACGCCCTACATCACCTCAAAATTCAATAACTTTATCGCCAACGACTATATCCGCCCCATCATTGGCCAGCCAAAATCTGCGTTCAATTTCCGCAAAGT
>CAYOEP010000014.1:0-17965 GCA_964403045.1 uncultured Candidatus Saccharibacteria bacterium
TCAAAGAACGAAAAACCCTTGTAGCTTCCTACAAGGGCGACTAGCACTGCGGTGGTATCCGCACTAGCCGCCGGCTTTAATAATAAAGAGCATACCTCCCTCCCTTGCAACGCAAAGGAGAGGTAATTGCTCATAAAAGCCGACCGCCTGTGCTAGCATACTAGCAATTGTATTCCCTTTCTGCCCCGCGTCAAGAACTGCACGGCTGTGGAAAATCGACAGCGCACCGCACTCCTTTGCAAAGGGGTAGCAGAAAGAGTACAATGAGGATTACAGAATTTTAATTGCTATGCGCAATTTCTCTTCTTCGGTCTCTTCCATTACCTATGACGAACTGGGCCCCTCCTATGTAGTGCAAGTCTACGACCCTATCCTGCAATTTCAAGGAATTCTTGTTATTGACAATACCAATCTCGGTGTAGGTAAAGGCGGAATTCGCATGACGCCCGAAGTAACCCCTGCGGAAGTTGCACGGCTTGCGCGGGCAATGACACTCAAGAACGCGCTCGCCGACCTTCCTTTTGGCGGTGCAAAGTCCGGAATTGTATTTGACCCCAAGAAATACCCGGAACGAAAAAAAGCCGTCGTGGAATCTTTTGCAAGGCTCCTTAGGCCCCTTGTGCCACGCTACTACATCGCCGCGCCCGACATTAACATGGGCGAAAAGGAAATGCTGTGGTTTGCAGAAGCAAATGGATCCTGGAAAGCCGCGACTGGCAAGCCCGCGCATTACTGCATGAAAAAAATGGGCGCACGGGGCGGGGAAAAATGCGGTATTCCCCATGAGTACGGCAGCACAGGCTACGGGGTTGCCCAAAGCGCAAAAATCGCCGCCGAATTTCGGGGTATTCCTCTCGAGGGAGCGACTGTTGCTATTGCAGGCTTTGGGAATGTGGGTAGTTTCGCTTTCCATTACCTCGAGAAAATGGGTGCGCGGATTGTCGCAGTTTCCGACAAGGACGGCGCATGCTACAACCCCCAAGGAATTCCCTATCAAGCACTTGCCCGCCTCAAGGCACAGGGAAAATCAGTTCTCCACTTCCGAGGCGCGAAGAAAATTCCCCGGGACGCAATCTATGAACTCGGTGTTGACTTCCTTATCCCCGCCGCAACTGCCGATGTTATCCATGAGGGCAATGTAGGAAAAGTAAAAGCCCGTATCATTGTCGAAGGAGCAAACATTCCTATGCAAGCGCATCTTGAATATAAACTGCACCGCCGCGGGATCCTCGTTGTTCCCGACATCATCGCGAACGCCGGCGGCGTGATCTCTTCTTATGCAGAATACCGAGGCTACAATCCCAAAAAGATGTTTGCAACAATTGATCGTAAACTCACCAGAAACGTACGCCTTGTTCTCCAAGAATCTCGCCGGCGGCGCCTTCCGCCACGAAAAGTTGCACTCGAACTCGCAAAAGAGCGCATCCTCGCAAAGCAACGTACTCAGCGTACCTTATGACGCTTATCCTCAGTCTCCTTATTCTTCTCATTCTCCTCCTTACCGGCATTTTGCTGGTGGTGCTAGTTCGCCAGCGCACGCCAAAAAACGATGCTGCCCTCGTGCTCGTGCAGCAGCAGCTCAACGAGCTCTCGAAATTGCTCCATGCGCAACTGCAAGACACCGCGAAGTCGGTGCAGTTCCAATTCAGCGAGAGCGCGAAAATTATTCGGGAAGTTACCGAAAAGCTCGCAAAGGTTGAGGCTACCAACCGAGAGGTGGTGACTTTCGCGGAGCAGCTCCAGTCTCTCCACAACATCCTCAAAAATCCCAAACAACGGGGTGTACTCGGTGAGTACTATCTCAAAACCGTACTAGAGAACGTGCTGCCGCCCAGCACCTACCAGCTCCAATATCAATTCCAAGATGGCACTATCGTCGATGCAATGGTCACCACGAAAGAAGGGATTGTCCCTATTGATTCAAAATTTAGCCTCGAGAACTATAATCGCTTCCTTGAGGCAGCTACCAAAGAGGAGCGGCAGCGCTATGAGGCTGCCTTCCTCCAAGACGTCAAGCTCCGCATTGAAGAAACTGCAAAGTATATCAAGCCGCAGGAAGGCACACTCCAATTTGCCTTTATGTTTATTCCCTCAGAAGCAGTCTACTATGACCTCTTGGTTAACAAAATAGGGTCAATGAAGTCTTCGAATATGAATATCATTGAGTACGCATGGAAGAAAGGAGTCATCATCGTCTCTCCCACAACTTTCCTTGCCTACCTCCAGACCGTACTCCATGGCCTGCGTGCACTCAGGATCGAAGAATCCGCAAAAGCAATCAGAAAGCGCGTGGAAGATCTTGGAAGACATCTTGCCAACTATCATGCATTTATGCAAAAGCTAGGAAACCACCTTGGCACCACTGTGAATATGTATCACCGCGCCGCCAAGGAGTTTGCAAAGATTGACAAGGATGTACTCAAAATTACTGGTACGGCAGGGGGCAATGAGCCGCTCTCTCTCCCAGAACATCCTGACAGGTGGGAACAGGGGCAAGAATAGCCCTGCTAGCGCTTTTTCTTCCTCCGGAGGAATGTGGGAATTTCCCACACGTCCACCTCGTTCTTCTGTGAAGATTTACTCTTCTTTCTCTGCGGCGAATCCGGGGAGGGATTTTCCTTTGTTTCATGCTGCAACGAAGCTGGCTGAGAGACAGTCGGTTCAGCATGGGTCCACATATTCCCTCTGTCTGTAGCTTGCCACTCGCTTTCTGCAATTGGCAACACTGACTCCTTCTTCTCTTCCAGAGAATAGCCTCCAAAGAGGCTCTGAGATTGTCCCGCCCCATTCAAGCCAGTGGCGATAAGGATAACTTTCATTTGTTTCGGCTTCAGCTTCCTGTCATGATAAGCACCGAAAATGATACGTGCGGAAGGATCGGCAATCTGTGCCACTGTTTTCGCAGCTTCATGGATCTCATGCATCTTAAGATCTCTCCCCGAAATGCCGAGAAGAATTCCTTTTGCACCCTCCGGGCTCATTTCAAGGAGCGGCGAGGTTATCGCCTTTTGCACCGCCGCAGATGCTCTATCTTGCCCTGAGGCAATACCAAGCCCCACAATTGCCGACCCTGCATCCTGAAGAATCGTGCGCATATCTGCAAAATCCACGTTAATCATTCCCGGAGTCGCAATCATTTCCACAATACCAAGGAGCGCATTCTTCATTACCTCGTCAATTGCCTCAAATGCTTTGTTGACAGGCGTCTCTTTGCTGATTACAGAAAATATCCTGTCGTTGGGCACAACAATCAGCGCATCTACTTTATCCCGCAATTTATTAAGACCTTCTTGGGCTATTTTCTCTCGCTGGCTTCCCTCGAAGGAAAAAGGCTTCGTAACAAAGGCAATAGTGAGTGCTCCTGCCTGGCGCGCGACTTCTGCAACTACCGGAATACCTCCCGTGCCTGTTCCGCCGCCCAGTCCTGCCGCCAAAAACACGAGGCTGGCCCCCTGGATTGATTCAGCAATCTCAGATCGGTTTTCTTCCGCAGCCTGCCTCCCCAGCTCCGGATTCATTCCCGTTCCAAGCCCCTTGGTAAGGTTCTTGCCAATATAAATTTTGCGCTTCGCCTCGCAGTAATCTAAGTCTTGGTGGTCAGTATTGATAGCAATGAACTCCACACCACGCACAAAATCACGGCTCATTCTCGAAACCGCATTCCCTCCGCCGCCGCCAATGCCCACTACCTTCACGGTTGAGAGTGCAAATAACGGAGCATTTCGCTTGAGTTTTTGTTTTTTTTGTGGCGAAGCACGCTTCACCATGTGTTGTTTCTTATGTGCTCGTGCCATTCTTGTGGTACTCAAGTTTTTCTATATTCTCTCTCTGCAGCTTATGGAGAGAAGAGGGAAATAATCTTTCGCAGGGTTCTTCTAATTCCTTTTCGTCCTTGCGGCAGGGAGGAAAATCGTTCTTGCCATTGCTCCTCTTCAGCTCCCCAGGCAGCAATCCCAAACGCTGCGGCAAACTCTGGATCGTCGAGATATTCTTCGTATCGCTCTGTGTTCTCCCAATCTCTCAGTACACAGCATCCAATTTGACTTGTAAGTTTCAGTTCCTGCCGCACCAATTCCGAGAGCCCCGCCAACTTTGCGCCGCCGCCTATCAGGATCGCTCCCCCTGCAAGTTCTTTAATCGTGCCCCATGAGGCAAGTTCATCATGCACGAATTGGAGAATTTCTGCAAGTCTCGCGGAGATAATCTCCACAAAAAACCTCCGCGAAACCTTTGCCTTCTCATCTCCGAGAAATTCTCGTAGTTCTATTACCTCCTTCGCACCTACCTCTTTTGCAGAAGCGTAGCCATATTTCCGCTTCAGCATCTCGGCAGCTTCCATAGGAATTTTCAGTCCTACGGCAATATCTTTTGTGATATTTTTTGCCCCAAACGGCAACGTTGCCATTCCTAAAAGCTTCCCCTCATTGTACGCTGAGACACCAGTAGTCTCAGCTCCAATGTCGATAACCGCCACTCCCAAACTTTTCTGATTCTTGCTCAACGTTGAAAAAGAGTCCGCGATAGGTACCGGCACAAAATCGCTGACTATCCCGCCTCCCATTTCTACCGCCTTCCGTACTTCTTCAAGATGGGGGGCAAAAACACTAATTACCAGCGCACTTGCTTCCAATCTACTGCCCTTCAATCCAATGGGATTAAAAATGTCGCCTACCCCATCCACTATGTATTCTCGCAACGCCGTGTAAACAATTTTCCAATTTGCCGGAAGCCGAATCGCCTCTGTAGCGCGCAGCACACGTTCTTTATCATCCTCATAAATTTCAGAATCGACGCGAGAGATCGCTGTAACGCCCTGGGAATGCTGCGCCCTAATTTTTTCTGTACTCATTCCCAGGTAAACATTCTTCACCGCCTTTCTTGAAACTTTCTTTACCTCCATAAGGAGTGAGGCAATTGCCTGGGAAAGGTCTGCGAAGTCCACCACTGCACCGCGGCGTAATCCTGCTGAAGGATGCTGAAATACGCCCCGGAGG
Organism: uncultured Candidatus Saccharibacteria bacterium; assembly: GCA_964403045.1. Classification (GTDB taxonomy): domain Bacteria; phylum Patescibacteriota; class Minisyncoccia; order UBA6257; family 2-01-FULL-56-20; genus CAYOEP01. Next base: position 4,995 of record CAYOEP010000014.1, read on the forward strand.
CGCGGAATCCCTTCCTTGCCTTTCTCAATAAGTACTGCCTTGAGAGACGAATTTCCTACATCAAGCCCGAGGATAAAATGCGTTCCCATAGCTCTTGTTCTTTTTTTTGCATCATAAGGATATCACGTTTTTCCGTATGATGATAGCCAAAGAGGTGGAGAATACCATGCACAAGAAGGCGGAAGGCACGTTCTTTGTTTTCCGAAAGAATCTCCCTAGAGAGATACACTTCCCCCGCTGGGCGCAGAGAATATTCAGGATGCGGGAAATCTCCTTGCTCCTCTTCGCCAAACGAGAGCACATCATCACAGGAGCTCTGAAAAGGGAAAAATTCTTTCTTGATGCGCTTGAGTTCCGCGCGGGGAAGTACGATGATGCGCAGTACCCTCCCCGCAGCGCCAAGCTCTTCCGCGGCCATCTTTCCAATTTCCTGGAGTTTTCCTCTAACACGGCTGGTAATTGCGCCCTCAACTTCAATCTCAATCTCAATTGCCCCCTTCGTCCGCATCTCTTGAGTGCCCTGCTTTATTTACAAGAAGAAAGCTGTTTTCTCACAATCTCGCTTGCTCTCTTCCCATCTACTCTGCCACGGAATTCTGCCATAATTTCCTTCATCACTGCGCCAAACTCCCGTGTCCCACGTTCAATGATTTCCTTAACGCGTGCCTCAAGCTCTGTATCAGATACTGGTTGAGGAAGGTAGGGCAGAATGTAAGAAAGCTCCTCTTCTTCCTTGCGCGCAAGTTCCTCTCTGCCACCTTCTCGGAATGCGCGAGCTGCTTCTCTTCTTTTCTTCGCTTCCTTCTGTAATACCGCGCGCACTTCTTCATCGCGCAATGATGCCCTTTCCGCAGCACTACGGCTTGCCACTTCCGCATTGTGGATCGCCGCTAACACCATTCGCAATGTTTCCGTCTTCCGCTGAGCACCCTCCTTCAACGAGGCAGTCAGATCAGCTTTTATTTTTGCAAGCAAGTCCATATATGTTGCCGTATTACCACAAGCCAAGCTTGCGCATACGAAGGACTTCTTGTCGTTTCTGTTCCCGCTTAATTGCCGCGAGGCGTTTTTTCTGCTTGCTTAGTGGACGCTTATGGAATGCTCTCTTTCTTGCTTCCAATAAAATACCACTCCGCTTCACTCTCTTTGTGAAACGGTAGAGAAGTGCATTCGGTGACTCATTTTCTCTTTTTCTCACTTCAACCATAGCTATTACATTTCACAAAAGATACCCGCCCAGTCTACCAAAATTCTCGAGAAATGCAAGCGGCGACCCTATGGGAGCGACTGCACTACCTTTCGCACCCGCGCCGCAAGTGTCGCGATAGGCTCCCTAGGAATATTGTGTACTACACTGTGCAGCGATCCTCCCCCATCGCCCTGAAAACGCGGCATCAGATGGATGTGGAGATGCGAAATTGCTTGCCCTGCCGCTTCCCCATGGTTGATTCCTATCGTCATACCATCCGCTGCTACGGCAGAGAGCAGAGCACGCACTATTTTCTTTGCTGCAGCAAAGAGAGGCTGGAGCTCTTTGTCAGGAAGATCAAGGAGTGTCGCCGCGTGTATTTTGGGAATTACCACTGTGTGCGCAGGAGCACGAGGGTGGATATCGAGAAATGCGACAACGCTTTTATCCTCGTAGATAATTTCTGCAGAGATGCGGTGCGCGGCAATTTTGCAGAAAATGCACTCCTCCGCTTGTTTCTGAGTCAAATCTTTCTGCTGCATCTCCATATCTCACAACGACTACTTTTTAAGTCGGAGTTTGATCTCTTCAAATACCCGCTCCATCGATATCGTCTCTTGTGTGCCGCTTTTCAAGTCGCGCAGGATAACGCTGTCGTCATAAGTTTCCTTGAGCCCAATGATAAGCGCGATGGGAAAATGTTCTTTCTCAGCAACTTTCAGCTGGGCGTGGAGTAGCTCTTTTCCAAATGCCTCGCCGACGTGAAGTCCTGATTCCCGAAGCACCTCTTTGACTTTGAGCGCTCTCCGTTTCGCAACTTCTCCCATGTAAATAATAAACACGCCGCGCCTCGACCACGACCGCTGCGGTTGCTGTGATAACGCTGCCTCCACCGCCCTTTCAAGATCAAGTTCACCTCCTACTGCAGGAACCAATCGCTTTGCTAAGCTCTCAAAGAGGTAATCATAATGTCCTCCAACAGCAACAGTGACCTCTCCACTTCCTACCGGCACTTTCACGGCAAAGGCCGTCTTGCTGCCATGCGGCACGAGAGCAGGAAGCCAGTTATCCAGCTCATATTCCACCCCAAGGTCGTCAAGATACTCCAGCACTTTCTGGAAGTGCCTGCTGCACGGCGCACATATTTTATCAAGAAATGACGGGGCTTCTCTTCGCAACTCCCTACAGAGATCATTGCGGCATTGCATCGTATCCGCAAGGCGCTCCGCAAATCCCTTACGGCATTCGCCGCAAAGGCTTGCTGCATGCTTTTTGTAATATGCGAGGAGGCTTTTTCGGTAAGGAGCCCAGCATACCTTGCAGCCGGACGAATTAACCATAACTTTTGCGCCTTGCAGGCGGAAGGCGCGCAGCAACTGTGAAACTACGAGAAGAATTTGGGCATCGTAGATAGGATCATTTGGCCCTCCAATAATGTGGAAGCTCAAGCTTGTGCGCCAAGCGCCGATTCCATACTCAACGGGAGGCGGAAAAAGAATATCTTCGGCAAACAATTTCGCAGGTTGTCCAATTTTCCTCTTTGCAGTTCCTGCCAAATACGCCCGCGCCATAGAGAGAAAAGATGAATGCCGCAATACCCAAGATCTCCTCTTCACACTTACTGTGTAGAGATCTCCTGTTTTCGTTGATTCGCCAATAGCACGGGAGATTGCTTCTTTGGGGTCGAGCAAAGAAGTTTCTATCCTTAAAAATCCATGTGAATGCGCTGTGTCATAGGCAATTTTACGAAGACGATCGCGCACTTCCCCTTCCTGTGGAAATACGTCCCGCACTCCCTCATCCCCTGTAATATTTTTCCCTTGAGGAGCACCCTTTGTCGTGCTTTTCCTTTTCCTTTTCCTTTCCTGCTTTGCCATTTTCCTTCTCTTATTTGTTTGGATATCAGGCAATCTTTTTTGCTACTCGCCGTAGGATGGTGCCGCAAACGCATGGACGCTGCGAAGAGGCCACAAGCGAAAACGTACAATTCCCACAATTTGCTCCCGCCTCACTGAACCCCAACTCCTCGAGTCATAGCTATATGGCCTGTTGTCTCCGAGAACAAAATATTCATCGTCGCCCAGCGTGCGCGTGACTTCTCCTCCCGTCTTAATGCCTGGCGTGAGATATGCTTCACTCAAAAGAAACCCCTCAGGATGCGATTTATTAAATATCTTTACTTTCCCATCTTTTATCTGGATCGTCTCTCCAGGCAGGGCAATAATCCTCTTGATAAAATATGTAGTGACTCCTTCCTGCCCCCCTTTTTGAAATTGGAATACTACTACTTCTCCCCGCTTTGGCTCCCGAAATCGATAGGTGAGCTCGTCCACGATAAGATAATCGCCGCTATAAAAGCTTGGCACCATGCTCGACCCGTTGACCAAAAATGGCTGTGCGAGGAAATTTCTTATTAGTATTACTGCACCTATCGCGATCAGTGCGAATTCTACAAGTTCTAGAAACGAAAGAAAAAGGCGCTTCATCATCTTCATCATTTTATGGAAAGCGGCTGTATGTTTTCCCCATACATGCCGCACTGTAAAAGTATTCTATAATACAAGTTATGGACATTGCAAGCACTCCGCCCGCCCCCCAAGACCTCAAGCCGTCCCTGATCGTAGGACTTGGCAATCCTGAAAAAGTATACCGCGAAACCTTTCACAACGTAGGCTTCCTTATGCTCGACTTTCTTGCTGCACAGGTAGCCCAACGCGAATGGCGCCCCCACCGAGGAACGCATTTTCTCTCCCTTCCCCTAAGCGAGCACAGAATACTCGTAAAGCCGCAGTGCTATATGAATTCGTCCGGGCAAGCTGTAAAAGAAGCGCTCCAAGCATTTTCAATTCCCCCTCACCAACTCCTCGTTATTCACGATGACGCTGACATCGCCTTTGCAAAATGGAAATTTTCTTACGCGAGAGGGTCTGCTGGTCACAAAGGTGTTGCCTCAATTATTGAGGCACTCGGCACTCCACAATTCTGGCGTCTCCGTATCGGCATTCGAAAAAGCGATATGCCCCAAAAAGCAGGGGCATTTGTCCTCGATAAAATGACAGAAAGCGACAAGCGTGCTCTCTATTCTACATTTCGCCAATTGATAGAGAACCGCAACGGGAAGAAAATCTTCTTTGAAGAATCACGCTGAACTCCCTCAAGAGGAAGCTCTACATCCGTAAAAAGCGGGTTCTCTTTCAGTTTGGCACGGAATTCTTTTGCTGCATCTTCTGACGGAGCGCGCGCAGAAAGCACAATGCGATCGCCATGAGAAGCGTCAAGCTCAAGAACTTGGACTTCTCCCTGCTGCGCAATATTTGCAATTGCTTGCAAGACCGGATGCCAATGCCTTATTTTCCCTTCCGCGTTTTCCATCTTTCTCACAAGCGAGTTGAATTTCTCCACCTTGTGCTCCAGCCTTGTGAGTGTTGCACCTTCCTGTTCTTGAAGGCTGAACTGCAGTTTATTTTCGGTTTGCTGTGTCATATACACGAGAAACGCTCGGGTACCAACCAGTGCGCCCAGAAGAAGTAGTAGCGCAGCCGGGGCAAGGATTCGCCAAAATTGGAAGAAGTGGCGGATGTGGCGCCGATGGAACTCTTCTTCTGCAGAATCCCCAAGGAGGTTTGCCTCTTCGTCGCTCCTCCGTGGTATTTTCCCCCGTATTGCAGCGCCGAACGCAGCAACCCAACGCCATGCTTCCTCGTCCCCTATTTCGGAAAATGCCGCTCCTTGTACCCGCAAGGAGGGAAAGTTGCGCGTAATTATTCCCTTTACCTCCTCGTTCAACTCGCCTGCGGACACCAAAATGCCCGCCACTTGCTCGCTCCATTTCTTGCGGTAAAAGCTGAACACCTGATTCACGCTCCGCACGATAATGTTTTCAAAATCCTTAATCGGGATCTCCCCCATCTTCCCCTCTGAGTACACATCGCGCCAGTAGCTTGTATACTCAAAATGCAGCCGCCCTTTCCGAAGCACAAGAAATTCAAAACCATTATCATCCAAACTCAACACAATATACGACTTCTCTCCAAAGCCGTATCTCCCTGTCGTCAAGAGGCGCGCCAACGAGACAGCTTTCGGCTCCATGACAACCGGGAAAAAGCTTGCCTTTCGGAGCCCTTCAACCACAGTATTGACAAGCTCTTTCTCGGCAAATATGCCCAGGAGATCAGCGCGATTTACTTTCTCTGCAATACTCACCACTTGCCAGTCAGCACGATAGAGGGAAAAATCTCCAGGGGCTGCAGCCTGTAAATTAAGAAAAGCGGCTTCATTAAAATCCTCATTTTTCACAATCGGAATGCTGAATACGCTATTGTAGAGCCCAGAAAATCCTTCCAAGGAAACGATGACATTGACTTCTTTTCTTCGAGAAATTCCCTCGCTGGCAATCTTCTCACGGAGCGTGCGGAAAGCAGCAAATAGCTGCTCTTTCTTGATAATTTTTCCGCCGACGATTGTGCCCGGCTCTAATGGCTGCGCAACCCGCAACTGCTGCTTCCCTCGCAGTAGCACAAAATGCAGGAAAGAAGGAGATACTGCCAGCCCTCCTATTTCTTCTCTCCCTCTCAATATATGCGCAAGGCGCGAAATCAATTGCATAATGCCTACAGTGAAAGTTGGGTAGCGACGACCGTGACAGTTCCGCTATCGCGATCTATAGCCGCAGTAATGACCACCTTCCTCCTGTAAAACCCGACAGTCGCAGTACCGGTAGAAGTAGCGTGCCCATTCCCGTCATTCTCCACTACTACCTGCACATCCACACCATCTATTGTAACAGTATACCCGCTATGGGAAAACTGACTATCCCTCACAAGATGCAGTATTCCATCTTCCGCGCCTGATTGCGCCGCAGAGAAAGCGCGATTTGCGGCCTGAAACCCAAAACTCGTTGTAGCGAAACTTGCTGCCAAAAATGCCAACGTTACCGCCACCACAAGAGCAATACTCCCCACAAGGAACGTGAATGCTAACGCTCCTTGCCCTCTCCGCAAATTGCGCACCTTCTTATTTCCCGCTCCCCTGTTCCTATTCATTATTGGCTCCAATTAAGAATCACCTCATCTACTCGCGGTGTAGAAACGCCGTCCGAGGATTCAAGTACCACCTTGTAGCGGAAATAGCGAACGTCCGCGTAGCCGGTAAGGGTAATGGGAGTGTCGGGATTTGCAATATAGTAACTGCCCGCTCCGGAGGGGCCCGTAAAGTTCCACGGCCCGGACGAATTCAGAGAAGTGGCAATCTGAAACTTCACTGACGTATCCGCTCCTGACGAGCCTTTCCACATCAGCGAATTCAAGGTAATAGTGCGTGCGCCTCCTGCGCCGTCATCAATGTAGAAAATTGACGATTCCAACGTGCCGCTCGCTACACTAGGATGCCAAGTAGTGCGGACCTTATGGCGATTTGGATCCGAGGGAAAGCACCCGCTATTGTAATCTTCGCAGTTAAAGCTGAACCATCCCGCAATATCGTTCCACGCCCATCCCCGAAAGTGCCATTTGGTTGCGTCGTCAGGATCTGGCTCAAGGTACACTTGATACTGCACGGCCGTGTGGGGGCAATCTGCAGTACCAGGGCCAGTCGTTCCGCAGAAGCTAATCCATCCATAGGTATCGTTCCACGCCCATCCTGACAAGTTGCCGCCACCATCGTTCTTCACCTTGTAGTTGCTCCTATTGCAAATATTGTCGAATGTGTTCGGCGTGCTCGTCGGTGCAGTTTCGCAATCAAAGGAAATATATCCCGCCGAGGAGCTCGCGTAACCCGTCATGCGATCTGAGAGTACGTTTACCGTCTTGGTATTATAAAAATCAATCCATCCTGTCAGGTCATTCCACCCCCAGTAGTAGGGATTCAATCCATCAATGTTCGTCTCGCCGAATGCAGGAGGCGTAGATGAGGAAGTGATGGTATCAAGAGTGATTGATCCCGGGGTAGAATGAAAATCAATGTTGGTTTGCGCATAAAACCGGGAGGTTGGGCCGGTTACGGGATTGGTCTCACCATCGCCGCCAAACCAATTTGTCTGCACATATGCGGAATTATTGAGGCGAAAAAGATAGGCGGCAATACGCTTCTCGCTATCTTTCGGCGGCCATCGATAAATAACTACTACTTCTTGAGTTGAAGGATCTTCATGGGTATTTACCGCACATCCTGCGCCCTCTACGCCGGTAATATTCCCTGTCGCATCATCACGGCACACATTCTCCACATAGAAATAGCGGGTGTAGACAACATTGCTTACCGTAACCTGCTCATCGCCGCTTACCACAGCCCCAGAACTATCCACATGGTAGTGGTTCGTGCTTCCCTTGCTGAGGTTGTAAATGTCGCTCCAGTTTGATTGCGCAACGGAGCGCACTTTGTCGAGAAGTTGCTTGCCCAAAGAGCCCGCGATGCGGGCGCGATTTGTACCCGTATCCACACCCAGCATGGGTGCAATAGCGGTAATGGCAACTGTTACCATCGCCGCACCCACCGCAATGGCAATAATAAGCTCCGCGATGGACTGCCCACCGCGAGTGCACTGTCGTTGCCGCCGAGACAACTTATTGGAACGCCATCCGGTTCTGTGCAAACAATGCATCGAGATAAGAAGCGGTGATGCCCAGCACCTTCGATGCCGGCTTACCCACTGCCATCATTACTTTCCCCCAAAAAGATCCACGTGGTACAGCATGCATCTCGTAGGCCATCTCCTGTGCCCACGGCGCCGCGAAGAAGTGGACGATTTTTGCCGCGATCGGAGATCGGCGCATAAGCTGTACCACCGGCCGCGCCCAGAGAAGGTAGCCTTTGCGCACTAGAGGATCCACCGTGGCGGCGTAGCGCTTGTCTGCAGCGTAAAGGGCATCGGAAAGAAGTCCCTGCCGATGGAGTTCTGTGCATATTGCAGTTCCTCCTATCCTATCTTCGCCACTCGATGCCAAATTACCCCCAGGCGGAGGAAGGACAACCGTTCCGCCGCCTCCAAAAACACTATTCACGTGGTAGCTTACCGCCCCTGTCGCAGCGAGCGCAATTGTAGAAGACACAGACTGGTCAGACGCGAGGGAAATTTTCACCGAAATAGTCTGGTTTGGTTTTCCTGAAATCTGGTCGAAGGTAACTTCCCGGTACAGGCCCACTGCAGGATCCTCATATATCACACTCTTAGGAAGTGTATAGTATCCTTTCCTATTCGCAATTGAATAAGATCCCTTGAAGAGCGCATAGAAAGGGGTGGGCGGCTCATTACTAAAGCGTACACCCCACTGCACATTGTCTGCCTGCTGCATTGACCTGCTCGCCGCTTCACGCAGAAGCGTCGCCATTTTTTCTGCCGTACTGTTAAGTTGCCGCACCTCCTTGGTGCCAAAAAGCGTCACCATCGCAATAGAACCCAAAATCGCGATAAATCCAATCACGAGCAATACTTCGATAATGGTAAACCCTCTCTCTTGTTTTCTCATTGTTGTTATAGCCATTTCTCTCTCACGCCTACTTGCTGCATTATACCCCGTTCTCCTCCAAGACGACAACTTCTTTTCTAAAACCTTGTCGTCAGCTGGTAGATAGGCACAATAATCGCCAACGCAATAGTCCCCACGATGATCCCCATTAAGCTCAAAAGCGTAGGTTCAAGGAAGGCAACGAGCGAACGGATGGTTGTCGCGATATTCGCAGCGTAGAAATCTGCCAAGGTTGCCATTACCTCTTCCAAATGCCCCGCTTTTTCAGAAACCGCAATAAGATTAGCCACAAGGCGGGGGAAAACGGGCTCCCGCCGGAATGCCTCTCCTAGTGTTAATCCTTTTTTCAATCCTTCCTCGTTAATTCGATGCAGGGCTTCCTGGAATTCCCTCACACCCACCGTCTCCGCGGTAATGGAAATTGCCTCGTTGATGGTCAGTCCCGCGCGGAGAAGCGAGCTCAAGGTAGCGGCAAACCGCTGAATTGCCAGCTCGCTTCTCACTTTTTTAATAAAGGGAAGCTTGTTGAAAATCTGTACGGCAAATCTCCTCCCAATCTCTGTGAACCAGAAAAACCATACCGCGGCGATAATTGTGAGAACCGCACCAACCCCAAGTTGCAGGAGATGGGCATCAATGAACAAGCCGATGTTAAACACAATCCGCGAAAAGGTAGGAGGTTCAATGCCGCCATCAATAAAAACCTTCGCAATCCTCGGGAGCGCGAAGACCGAGAGAAAAACCATAATTGCGAGAGAAAGCGCAAGCAGCAGCAAGGGGTAGATAAGCGCCGATTTTACTTTCTTCCGCAGGTCCGCCTCCCGCGCCAATGAGACGCTTAAGTTCTCAAACGTCTGCTGGAGATTGCCCGATTCCTCAGCGGCGCGGACGAGGTTTACAAACACGGGAGAGAAAATACGCGGATACTGCGCGAAGGTTTCATAGAACGGACGCCCTTTTGCCAAATTATCCCGCACCTCGAGCAGGAAATTCCTCATCGCAGGTTTCTCGAAATCGACAATGAGTATATTAATTGCCGACAACAAATCAGTCCCCACCTTCAACATCAGCGCGAGATACTTTGTAAGAAAAATTTTATCAACATCCTTGATGCCACCAAAGAGCGGACGCACCCCTCTTCCCTCTTTCTTTACTGCCCTCAGCGAAATTGGAGAAAGGTGTTTTGAGGAAAGATAGCGAACCGCTTCCGCAACATTCTCAGCATCAGTTTCGCCTTCAATCACCTTTCCTTCCTCATCAACTGCCGTGTAGTAGTAAAGCATGTTATTCTTTAATTACCCGCAATACCTCTTCGAGTGTGGTAATTGCGAGCTCTGCTTTGCGTAAACCGTCCTCAAACATCGATTTCATCCCCGCCTCCTTCGCAGCGTTCCTCAATTCTCCAAGGTCAAACTTAGGTGCTGTGATAATAGAACGTATCTTTTCGGTAACCTCTAACACTTCAAAAATGCCCACGCGCCCCCGGTAGCCTGTCATTCCGCACGCTTCGCATCCCCTGCCGCGGTAGAGTACAGGCGGAATGCGAATGTTGCCTATTTCAATGTTGAGGCGGTGCAGCTGCTCCTGCACAATTTCCTTCAAATCATCGCTTACTTTGTAGGAATACACGCACGTGGTGCAAATTCTTCGCACCAATCGCTGTGCTACTACCAAATTAAGCGTGGAAGCGACCAGAAAAGGAGGCACGCCGAGATCGAACAGACGGGGGATCGTAGTAGGCGCATCATTGGTATGCAACGAGGAAAGAAGAAGGTGGCCTGTGAGCGCCGCCTGCACCGCAATGTTCGCAGTTTCTCTGTCGCGAATCTCACCCACCATAATAATATCGGGGTCTTGGCGTAAAATGGAACGGAGGCTGTTCGCGAAAGTAATGCCCGCCTGTGGATTAATCTGCGTTTGGTTAATGTAGCGCATGTTGTACTCGATAGGGTCTTCTGTTGTCACGATATTGACTTCCGGGCGATTCAGGATATTCATAAACGCATAGAGCGTAGTCGTCTTGCCAGATCCTGTGGGGCCGCACACCAAAATCATTCCAAAGCTGTGCTCCAAGTTGCGGGCTACCACCTCCGCGTCTTCTGCCATCAACCCAAGCTCCTCAAGCGAAAGTGGCTTTTGGGTAGTCTCAAGAAGGCGCATAACTACCTTTTCCCCGTAGAAAGTAGGAAGCACAGAAACCCGTACATCCACTACCTGATTTACGATCTTGTAGCGAAACCGCCCGTCCTGCGGCTTATGGTGTTCATCAAGCTTAAGGCCTGCAAGCAACTTAATGCGCGCTACCAACGCGGGATGGATTGCTTTCGGCATCCGCATAATCTCCTGCAGGATGCCATCGATGCGGTAACGCACCAGCGTTTCCTGCTCCAAAATTTCCAGATGAATGTCGGAGGCGCGGCGTGCCATTGCATAGGAAAGAAGATTATCCACAATCGCCACAATAGGAAGCAAGGCTGCTGCTTCCTCTATCGTTTTTGTTTCGCTCGCAAGCGATGCTTGAATCTGCTCTTCGATGATGCGCTTAAAATCCTCCGTAGAGCGCATCCCATAAATCGCAAAGCCAACATTGAGATCGCTCTGGGTCGCGAGAAACGGCTTTACCTTGCCCTGCAGCTGCTGCGTCAAGAAGCTAATGGTCTCAAGGTCGCTGGGGTCTGCCATTGCCACATCAAATGTCCCGTCCGGTTCCCGGGCAAATACAATCACTTGCCGCTCCCGAGCAACTTCTTCGGGAATAAGACGCAGTACCTGCTCATCAATTCTTCGTACATTTAAGTTGGCAAGCTCTACTCCCAAAAGGCGCGCAAGCACCCCGTTGAGGTAGGATGCCTCCACCACCTTCTCGGAAACAAGTATATCTGCCAAATTTTGGTTCTTCCTTTCTGCTTCCTCTGCAAGCTTATCAAATTTCTCCTCATCAACAATTCCTTCACCAACAAGTTCCTTTTTTAATTGTCCTACGGGTACAGGAAGCGGCATAGCGCAATGGGGGCTCTGCGGCGCGGAGAGCTTAGGGTTTTCGTTGCTCCTTATGGCAACGCTCCTCACGATTAAAATCGGAGGAAGGCTATCCACGCACTTGGAATTATCTTTGTTTGCACCATTATGATAACAAAAATTGAGATGGGAAGCCATAAATAGTAGAGCGGCGCGCGCCCCCACTTCCGCAGGGTGTAGTAGAATGCCAGACACAAGCCAGTAAACAGCACCGCGGGGATGTAGAAAAGCAGCGCAGGCCATCCGCTCAGGAAAATGCCAAGCGCCAAAAGCCATGGCTCCTCCGGCTCAAAAAACCTTTCTCCTCCTGCGCGGTTTAGTAAGTATGCCGCGAACGAGAACAGTACCGCCACAAGAAGTGCAGCCACATAGCTCACCAAATACCACTTCCACGAATAGTAGGCGTAGTAGTCAATGTCTTGGTAGGGCGGGAGAAGATATTTAGAAAAAGGGCTGTACTCCCAAAACCTGTACTGCAGGTACACCAAAAATCCCTGCAGGCCGAACACCGCAAGGATGGAATAGATGACAATGCGGCGCAGAAAGCGGCGGAAAAATCCTCTCCAAAAGATTTGGAGCATAAAGAGAAAGACTAAGACCACGAAGTGTAGCCAAATGAAAGGATCCATTCCTTATTACTTGCAAATATTGTACACGCAATTTCTCTCGATAGGAAGATAGAAAGAGAATGCCGCCATCCCGGCGGCATTCTCTTTCCCCCACAAGAATCACTGGGTGTTAGATGTCCAAGCCGGGCTCATTTCCTACTTCGTATACATCAGCATCGTTTCCACCATCAGTGCTTTCCACATCGGATCCGCCCCCATTCTTAAACTTCGTACTCTCCATCTTCGCGTCAAGCTCATACGTGGTTGTTGTATTGGAGTAGCTATAGAAGTAGGTGGCGTCATTAATGCCGACCGGGTCTACGGGGAGTATAGGAAGCGGCGACCCCGCGCTAATTGCGGTGAAGTCTACCGGGATCCAACCTGTGCCGTCAATAGCTCGCGTGTTTGTTGCGCTTGCTGTTTTTGATCCATGCCTACCTTTGCAACCCGTAGATGTCGCTGCTGTCGAATGTGTATAACACTTAGTTGCATCTCCCAAGCTTACCGATACAACATCAGCAAGGTAGAGCGAGAGCGCGCTATTTAACGCGGACATATCGGAGAGTCTCGTAGAGTCGCGGGATTGCCGGAGAAGCTCCGCCGGATTCAGTGTCAGCACCACCACCGCGGCCAAAATTGCGATAATCGCAATTACGACGAGCAGCTCAATGAGGGTAAATCCCCGTACTTGCG
>CAYOEP010000015.1:0-14524 GCA_964403045.1 uncultured Candidatus Saccharibacteria bacterium
TATATTGCGAGAATCGATGATGATGACGAGTGGGTAGACCCTGAAAAGCTCGAGAAGCAAGTAGTTTTTCTTGAGCAACATCGTGATTATGTGCTGGTGGGAACAGGGGTAATTGTGGTAGATGAGTCGGGAAATGAACTATTCCGGTTTCTCAATCCCCAGCGTGACGAGGATATACGGGCGAGAATTCTTTCAAGAAATTGTTTCACTCACTCCAGTGTGGTGTTTCGTAAGGATGCTGCGCTCCGCGTGGGCGGGTATGATGAGTCGCCCCGTACGCTCCACAGCGAAGACTATGACCTTTGGCTAAAGTTGGGAACGGTGGGAAAGTTTGCAAATTTGCCGCTGTACGCAATTCGGTTTATGATGCGCGAGGATAGTATTAGTGCGAAGAATAAGTCGCTGCAGCTCCAACGAAATATAGAAATCGCAAGGAAATATAAGGATAAGTATCCGAATTATGGACGCGCCTACTGCAAGAATAGGTTGAAGCAAGTTGGCTATTGTATCTACAAACTCCTTCCTTTTCCAGCAGTAAGAAATTTCTTATTCAAGCGTTATAAAGAAAAGTAAATGGTGGCGTGGGAATAATGAGTGATTTGCAGACAAATCAGTACACGGTAGCGATTATGGCGGCGGGGCTTGGCACGAGGCTGCGCCCGCTGACTGACACAGTACCCAAGGTGATGCTGCCTATTGGAGGTAAGCCGCTCTTGGAGCATACAATTTGCGCGTTGCGCGATCAGGGATTCAGGAATTTTGTGGTGAATCTCCACTATCTTCCTGAGGCAATTACTTCTTATTTTGGCGATGGCGAGAGATTTGGGGTGCGCATTTCCTATAGTGATGAGCGTGACCAACTTCTCGAAACCGGGGGGGCGATTAAGAAAATGGAGCCTCTCCTGAGTGACCCCTTCGTGCTGGTGTACGGGGACCTTTTCCATCAATTTCAGTTTGCGCCGCTCCTCTCGCATCACCATTCGTATAATGCACTTGCCACAATTGCCCTCCGCCAGAACGACGATCCGCAGCACGGCGACATTGCAGAAATTGATCTGGCGACAAAAAGAATTTACAAGTGGCATGCCCGCCCGCATGCCATCAAAGAGTATTGTGAAAATTTGTTCCTCAACAGCGGCCTCTATGTGCTTTCGAAGCGCCTCTTACAGTGGATTCCTGAGGGAAGGCCGGTGCGGCTGGATATTGAGGTGATTCCACGACTTGTCGCGCAGGGTGCTGCAGTTTATGGCATTTATTCTTCTGATCCTGTATTCGACATAGGAACACCGGAGAAATATCAGCGGGTGCAGGAGTGGTATCAAGAGCAAGGACTTTGAGCCCGCGAGCAGCAAATTAGCCCTGCCCTTTCGAGAATATAAGAGCGAGAACCGCCTTCCCTTCACTGAGAAGGAGGCGTTCTTTGAGCAGGAAAAGTGTTCCGAGGTAGAATGCAATCGAGATTGGGATATTAACGAGAATATGGGTGTGGAGCGACGAGAGGGCAGAAGTGAAGAGTGCCATTGCCAGCGAGGCGGTTACAATTTTGGGAATATGGGGGAGAATGTGAAATGGGTTAATGCGCTTAAGTTGCATCCAGTTATAGCTGACGACGATAAATTGTGAAATGATTGTTGCGACTGCGGAGCCTGCAATGCCGTAGGGCGGAATAAGCAACAAGTCCAGTACGACATTTGTCAGCGCTCCTGCGACGGTGGAGACGATGAACACCCGCTGGCGGTTGTAGGCAAAGATAGAGTTATTGACAATGCCTCCGGGAATCACTGCGAGGATGGTGACAAGAAGAAGCTGGAAGGTAGGCGTGGCGGGGAGGTAAGCAGGACCAAAAAGGAGGGCAATAATTTGCTTGCCGAGAAGTATGCCCCCAATGGCGACAGGAATGGCGAAGCCCATCATTGCGGTAATAGCAGTTTCGAGAACTTTTTTTAGCTTTGGTGTTGCTTGCGCCTGGACTAATTTGCTGATGATGGGAAATAAACTTGCCGTGAAAAGAGAAGGGAATACATAGAGAAGCTGCACAGGGCGTTGTGCCGCGCCGTAGAGTCCAATTTCGTGAGCGCTGCGGAACCAGCCAAGGATGATAGTATCGATATTCAACATAAACGCGCCGAGGAGCGCGATGACAGCGAAGGGCCAGGCGGAGCCGAGGATATAGCCGATAAGCCTCTTGTTGAAGGAAGAGATAATGTTCTTGAAGTATTTGCGGAGTTTCCAGAAAAGCAGCAGAGAGCCAATGCCGCTTCCGATGGTGTAGGTCATCGCGAGTGTTGCAGAGGCAGGGACAAGAGAGATGGCAGGAATGCTGATGCCGGTGATGAAAATATCGGTCAGGATGATGTAGGTCGCCTCAATCTGCATTCGGTTTTGTGCCCGCACGATTGCAAATCCAAACGCCCGAATGCTGTCGAACGCCAGGAGAATTGCGGCAATTGGTATAAGATTGCGCGCCTGGGGGAGCGTGACAAATGTTGGCGCCACGAGCACTGTGAAGAGTACAGTTGCGATTAAGATGCCGAGCTTGATGAAGAGAGTAGTGGCGATATATTCCCGTGCCCTCTCTTTATTTTTTACGCTTTCTCTTGTGAGAAGCGGGGAGAGGCCAATGTCGGAGAAGAGCGAGAAGAATCCTGCGAGACTTACTACATAGGAGAAGATTCCATACTCCGATGTCCCGAGAATTCGTGCCGCGTAGATGATAAGCGCAGCGCGGAGAAGCTTGCTCCCCACGTTGCCCGCGAAAAGCCAGAAAGTATTTTTCAATACCGTCTGCCGTATTCCCCTATTAGTGAGGAGGAGTGATTTGACTTTGCGCCACATTGAATTCATTATAAAAAAGCGAGCATTTGAGAAGCAGTATGGCAAAGAGGAAAAAAAATATTGTGGTGGCGGTGAGTGGGGGATTTGATCCACTGCATGTGGGGCACGTGCGCCTCTTCCGCGAGGCGAAAAAGCTTGGCGACAAACTGGTAGTGATACTAAACAATGATAACTGGTTGCGCAAGAAGAAGGGAATTGTGTTTATGCCTGAGCAGGAGCGCAAAGAAGTGCTTGAGGCGCTCGCGGCGGTGGATGAAGTTGTTATCACGAAGCATCCTGAAAATCCTGCAGATATGAGTGTGTGCGACGCGTTGCGGGAGCTCCGCCCTGATATTTTCGCGAACGGCGGCGACAGGACGAAAGATAACATCCCAGAGATTCCGGTATGCGAGGAGATTGGTTGCAAGATGGTGTTTGGCGTGGGGAAAGGGGGAAAACTGCAGTCCAGCTCGTGGCTTTTGAAAAACTATGTGCAGGCGGTGGCGCGCTACCGCCCGCAGGATCTCCAGCCTCCCCAGCTTTCGTAGCAATATTTCTGGAAGCTACGGGATTGTAGCAAGGGTTTTTTGAATGCCTTCTTTTAAGGGTACCCTTGGCTTCCAGTGGAGGATTTGCTGTGCCTTTTTGGCGTTGAGGGCGATGCGGTACACTTCTCCTTCGCGGAAAGGCGTGTAGATGGGAGTGTAGGGGTAGTGCGTTGCTTCCGCAATGAGATTGATAATTTGCTGGTCGCTGGTTTCTTTGCCGCTCCCAAGGTTGAGGATGACATTGCGCCCTCTCGAGAGTGCGGTGAGATTTGCCCGCGCGATGTCTTCCACGAACACATAGTCCCTCGTTTTGGTGCCGTCGCCGAAAATGTATACCTTTTTTCGGTGTTTCATTTGCCCCCCGACGATTGCAACAACGCCCGCCTCTCCCTTGGGATTCTGCCGCGGCCCGTACACGTTGGGGTAGCGGAATATAAGGTAGGGAATTTGGAAGCGTGCGCTATAAAACTTGATAATGTGCTCTCCGAGGAGCTTGGAGAGACCATAGGGGGAAAGGGGAACTGGCTCTGTCTGCTCATCGACAGGGATTTTCTTTGGGTCGCCGTAGATCGCGCCCCCGGTTGAAGAGAAAATAAATTTCCGCCTCCTCTGGCTTCCATAGTGCCCGAGCGCGAGAAATACGTTGGCAGTTCCTAGTACGTTTGTGGCGAAGGTGGGAATTGGATCCCTTACCGATTTGATAACTTCCGCGATTGCGGCGTGATGGTTTACTACGTGCGGGCGCTCTTTCTTAAAAATCGTTTCGAGGCGCTTGAGGTTGCGGATATCCGCCTTATAGAATTTTGCCTTTTTGGGCACGTGCTTGCGGAATCCGGTGGTGAGATTGTCAATGACGGCAACGTGGTGGCCTGCGGCAATGTAGCGGTCTGCCACATGCGAACCGATAAATCCTGCTCCTCCCGTGACAATGATACGGTATTTCACGATTTTGTGGGATGCACGAAGAGTGATTTCAACGTTTTGAGTATTATAGCACAGTCAAGTACAAATGATCTGTTCTTGAGATAGTAAAGATCATACTGGAGTTTTTCGTACGCGTCTTCAACAGAGGAGCCATAGGGGTAGCGTATCTGTGCCCACCCGGTGATGCCGGGGGCGATGAGGTGACGCATTTGGTAGAAGGGGATTTCTTTTTCAAGAAGTGCGGTGAACTCTGGGCGCTCGGGGCGCGGCCCCACAAACCCTATTTCTCCCTTGATGACATTGAGGAGCTGGGGCAGTTCATCAAGGTGCGTGCGCACGAGCACTCTCCCTACGGGCGTGAGGCGAGGGTCGTTTATCCCCGACATTTTCCACTTGGGCCCGTCTTTTTCTGCGTCGTGCCGCATTGTGCGGAACTTATAGAGAGTAAAGTGTTTCCCTCGTTTGCCCACTCGCGTCTGGCGGTAGATGACGGGTCCCTTTGAACTCAGCGCGATTGCGGCGGCGATGCAAAGAAAAAGAGGCAGGAGCAAGACGCTGAGGATAAGGGCAAACAGCAGACTCCCCGCGCGTTTGAGGCGGTCATAAAACTTTTTTGCCGCGCTGTTGTGCTCGATAAACCAGAGTTCATCTATCGCGTCGAGCGGCACTTTCTTCAAAACTTCCTCGTAGAGAGAAGGGATATCCTGTATTGCTATGTCATGGGCGAGGAGCTGGTAGAGAAATTTTGTTAACTTCTTTCTTTGCTTTGAGGAGATGGGCACGACGATGAGTTTACAGTGATGGCGCGCGATTGCTGCTCGGATACTCGCTTCACTGATTGTCGCCTCATCGCGGAGGTGTGCCTTTAGCCGGTAACCTAACTGCGGGTTGCGGACAATGGCGTCCGCAAGCTCTTCGGCGGCCTTCCCCTCGCCGATGAGCAGAAGCGGTGTGACGGCTTTCGCGGTCTCTGCGGTTCGGTTGAAGCCCCGCCGCCACAGGAAGGCGACTACTGCAAAAATTGCGGAAAAGAGAAATAGATTTCTCTTAGGGGCAATGCCCGAGATGGGAAAGAAATAGAAAAGCGCAATTGCGAGGAGGAAGTTGACTATGAGCGCGCTGAGGAATGTTTTCGCGAAACGGAAGTCATTGCGAAGGTTGGAAAGCTCGTAGAGCCCGGCGATGTAGAAAGTGAGCACCCATATGACGAGCATGATTGAAAAAGGAATGATGTGGGCGCGGAGCAGAGGAGCAGGAACAAATCCTTGATAGCGCAGGAAAAGCGTGGCGAGAAGCGAGCAATAAAATATAGCCACATCGCCGATAAGGAGGAAAATAATTTTGAGTGTGTTTGCCGGCTTTGCCATAGGACGGCTGTATCCTAGCGCGCCTGCTTGCGATCAGCAAGCGCTTTTGCGGGCAGGCGTGGGTAGAGAGGAACAATCGCGAGGAGGTAGATATTGGCGAACCCGAACGCGATTGTCCACCACACGCCGCCGCGCAGCTCGGGAAATTTCGTGAGGGCGACGAGCGTGATTGCGGCGGCGAGTATACCTATCGCATCGATCCGTATTTTGCGCCAGAGGAGTGGGAGGTACTTCTTTGCGGCACGAGTTGCGATGAGATATTTGCAAGTTGCGATTGCGAAAAGGGAAAGCATGAGGAGCGCAAATGCCGCGCTGTTCCCTGTCGTGAAAGGTGCCACAAAATAGTGGAGCCCGAGAATGCCATCCACGATTCTCTGTGCAAGAAGTTGTGGAGGTATTACCTGCAGGAAAGTGCGGAGGGAAAAGTAGGTGTTGAGGAGGAGGAGCAAGTAGAACGCGTGCGTCCAGAATATTGGCACCGCTGGTGCGGGGCGCAGGAGTGTGATCACGAGATACTCGACAAGGAACGCCCCGACAATACTGCCCGCTGTCTTCTGCGCCGTGGCAGGGGAGAGGGGATGCGGCTGGGTATGAGGCGAATTCATCGGATGTCGCGGTAGCGTTTGGTGAGCGGCTTGCGGAACCATACACCCCACAGATAGTTGAGGGAGTATACCACGTAGGTTTTCAGTAATCCCTCATGGAGCAGCCTCCTGCCGGAGCTCATCACATAGAAATCCATGCGGAAAAGTACTTTGCCATATTGGTGCAGGCGCCATGCGATATTGGTGTCTTCCCCGTAGAACGCAATGCTTTTGTCAAAGCCACCCATCTTTTCGAGTGCCCATTTCCTCGCGACAAAGTTGCCGCCGAGTACCATATAGCCGACGATACGGTAGGTAAGAGGAGCAAAAATTTTCCATCCTGCCTCCGCAAGAAACTTCTTAAAGGGCGGAAGGTCATAGTAGCGGTAGGGGCCGCTCAGACAAACTACTTCCTTGTGGCTGGAAAAGGTAGTGCGAATTGTCTCAAACCATCCTTCGGGAATCCTCGTGTCGGCATCAAGGTAAGCGATAAGCTCTCCCTTCGCTTCTTCGAGTCCCTTCTGCCGTGCTTTGGTGAGTCCCTTGTCAGGCTCAGCGACGACGCGCACCATGGGAAACATCGAGGCAATTTCTGCGGTATGGTCGGTGGAGGCGTTGTCCACTACGATGATTTCTTTAAGCTCTGGGGGAGGATTGCGGAGGATGCTTTTGAGGCAGCCGGCAATGAGCTTTTCCTCGTTGTGTGCGGGAATTACCACGCTGAGGCGCGGCGGAGTAATTGAAGATTTACTAGGCCCTACGTGTTGCTGTTTGTTGCGCGTGCGCATATAGTTGCTCCCATTTCGCCGCAATTGCTGCGGGGGAAAGTGTTGCGGCGAACTTCTTCCCTTCTTGTCCTAGCATACGGCGTTTTCGCGGGTTTTGAAAGAGTGAGAAAATCGCCTCCGCGAGGGCACGCGGGTTTTTGGGCGGTACGAGGATACCGCGCTCCTTCGTTACATATTCTTGGAGTCCCCATGCCCGCGCGGCAATTACTGGCAGAGCGCATGCCATCGCCTGCATTGTGACGATACTCTGTGTTTCCGCAGTGCTTGGCATTACGAATACATCGGCGGCGTTGTAAATTTCGTTCATACGTTCAAGCGAGGATATGTAGCCAAGAAATACGGTGCGCTGCGCAATGCCGAGTTGTTGGGCGAGGCGCCGCAATGCTGCTTCCTCAGAACCGGTTCCTCCAACGAGCAGCCGGAGCGATGGAATACTTCCTGAAAGTTGCGCCACCGCTCTAAGGAGCACCTCGATATGCTTTTCGGGTGCGAGGCGGCCAATGTAGAGTAGGGTAAATCCTTCGGCACGGTATTTCTTTTTGAGTGCTGCTTTTCGCGGCAGTGGGTGGAAGATCGCGGATTGAATAGGGTTGGAAATGCGTTGCGCCGGGCGGCGCAGCCCCGCTTTCCGCATTTCCCGGAGTAGCGTTTGTGAGGGCGAGCTTACAAATACACACTGGTTGTACATCCACGCGTCATAGCGAACCGCGAGGCGGAGGAACCATTTTGCGCGAATTGGGGCGTAGCGGATAAATTCCTTGATAGGCGTGTGGTTGGTTCCTATGAGAGGAACTTGGAGAAGCCTCGCGGCGACTACTGCCTCTACTCCTGTGCTGAGGGGAAGATGGAAATGGATGACATCCGGCTTTTTCCCGAGGAGGTGCAGCCAGCGGAGGAGCGTGGGAATTACAAACCTTCCTTGCGCGGTGCCGGTGCGGTAGCGGACAGCAGCGAGCCGTGTTACTGTAATGCCTCTCCTCCATCGCGCTTGGTGCTGGCGGAGGTGGACTCTTTGGTAATCTGCGGCGGAATAGGAAGGTACCAGGAAGTGAATTTCATGGCCGCGGGAGGCGAGCTCCTCGGCGGTAGTACGGATAGAGTCGGCGATGCCGCTCAGTTCCGGGTAGAAGTTGTCTGAGAACATTGCGATGCGCATTGTCAGTGTGGGGAGGATATGTCGTTCCCTGGGGAGAAACGCGCGATAATTTTGCGGTAGAGGTAATAGACAACGGCGGCGGTGAGCGCGGTGATGGCGATGGCTATTTGGACATTTCGCACTACCCGCACGAGCGTTCCGTAGGCGAAGCCGAAGTAGTAGCCCACAGCGGCAAATACTGCCGCCCGCGCGGCAACAATTCCTGCGGTGGCAATAAGGAAATAAAGGAAGGGGACTCGCGCCGCCCCCACGAGTGTTAGGCCGATCGTGGGCACGAGGGGGGTCATCTTAATAAGGAATATTGCCTTCGCGGTATGGTTGTGGAGAAGGCGCTCTATCTTTTTGATAAAGCTTGTGGGCGATGCAGCGCGCCGGAGGAGCTTTTCCGCGAAGGGTTTCCGCGCCGCGCGGCCAACCGCGTACGCGCCGATGTCAACTACAAGGTCGCCCGCGATTGCGAGTAGAAGAATAATTCGAATATCGAGGTAGCCGAGCGCGGCGGCAAATGAAGCGCCTGCAGTGACCAGGGGCCCTTCGAGCACCATCGCAATGAAAATGAGGAAATAGGCGTAAATACTGCCAGTGGTGCTGAGGGCGACGAGATTATGGACGGTTACGGAGGGCACCTTCTTATTGTAGCCCGTATTTGCCATCGCTACTACTTGCTTTCTTCTCGCTGTTGCTTTTGCTACACTAGTTGGGATGAAGCGCAATGCTACTTGGCTTGTGCCGCTCCTCTTGAGTATTGCGGTAAGTGCGGCAATGGTGGGAGCGGCGCTGTGGTATGTTGCGGTGAGACCAAATCTAAATTCTCCTCCCGCCGTGGCAGGCGAGGATACGCAGTTTTCCTATCGCGATGTGATTTTGGGCAGGGAAGACGCTCCCGTGACGATTGTGGAGTATGGCGATTACCAGTGCTTCTTCTGTCTGCAGTTTTTTGCCGACACTGAGGAGATGCTGCGGGATCGCTATATCCGCTCTGGGAAAGTGCGGATGATATTTCGCGATTTTGCTGTGCTAGGCCCTGAGTCTGTCCTTGCGGCAGAAGCAGCTGCTT
Organism: uncultured Candidatus Saccharibacteria bacterium; assembly: GCA_964403045.1. Lineage (GTDB taxonomy): Bacteria > Patescibacteriota > Minisyncoccia > UBA6257 > 2-01-FULL-56-20 > CAYOEP01. Next base: position 9,239 of record CAYOEP010000015.1, read on the forward strand.
GCGCAAAAGATCAAGGAAAATTTTGGGCATACCACGACCTCCTCTATGCTGCTGCGGGGCGCAACTTGCAGGAGAACAATGCCATGTTCACGGATGATTTGTTTCTAACAATTGCCGCGCGCCTTGATCTTGACATAGAAAAGTTTCAGTCGTGCGTAGAGGAACGTAAATATCGCGATGAAATTCAGCAGGAAATCCGTGCAGCGCGGGCAATAGGCGTGCAGGGAACGCCTACCTTCTTTATTAATGGACAAAAGTTTGAAGGCTATCTTTCAGGGCCCCAACTTGAAAGAATTCTCAGCAAAATGCTACAATCCTCCTAACTCTTTCATGCAGCCGACTTACCAACTCGTCATTATTGGAGGGGGGCCTGCGGGCATTGCAGCAGGCATATATGCGGCACGGAAGCGGATCCGCGCGGTGCTGGTTACAGAAAGCTTTGGCGGTCAGTCGCTCGTTTCGGCAACGGTGGAGAACTGGATTGGCGTGAAGTCCATTTCCGGGTTTGAGTTTGGCAAGATGCTGGAGGAGCACCTCAGGGCGCAGGATGGGATTGAGATTGTGGAAGGGGTGCGCGTTACCTCAGTTACCCAGGAAGGCGAGAAGCGTTTCTCTGTTGCAACTGAGCAGGGAAACACATTTACTACTGAGCGTGTTCTTATCGCTTCGGGGAGTAGGCGCCGCAAACTCAACATTCCCGGCGAAAAGGAATGGGAAGGAAAAGGAGTATCATACTGCTCCATTTGCGACGCGCCAATTTTCAAAGGGAAGAATGTGGCGGTGATTGGCGGAGGGAACGCGGGGCTTGAAGCGGTGATTGATCTTCTTCCCTACGCGTCTTCTATCTACCTCCTCGAGCGTTCCGGTGCATTGCGGGGCGACCCTGTTACTCAGGAGAAAGTCCGCGCGGCGGAGAAGGTACACATTCTTTTTCATGCCGAGGCAAAAGAGATTCGCGGCGATACAACTGTTACCTCGCTCCGTTATCTTGATACTGCGTCGGGGAAGACGGTAGATCTTCCAGTGGAGGGAATTTTTGTGGAAATAGGTATTATTCCGAATTCGGATATCGTGCGTGGCCTTGTCCAACTTAACGATCGTGGAGAAATCGTAGTGGATCACAAGACCCAGCGTGCCTCTGTGGACGGTATTTGGGCAGCGGGCGATGTGGCTGACGGCCTTTATAATCAGAACAATATCGCCGCGGGGGACGCGGTGAAGGCAGTGCTCAATATCTATGATGATATTGTAAAGTCGTCGCATTCCTAAGTAGCAACGTACGGCGATGGATTTGTTAGCGCATGGGCTATGGACTGTGGTTGCCGCGCGGAGCGGCGAACGCCTTGTTCGGCGGCAAGTGAAAGAGAAATTCTCCTTCCGCCTCCGTACGCGGTGGGCGGTTTTCTGGGGCATGTTCCCCGACCTGTTTGCTTTCTCAGGGCTCTCCGTGTGGTTCGTCCTGCAAATTCTCCGCGGCGTTGCGTTGGGCGAGCTTCCCCATCCATCGGACTTTGAGCCTGCGCAGGCAGACACGATTGCCATTTTTCGCCTCACCAACGCGCTCTACCAGCTGAGCCACAGCTTACTGGTATTTGGCACGGTATTCCTTCTCATACTCGTACTGCGACAGAAGGCATCTTGGGAAATGCTCGGATGGGTATTCCACATCTCGATTGATGTTTTCACCCACTCCTACGCGAAATACCCCACGCCCATTCTCTGGCCGCTCTCTTCATGGAAATTTGACGGTATCTATTGGGGCACGCCGTGGTTTCTCGCGCTCAACTATTCTGTGCTCCTCGCGACCTATGCGTTCCTCTACCGCCGCAAGCTTCGCCGCGTGGCAATTACACTTGGCAAGGCGTGGGCGCTGCGGTTCCGCGCCCGCCCAGTGCGGGTGCGTGACGTGGGGGGAGGCAGCTCTTGACAAGCGCTCTCCTTGCGTTATAGTAGGATTGGCAGTCTAAGGTCGAGAATGCTAATTTTTAGTTTGTGGAAGCATGAAGTTCAAGCCGTTGTCGAATCATGTCTTCCTTGAGCCACTCGAGGAAGAGAAGACAACAAAGTCGGGAATTGTCATTCCTGACACTGCAGACAAAGAAAGGCCTATCCGGGGAAAAGTGCTCGCCATTGGCCCCGGCAAGCTTAACGAGAAAGGCGAGCGTGTTCCAATGTCAGTCAAGGTCGGCGACATCGTCCTCTTTAAAAAGTATGGCCCGGACGAGATTGAGATTGATGACAAGAAGTATCTCGTAGGCGATGAGGACGACATTTTGGCGATAATTGAGGAATAAAATTATGGCGAAGCAAGTAAAATTTCGCGCGGATGCGCGCGAGGCGATCAAGCGTGGCATTGATAAGGCCGCGGACGCGGTGAAGGTCACGCTTGGCCCCAAGGGAAGGAATGTGATCTTGGAGAGGAGCTTCGGCTCTCCCGTTATTACAAAGGACGGCGTGACAGTTGCGAAGGATATTGAGTTTGAGGATAAATTCGAGAATATCGGCGCGGAGCTTATTAAGGAAGTCGCGAATAAGACGAATGATGTGACCGGCGACGGCACCACCACGGCAACTGTCCTCTTGCAAGCAATCGCGACAGAGGGCATTGCTCGTATTAATGCGGGGGCGGATCCTACGGCACTCCGCCGCGGTATTGAGAAGGCGCTTGCGGAGGTAATCAAGCACCTCGAGGGACAGAAGGTTGCTATTGATGTTCGAGACAAGAAGCAACTTGAAGAAGTAGCTTCTATCTCGGCGAACGACAAGGAAATCGGCGCGCTGATCGCGGAAGTATTCCACGAGATTGGCGCGAACGGCGTGGTGACCGTGGAAGAGTCCCAAACGCTCGGCCTCTCCAAGGAGATGGTTAAGGGATTGCAGTTCGATCGCGGCTATGTCTCGCCTTACATGATTACCAATCCCGAGCGGATGGAGGCAGTCTTGGAAGATCCCTACATTCTGGTGACAGACAAAAAGATTTCTTCCATCAACGATCTGTTGCCGTTGCTCGAAAAGCTGATGCAGAGCGGCAAGAAGGAGCTTGTGATTATCGCGGATGATATTGAAGGAGAAGCACTCGCGACCCTCGTGGTAAACAAAATCAGGGGCATCTTCAATTCACTTGCGGTGAAAGCGCCAGGCTTTGGCGATCGCAAGAAAGAGATGCTCCAGGACATTGCGGTGGTGACAGGTGCAGAGTTTATCTCGGAAGATCTTGGGCGCACTCTGGACAAAGTAGAAGTGAATGATCTTGGCAGTGCCCGCAGGGTGATTGCGAACAAGGATGCTACTACTATTGTGGGTGGAAAGGGTGCCAAGGACGAAATCCAGAAGCGCATCGAGCAAATTAAACTGCAGATTCAGAAGACAGACTCCGAATTCGACCGTGAAAAGCTTCAGGAACGTCTCGGCAAGCTTTCTGGGGGTGTTGCGGTAATCAAGGTGGGCGCGACTACCGAGACTGAAATGAAAGAGAAGAAATTCCGCATTGAGGACGCGGTTGCCGCCACGCGCGCTGCGATTGAGGAAGGCATTCTTCCCGGCGGCGGCACTGCCCTCTTCGATGCTTCCAAGAAGCTCGCGAAGAAGGACGTGGAGGGCGTTGCTTCCTACGGCGATGAGCCGAAGGGCGTGGAGATTCTCGTCAATGCCCTGCAGGCGCCGCTAATGATGATCGCTTCCAACGCAGGCAAGAATGGGAGCGACATTGTCAAGCAAGTTGCGTCCCACAATGACGGCGCTGGCTATAACGCAGCGGCGGATAAGATTGAGAAAGATATGATTGCGGCAGGCATCATCGATCCGCTCAAGGTGGTCAAGACTGCCCTCACGACGGCGACTTCTCTCGCGACACTTTTTCTGACTTCTGAAGCAGTGGTGACCGACAAGCCGGAGAAGAAAGATAAGAACAATAACACGCCGGGAATGGGCGGAGGCATGGAAGGAATCTAGCGACCCTACTACCTCCCGCGAAAGGAGCCGCACCTCGGGTGCGGCTCCTTTGTTGCCGTGAATACTTTCCTCTATAATAGGCAGGATGCGGCAATATCTCGAGCTGCTCCGCGACATTCGGGAGCATGGCGTGCGCAAGCAAGATCGTACCGGCGTGGGCACGTTGAGTGTATTTGGGCGGCAGCTCCGCTTTCCCCTTGCTGCAGGCTTTCCGTTGGTGACTACCAAAAAGATGTTTGTGAAAGGAATTATCCACGAGCTCCTGTGGTTTTTGCGCGGCGATACCAATATCCGCTACCTCGTCCGCCATGGGGTGCACATCTGGGACGCGTGGCCCTTCGCACAGTATCGTGCGAGCAGCGAGTACCGTGGCGAGTCGCTCGAGGAATTTGCGCAGAGAATAAAGGACGATGAAGAATTTGCCGCGCGGTGGGGGGATCTTGGGCCGATATATGGGAAGCAGTGGACTGTATGGGAGGGGCGCCGCGGCGAGCGCATCAACCAAATTGCGCAGGCGGTTGCAATGATCAAAAAGAATCCTCATTCGCGCCGCATAATTGTGAGCGGCTGGAATGTGGCAGATATTCAGGAATTGGTGCGGGGAAAGACAACTGCCCCGCCGCCCTGCCACACGCTGTTCCAGTTTTATGTAGCGGATGGCAAGCTGTCCTGCCAGCTCTATCAGCGCAGCGCGGATATGTTCCTCGGCGTTCCCTTCAATATCGCAAGCTATGCGCTCCTCACGCTGATGGTTGCCCATGTGACGGGGCTTGAGCCGGGCGATTTCGTGCACACCTTTGGTGACGTACATATTTATCTCAACCATTTGCCGCAGGTCGATACCCAGCTTTCCCGCGAGCCGCGCCCGCTTCCCACGATGCGGTTGCGGGAGGGGGTGCGTTCCATTTTTGATTTTCGCTATGAAGATTTTTCTCTCGAGGGCTACCATCCGCACCCTCCTTTGAAGGCGCCAGTTGCGGTTTAGAAGAATCGTATGCCTGCGCAATTTCCTGCATGTGTTTCACTGATTGCGGCGGTTGATGCGCGCGGCGTAATAGGGAGCGATGGCAAGCTGCCGTGGCATTTACCTAGCGACCTGGCGCACTTCCGCCATACCACGATGGGACATCCCGTCATTATGGGGAGGAGGACTTATGAGTCGATTGGGAGGCCGCTCCCTGGGAGGACGAATATTGTTTTGACCCGCAGACATGACTATCGGCCGAAGGGGTGTGCTACTGCTCCGTCGATTGCGGCGGCACTGCGCCTTGCTGCGCAGAAAGACTCTGACGAGGTATTTATTATCGGCGGGGGCAAGGTGTTTCGCGATGCGCT
>CAYOEP010000016.1:0-14407 GCA_964403045.1 uncultured Candidatus Saccharibacteria bacterium
ATAAGTAGAGGGCGTCCGTTGGTAAAAATCTGCGCGGAAAGTCGCATTTTCTTGCGTGGGGGGTATAATGTAGGAGTATGGCGTACCAAAAGAAGGATGTAGTGTATTTCGCGCGCACGGACTTCCGGGGCGCGGATCGCCTTTTCGGCATTCGCCGCAGGGACCGCCGCCAGCATATGTATGTGATTGGCAAGACGGGTACCGGCAAAACAACAATGCTCCACAATATGGTGGTGCAGGATATCGTGAATGGCGAGGGTGTCTGCGTGGTGGACCCGCACGGCGAGTTTGTGGAAGGGCTGCTCGCAAAAATTCCCAAAGAGCGTATAGACGATGTGGTGTATTTCAATCCTGCGGATCGCGACTACCATGTGGGGTTCAATGTGCTGGAGCTCCCTGATCCGCGCTATAAACACCTTGTCGCCTCAGGGCTGATGGCGATCTTCACAAAGATTTGGGCGAATGTCTGGTCTGCAAGGATGGAATATATTTTGAACAACGCCATTCTTGCGCTTCTTGATACTCCCGGCTCCACGTTGCTTGGTATCAACCGCATCCTCGTAGACAAAGATTACCGCCAAAAAGTACTTGCGAATGTGAAGGATCCGGTAGTGAAGGCGTTTTGGATCAATGAGTATGAGCAATGGCGTGACCAGTTCCGCAATGAAGCCATTGCTCCTATTCAAAATAAAGTAGGGCAATTCCTTTCCACGAGCCTAATCCGTAATGTAGTGGGACAGCAAAAGAGCACGATTGATATTTTTGATATTATGAACTCAAGGAAAATATTCCTTGTGAATGTTTCGAAGGGGAGAATCGGAGAAGATAATTCCTCGTTGCTCGGCGCGATGCTTATTACCAAAATCCAGCTCTCTGCGATGGAGCGTATTCGAATTCCGGAGGAGGAGCGTCAGGACTTCTACCTCTATGTGGACGAGTTCCAAAATTTTGCGACTGATTCGTTCGCGGGAATTCTCTCAGAATCGAGAAAATATCGCCTCAACCTTATCCTCGCACACCAGTATATTGGCCAATTGGTTACTGATGTCTCCACGAAAGTGCGCGACGCCGTGTTTGGCAACGTGGGCACGATGGTGATGTTTCGTGTGGGCGCCGCGGACGCGGAATTTCTTGAAAATGAATTTTCTCCAGAGTTTACCATTGAGGATATGGTCAATTTGCCCAACTTCTGCATTTATTTGAAACTGATGTGCAATGGAATAACGAGTCGTCCGTTTTCGGCCCGCACGCTCCCGCCGTTTCAGATTCCCGGTACTGCGGCAACAGAGAAAATGGTAATCCAAACGAGCCGGGAGAGGTACGCGCGCCCCAAGAGCGTTGTCGAGGAAGAGATTAACCGATGGGCAGGTATTGGGGGACAGGAAATGGATCAGGGCGAAGCCGCGGGCACAAGGGATTCTGCAGAAGGGCAGATGAAATATGCGGCAGTCTGTAATGTGTGTGGCAAACATACAGAATTGAATTTTCGCCCCACCGAAGGAAGGGCGATATATTGCAAGTCCTGCCTCCAAAAGGTGAAATCGGGCGAAATTCCTCCCGTGCGGCTAGGGAAAATCAATGCGCCACAGGGTAAAGTATCAAAAGATGCCCTCGCGGCACTTGGTATTGAGTTTGCTGCTCCAGACAAAGAAGCGCCCTCAAGGACTTTTGAAAAGAGCCCGGCAAAGAGAAAGAAAGATTTGAGCCCTCGCAGTGGTGCGCATGTGATTGTGGCGAACACAAAGGAGCAAGTTTCTCTCAGCAGGCTTCGCGAGATGCCCCCAAAAGAAGCTCCTTCCCAGAAGCGACAAAAGAAAGAGGTAGATATTGCGGCGCTCCAAGACGCTATCCGGCAGGCACTTGATTCGCAGAAGTAGTATTTATGCGAACAAACAAGCTCCGAGTTGACATCATCACACTCTTTCCGGAAGTACTCGCGCCGTATTTCCAAGAATCAATTCTCCGCCGCGCGCAAGAAAGAGGGAGCTTAAAAGTTGTGCTCCATAACCTTCGCGAGTATGGCGAAGGGAAGCACCGTAAGGTTGACGAGCGCCCTTATGGTGGAGGGGCAGGGATGGTGCTGATGGCGCTCCCTATTTTGCGCGCGGTGCGGGATATTTCGCGGGCGGTGCGTGTGGAGAAAAAGCAACGGAAGATTGTTATTCTCTCCGCGAAGGGAACTCAATTTACACAGCAAACCGCGGTGCGATGGGCACGCACGCTTCGGCATCTTATTCTTATCTCTGGCCGTTACGAGGGGATTGATGAACGGGTAAAGATTGCACTCCGAGCAACTGAAATCTCTCTTGGCCCTTATGTGCTTACTGACGGTGATGTTGCTGCAATGGCAGTAGTATCTTCTGTCGCACGTCTCATCCCAGGAGTGATTTGCTCCGATTCATTGCTCGAAGAATCGCATTCGTCGCGTACGGCAAAAGAATTGGGGAACCGGGAGTATCCCCACTATACAAGGCCAGAAGTGTTGCGGTGGCCTCCGCGCGGCAAGGGAGCGAGAAACTACCGCGTGCCGCGCGTACTTCTCTCAGGCAATCATGCGAAAATTCAAGCATGGCGGGATGCACGCCGCGGATAAATTCGCGCTTGTTCTCGTCGGATTTCTGATAGGAATCGGGGTTTGGGGTATCGGTATCTCACTCTTTTGGGGAGTAGCGATTGGCATAGCGATAGGGGGAATATTCGCGCGATTGCTCCGCCCGCGCCGCGCAGTTGCCTCAGCAGCATTTTTGTGCGCAATCGCCGTGATAGGAGGAGGGTGGTACGCGGCATTTTATGATGCGAGCTATCGCGCCCGAGTAGTTTTTCCGGAACGCGGCACAGAAGTAAAGGCGATTATTACCAGCGAACCAAAAATTTCCGAGACAACCCAGATACTGTCTGTTGCGCTCCGCAAGCCGTTCTACGGATATGCCCGCGTGATGACTGATTCCGCAATCCTGTACCGTTATGGACAAATAATTTCTTTCCGATGGGGTGAGACTACAGCTCTACCGAGGAACAGAGAAAAACCGATTCTTCTTTTCCCGCGCATCCGTGCAGTAAGTTCACAGCCACCAAGCTCCATTCTAGTCCAATTCCGTGCCGCGTTGCTGCGATACAAAGAGAACCTTGTCGCCGCATTGCGGCACATGCTTCCCGCAGACCACGCGGCGCTTCTTGCGGGCGTAACTTTTGGGTGGCGTGGCGCATTTTCGCGGGAACTGGCGAATGCGATGGCGCTTTCTGGCACGACGCACATTGTGGCGCTCTCCGGCTACAATATTGCGATCGTAGTCCTTCTTGTCGGTTCGCTGTTGGGGGCGTGGCTGCCGAGGAGATGGGCATTCGTGCTGACGATTTTGGCAATCGTGGTCTTTGTGGGGATGGTTGGAGGCGAACCATCTATTATTCGTGCGGCGCTGATGGGGGTACTGGCGTTACTTGCGCGCCATACCGGGAGAATATATTCAATGCGTAACGAGATTCTATTCGCCGCCGCGATAATGGCGGCAGTGCGCCCCTCCATTGTGTTCGAAGCAGGATTTCAACTCTCATTCCTTGCACTACTCGGAATTATTTACTTGGAGCCGTTGCTTCTTACTGTTTTGCAACGTAGCAAGCAATTTTTCAGCTTCTTGCAAAAGCAGGAATTCAGCAATCGGTTGTCTCGGAGGGTCGCCGCAACTTTTATTACCACGCTTGCCGCCCAAATTGCCGTCGCTCCTGTGCTGCTCGCAACATTCCATCGGCTTTCCCTAGGAGCATTATTCGCAAATATTCTTATTTTAGAGGTTGTTCCATTCACAATGGCGCTTGGAGCAATCGCGGCACTTGGGGGAGTGACTGTCCCTCTGCTTGGTACCATTGTTGCATGGGCGGCATATCCGTTGTTAAGTTATGAAATACTAGTGATGCGGGTATTTGCCAAACTTCGGTTTCCGCTCGAACAGTTGTTTTCGCCAGTTACGGTACCATTCCTTATGCTCGCGGCGGGTGCGGTTGCGGCCGTGCTGTTGACCCGGAGGAGCGTGTGGGAGAAAGAAAGACGTTTTGTATCCAAGGCAACATAATATATGCAGCAAGAGGGGAAGCATCAATATTTCTTTTGGATTATTGTGGGGCTTTGCTTCCTGCACGCATTTGTGTGGTTTCAAATTGGATTTTACCCACCGCAGTTGCCGGAAGTTGATGTGCTCAATGTGGGACAGGGAGACAGTATCTTGGTGCAATTTGCAGGTGGGGCAGAGATGCTTGTGGACGCAGGGCGCGGAAGCGCAGTAATGCGCCAGCTCGAGAAGCTGCATTCTGCCTCTGACCGCTATATCGATGTGGCAATGATTTCCCATCCCCAAAAGGACCATTTCCGTGGGTTTCTGCAGCTACTAGACCAATATCAAGTAGGGGTATTTTTGGTCAGTAGAAAGGATGTTGCAGGGAGCAGTGACTGGGAAGAGCTGCAGCGCAAGCTACAAGAAAAAGGGATACCGATGCTGGTGGTAGGCGCAGGGGATATGCTGCAGTATCGGGGCCAGTATGTTGCAATACTTTCCCCTGACTCGGTGCTCCGCACAAGCGGCGATCCAAACGATGCGTCAATCGTTGCAAGGGTGCATCTGGGCGCGTTCCGCGCGCTCCTCACGGGAGACATTGCCAGCAATGTAGAGCAGTATCTCGCCGCGAAGCAGAAAGATTCCCTTCGTGCAGAAGTACTCAAGGTTGCGCATCACGGATCGAAATTTTCATCGTCGCGCGCCTTTCTGCAATTGGTGCATCCATCGATTGCAGTCATTAGTGTTGGCAGAAATTCCTATGGGCATCCGCACCGCGAAGCGCTTGCGAGGATTAAGGAATATGCTCCAATGCTTGTGCGCACCGATGAAAGAGGAATGGTTCGTATCATGCAGGATGGCGATAGGATTCGCGTGTTGACTGAATATTAAGCTATGCTACTCGTCTTCCTCTAGTTCTTTCTTAAGGAGAATGAACTCATTTTCTGCCTTGCGCAGTTTTTCGCGGCAAAATTTGATGAGCTTTACTCCTTCCTTAAACTTGCGAAGTCCTTCTTCCACATCAAGATCGTTTTTACCAAGTTCTTCTACAATTTTTTCGAGCTTTGTGAGCGCTTGGGTAAGATGTTCTTTTTCTCGTTGCATTGATGTGCTTGCACAATTGCAGTGACCTTTCCTTGTGAGGGATAAATGGTAAGTGGCTCTCCTTGGTGTACTTCATCTGCACTGCGGAGCAGGCTGCGATGTGCAGTATACACAATACTGTAGCCGCGGCGCAATACATGGGCAGGGTTTAAAGAATGAAGAAGTTGCTCTGCAGAAGCAAGGTTACCGCGGGTGCGTTCTAGGAGTACCGCGAGTGAATTGCCAGCCTGGAGAAAATTTGCATGGAGGGTACGGAAAGAAGTGAAAATTCGCTCTAATCCAAGCTGAAGTTTACCTGCAGTTCCTGTAAGACGGAGGCGGGAGTAGGCGAGATGTTTTGCATACGAGTGGCAGAGTAAGTCTGTAACATGGCGCAGAGAATCATCTGCAGAAGAAAATAATTGCCCCGCGGCTCCGGGGAGGTCTTTTTCTAGCTTGTTGAGCGTGTCAAGGAGAAATTGCCGTCTTTCGGTGATGTAGCGCGCTGCCATGGAAGGCGTGGAGACGGCAACATCGGCAACGAGATCGGCAATGGACTGATTGCCTTCGTGTCCAATGCCAGTCAGAACAGGGATACGGGAGAGGTAGATGGCATCCGCAACCTGTTCTGAGTTAAATACTTTCAAATCTTCAAGACTTCCCCCGCCGCGCGTGAGCACGATAATGTCGAGAGGAGGGGAAAGCCGATTGAGCGCGGCGATTCCTTCTTTAATAGTTTGCTCTGCACGTTCTCCTTGAACAGCGATAGGGTAGAAATAGATGCGGAACCCGAAATTTCCAAGATTGGTAAGGAAATCTTTCTTTGCTTCACCTCCTTCCGACGTGAGGAGGCCAATCGTTCTGATCAATGGGTGGGGTAGTTGCTTGTGGGCAGGATCAAAATACCCTTTCGCCTGTAATTTTTTCTTGAGCGCTTCAAAGGCTTTCTTGATGGCGCCTTCGCCGAACGGTTCCACGCGCGTTACGGTGAGGCGAAATTTTCCTGTTTTATAGATACTGGGCACTCCTGCTACAATCACCTCTGTGCCTTGGTCGAGAAGGTGCGAATAGAGAGCAGCATATTGTCTTGGAAGATAGCAGTCGAGTGTATGGTCTTTTGTAGTTGTATCCTTAATACTGATGAATCCATAGCCATACATGGGATGCACACTTGCTTGGACAATCTCTCCCTGAACGCGCACTGTGCCGATGTCGAGAAGAAGGCGATTGAGCAATGCGAGAAATTCTGCCACGCTGAATACTTGTTCTTCCTGTGTCGGTGGTGTTGCGGCAATTGAGGATGACATGCGGATTGCGTCGAGAAAAATTTGGCCGTAGAGCGCGACTCGTTTTGCGCCCCATCCCTTGATGCGGAGGAGCTCCTCCTTATTGACAGGGCAACGGCGTGCCATTTCTTCGAGCGTGGCATTGGGAAGGATTTTATACGGAGGAACCCCATAGCGTTCCGCAAGCTGCGCGCGGATCTCTTCCAATCGAGCAAGAAGATTCTCTTCCATATTCCAGTAGTATACACCGCGGTAGTATTTTATGCGAGCAGGGCATCTACTTGCAGCTGGGGTGCACGGTTGCTAGGATGAGAGCATGCGGGTGCTCATATGCCATTACCACGAGATTGCACTCAAGGGGAGAAACCGGGGGAAGTTTGAGCGGCTTCTTGCGGAGCGCCTTTTGCAGGTGGCAGGAAATGAGTATATTCGCTCTGTAAAAAGAGCACGCGGCATGATCCTCGCTGAATTGACGCCGAGGGGGGAGCGGCATCGCGATGCACTCGCGCGGCGCCTGCAGTACATATACGGCGCCGCCTATTTTGCATTTGCGGCGCGGGCAAAGCTCAACATTGTCGCAATCGCTCGAGTTGCCGCATCCTTGATTGCCGCGGAAGAGGGAACAACATTCCGCATTACTGCCCGCCGCGCTTTCAAAAAGTTCCCTTATTCTTCGCAGGAAATAAACGAGAAAGTAGGTGCGAGGGTGGTGCGCAAGCTTGGCAAGAAAGTGCAACTGACTAATCCCGATATTGAATGCAATATCGAGATTCACGAGAAGGAAGCTTTGCTGTATACGGCGAAGATACGGGGTGGCGGGGGATTGCCAGTGGGCAGCACTGGGAAAGGGGTAGTTTTGCTATCAGGCGGCATTGACTCCCCAGTTGCCGCAGCGCGCATGATGCGGAGAGGAATGGAAATTTCTGCAGTACACTTCCATGCAGTGCCCCATACCTCTCCCGCATCCGTCGAGAAGGCACGGGCAATCTGCGATATACTTGCCCGCGCGCAGGGACGTCTCCACCTTTTCCTCGTGCCATTTGTTGCCATTCAGCGTGCTATTATAGCAAGCGGCGCGAAAGAAAAGTTCCGCGTGCTCCTCTACAGGAGAATGATGCTGCGCATCGCGAGTGCGGTTGCACACCGCGTGGGAGCATCCGCACTCATTACGGGAGAGAATTTGGGGCAAGTGGCGTCGCAAACCTTGGAAAATATTACCGTGATCGCGAACGCAGTCACTATGCCCATACTTCGCCCCCTTCTTGGATTCGATAAGGAGGAGATTATTCGGGAGGCAGAAGCGTTAGGCACATTTCCTATCTCTTCACTTCCCGACGAGGATTGCTGCAGTCTTTTTGTGCCTGCGCATCCAGCTACGAAAGCTACAGCGGATGCAGTACAGAAAGAGGAAGAAAAAATTGCCATAGCTCCCTTATTGGATCAAGTGCTACACCGAATGGAACAAGAAGAAAGAAGGCCACAGTGGGAGATAAAAGAAAAGGCGCGCTGATTGGTCAGCGCGCGAATTCCGGGTAATACTTTTCAAGAAGCTTCTTAAGCTTTTTCATTGCGCTTGCCTCAATCTGCCGCACTCGTTCTCTGCAGATAGGGGGGCGGAAGCTTCTCCCTATTGCGTTGAGAGTGAGATTTCTTCCATCCCTCCCGATGCCAAAGCGGAGCATAAGTACAAGCGCTTCACGGGGCGTGAGGAGGGAAAAGAGATGGAACAACGCTCTTCGGAGCTCTTTTTTATCGAGGTAGACCTCTTGGCTTTCGAAGGTGGAATCAGGGATAGTTTGGATAGGAAAAGGAGCGATTTCATTTTCATGATGGAGCTCTTCTTGCTCGCCTAAAGGGACAACTTGGTAGTAGCTGTTCACCATTCTTCTGAGGCGAAGCAAGAGGTATGCTGTCGCAGGAGTACAGGATCCATCAGGTAGCTGCATATTTCCTCCTTTCGGCACTGTAGGGTTCTATCTAGTAGCATACGCGCTTTACTAGGAATATCAAGGAAAGACGCATCCCTGCTTTACAAAGAGCAAATGATGTAGTATGACTAGCGTAGCACTCCCTCTTGAATGAGGTTATTTTACAACGAGGAAGAGAAGGGAGATGACACGATGAGTCCAATGCTTCGCGATCTTTTGAAGGAACAAAACGAGATGCTGCAAAAGATGGTTGCCCGCGCACGGCGAAACTGCAATGCGCTGCGGCATCCAAGAGCGGGACTTTTGGACAGCTACGCGATTGGAGCTGCTTCATTGACTGCACGGGATGCGAATCGAATCACTATGCATCTGGCGGAATGCCACTGGTGCCGCAATGCGGTACAAAAGATACAAAAATGCGCTCGCGGCGCGTTTATCTGGAAGGAAGCAAGATTTTTTCTGCCCCGGCACTAGCCCGGGGCTTTTCCTACATAAGATGGCAACAATCGTTTGCCTTGCTGCCGGGCAGGGATTCGAACCCCGATTTCTTGATCCAGAGTCAAGCGTCCTACCATTAGACGACCCGGCAATAGAGTGCGGTGGGGCGCGGAGCGATCCTGTGATATAATACACGCAAGTACGGGAATATGGCAAGCGGTGCGCCGCAAGGCGAGACAAAAACACAAGGAAAGAAACCGCTCGACGCGAAATCTTTGAAAATAGAAATAGAGCGGCAGCTTTTGCGTCCCCTCGAGGATGTCTCTGTAATTAATCTTGTGAACTTGTTTGTAGAGTATGCCTATATATCCCGCGCATCCGATATCCATATTGAACCGGGCGCGAACAAACTGCGGGTACGGTTCCGCATCGACGGCGTGCTGCGGGACATTTTTGAACACATTGCCATTTCAAAAGAGCTCCAGCCGGAAATTATTTCAAGAATTAAAGTGCTCGCGGGCTTGCGTACTGACGAACACAATACTCCTCAAGACGGAAGATTTAAGGCAAGAATCGAAAATCTTGGCGCGATTGATGTGCGAGTTTCCATCGTCCCCACTTTCTATGGCGAGAATGCAGTGATGCGGATACTTGCGGAAACACAAATTTTCAGTTTAGAAGACCTTGGATTTTCGGGAGATGATTTAGAAAAAGTGAAGCGTGCGATCAAAAGGCCGCACGGAATGATTTTGGCGAACGGTCCGACAGGTTCAGGAAAAACAACAACCCTCTACACTATTCTCAAAGAACTGAATACGCCCGAGGTCTCGATTATTACGATTGAAGATCCGGTGGAGTATTCTATCGAGGGGACGAGCCAAATTCAAACAAACGCGCGAGTAGGACTTACCTTTGCATCTGGGCTTCGTTCCATTCTGCGCCAAGACCCCAATATTATTATGGTGGGAGAAATTCGTGATCAGGAAACTGCAAATATTGCGGTAAACGCGGCACTCACAGGCCACTTACTGCTTTCTACGCTCCATACCAACGATGCTGCGACGACGTTTCCCCGCCTTGTAGATATGGGCGTTCCACCATTCCTTGTTGCATCTACGGTGAATATTATTATGGGACAACGGCTTGTGCGAGTGTTGTGCGACAATTGCAAGGTAGAAAAGAAGCTCAGCAAGGAGGAAATAACGAGTTTGGCAGAAATTGCGCCTTATGTGAAAGATTTAAGGACAACTAAATTCTATGCGCCGGGTGGTTGTGAAAAATGTGGCGGCGTGGGTTATCAGGGGCGGACTGCCATCAGAGAAGTGCTGGAGGTAGATGACAAAATTCGTAACCTCGTGATGAGGCGTGCAAATGCTGCCCAAATTAAAGAGGCAGCAATAAAGAATGGGATGAAGACGATGATGCAGGACGGCATTGAGAAGGCGGCCAAAGGAATTACAAGTCTTGCTGAAGTATTGCGTACTATTACTGAATAGGATAGCAAGTAGCACCCTAGCATGGAATGCATTTGTTTCCCCGAATTCGGGTAGTTTGAATTCGGGTAGTTTTTATGTGTGGTATAATGAAAATGTAAAATAAGACGACGAAGTAGCACAAACGTGTATGAGCAGGAGTAAGCACCACCTTTTTCAGAGGAGAATTCCTCTGCAACAATTGATTAATTTTTCCCGTCATCTTTCCATTACAGTACGCGCAGGACTTCCCGTATATGAGGGTCTGCGGATCGTACGCAACCAAAAAATCAAGAAGCGGTTCCGCAATATTCTTGATGAGGTAATGCGCGATATTAACAATGGCAAGTCACTCGCAGACAGTTTCGAGCGGCAGGGGAATGCTTTCGGACATTTTTTTATTAGCTTGGTACGTATCGGAGAGACAAGCGGCACGCTTGCGGAAAATCTTCTCTATCTCTCCAACGAACTGAAAAAGCGCAGGGAGCTGCGCAAGAAAGTCCGTTCCGCAATGGTCTATCCCATTATCCTGTTGATTGCTACAGTTTCCATTGTGGCGCTTCTCGTGTTTTTCATTTTTCCAAAAGTAATGCCGATGTTTGAAAACCTCGGCGCGGAGTTGCCTACGAGCACAAAAATTGTTATCGCGACAACCAATTTCGTCAGCGCCTACTGGATATGGATCTTGAGTGGCGTGGTAGGATTCTTTATTCTCGTTCGCCTCTTGTTATTGATAAAGCCGATTCGTTATGCATTTCACTATCTTTTTTTCTTTATTCCAGTAATTCGTTCACTTACAATTGATGTTAATCTTGCAAACTTCAGCCGAGTAGTTGCGGTCTTGATGCGCAGCGGGGAGCGGATTGTAAACGCGGTGCATGTGGCCGCAAGAATGCTTGATAACGAGGTGTACAGAAAGAAACTTGAAGAAGCAACTGTTTCACTCGAGAAGGGCGAAACAATTGCGGGATCATTTGTTCACTATCCCCGCCTTTTCCCGTCAATGTTTGTGAGCATGGTGGAAGTTGGCGAGAACACCGGCAATCTGCAGGAAAATTTGGAGTATCTCGCGGAATTCTACGAGGAAGAGTTAGATTCCGCACTCCACAGTCTGACTACAATGCTGGAGCCGATTCTCCTCCTTGTCATGGGGATTATCGTCGGCTTTATCGCGATTTCTGTAATTACACCGATTTATTCCCTTACCCAAAGCATCAGCGGCGCCTAGGACAATGCGAAAAATGCAGAACTTCCGGCAACGCGCAGGATTTACGTTATTTGAGATGCTCATTGCCATCGCACTCATCGCGCTCATTTTTTGGAGCGTCTACCTTACCTATGCTTCCATTCTTGATACAATTGGCAACACTAGCGTGCGCCGCGCTGCGGTGTCCGTACTCAACAACGAAATAGAGACGATTCGCAATTTGCCCTATGAGAGCGTAGGTACGGTAGGCGGTGTGCCATCAGGAATTTTGCCGCAAGAAAAACAAGTGACGGTAGGCGATGTAACATTCACTGTGACCACAACGGTGCGCAACATTGATGACCCTTTTGATGGAACACTCGGCGGCACACCCAACGATACCGCGCCTGCTGACTACAAACTAGTGGCGGTGAAGGTAAGCTGTAAAAGGTGCAGTAAGTTCCAACCAATCGAGGTGACGACAACAGTCGCGCCAAAACATCTTGAGTCTTCGAGCGAGAATGGTTCGCTTTTTATCCATGTCTTTGATGCAAATGGAGTAGCGCTGCAAGGGATTCCTGTACATGTCGTCAACAATAAAGTCTTGCCCCCGATTGACCTCACCGACACTACCAACGCCGACGGAGTCCTCCAGTTGGTTGATGTGCCCACTAGCACACAGGGCTATGAAATTACTGTGACGGACACCGGCTATTCCCAAGATCAAACCTACACGCCCGGCGATCCTCAAAATCCCAATCCCCTCAAACCCCATGCGACGGTAGTCTCGCGGCAGGTGACCAATACGAGTTTTTCTATTGATAAGGTAAGCACCGTACTGGTAAAGACGCAGGATAAATTCTGCGCACCGCAGGGGAACAAACATTTTTCTATGCAGGGGGCAAAGCTCATTGGCACCAATCCCGACGTGCTCAAGTTTTCCACGACTTCAGTAACCGACAGTGCAGGGGAAAAATTATTCACGAATATAGAGTGGGATTCCTACTCGTTTGCCCTCCTTGAGGCAGGGGATGATGTAGTAGGCACACTACCGCTTTCCCCAATGGAAGTTGCGCCGAGCTCTACCAATGAATTTGCATTTGTGCTGCAGCCAGCGAATCCCAAGTCGTTGCTTGTTACTGTACGCGACTCGGTAACAGGAAATCCAGTTGCCGGTGCGCAAGTTCGCCTTGAGAAGCCGGGATTTTCTGCAACAAAAATTACGGGGATGAATTCTTTTGGGCAGAGTGACTGGTCAGGAGGCAACTACAGCGCGCAGAGCGGGACTGACACGGACAGCACACCGGGCACGGTGACAATGGCTGCAAATGGGGGAGTCTATAGTACTACCACAACTGCGTGGCTTGTCTCAAAAACTTTTGATCTCGGCACTTCCTCTACCACATTCTCAGTCATTTCGTGGAATCCCACATCGCAGCCGCCGGGCACGACGTTGAAAATCCAACTTGCTTCCAATAACGATAACGCAACCTGGAATTTTATAGGCCCTGACGGCACTCCGTCGAGCTACTACACGGTGAGTGGTGCTGCGATTGGCAATTTCCATGACGGTCACCGCTACCTCCGCTATAAAGTGTATCTCGCAACGCAGGATTCCACGCAGACGCCCTCGCTCGAGGATATTACATTTACTTTTGGCTCTGATTGTCTCCCGCCCGCGCAGGCGCTTTTCTCAGGGCTTGGGGCGGGCACATATTCTTTATATGTGAGCGCGACAGGTTACTTTGATTACTCTGCATCTACTACAGTGAGCGCCGATTGGCAACAAGAGGATGTAGAAATTATACCTTCAATCTAAATTGCGTATGCGGAACATTCGTGCAACAGCAGGGCTTACTATACTAGAAATCATTGTGGCGATGGGGATTTTCGCAATTATCGTCGCGGTGATAGGAATTTTTGGAATTGACGTGGGGAAGTTGGGCTTGTTTATCAGCGACAAGCTGCAGTCACAGCAGGATCTTTTCTATGTCTTCCAGCGGATTACTACCGAAATACGTTCTATGGGGCCGTCAGATGCCGGTGCATATCCGATCGTGAGTGCTGCTTCCAGCTCGCTCGTGTTCTACAGCGATGTGGACAAAGATGGCTCGTTCGAGCGGGTGCGGTATTTCCTCGCTACCAGCACGCTCGAGCGTGGTATTATTGAAGCGACAGGCACACCGGCTTCGTACCCCTCATCGACCGAAGTCATCGCCCCTGCGATTGAGCAAGTAGTCCAAAACGGCGAAGATGTGTTCCAGTACTATGACGCCAACTATACCGGGAGCGAGGATCCAATGGCATATCCTATTGATGTGGCGAAGGTGCGCCTCATCCGTGTAACAGTTTCTGTGGATGTGCGGGAAGGCGCGCCAAAGCCAACGCGGTTCTCGCGCCTCATCGATATACGAAACCTGCGAAGCAACTAATAAAAAATAAATGCAGCACGTTCTCCCTGAGACAAATCAAAAGAATGGTATGAGAAGAGGGCAGATAACTTTGCAAATCCTTATCTTTACGGTGCTTGCCGCGATTGTACTGGGAGGGCTAGCGCTGTGGGCGAATGTGTTCTTGGAAATTTCGCTCCGGGTACATCATCGCCAGCTTGCCTTCAATATCGCAGAGGCAGGCATTGAATACTACCGGTGGCACTTGGCGCACGCGCCGCAGGATTACCAAGACGGCACGGGCGGCCCGGATCAGGGTCCCGGCGCCACCTACGGCCCTTTTGAGCATAACTACTATGACAAAGAAGGGAATAAGATTGGCACCTTTACCCTTTATATTACTGCCCCCCCGATTGGATCGAATGTGGTGAAAATTCGGAGCATCGGCAAAATTGACGCGGACAGCGCGATCCAAAAAATCATCGAAGTGAAGATGGGAATTGCCTCGCTCGCGAAGTATGTGGTGGTGGCAAATGACGTGATGCGCTTCGGCGAAGGCACGGAAGTATTTGGCGAAA
>CAYOEP010000017.1:0-14301 GCA_964403045.1 uncultured Candidatus Saccharibacteria bacterium
TCGGAATGGACTTGATAGATTGAAAAAAGGCTATATTCTCAACTACCGCATAATGTTCCTTTGCGGTTAGGCTTTTTTGCTGAAGGAGACGACGGAGGTCGTCGAGAATTTCCCCAATTAGCTTTTCCCTTTCGGCGGATGCTTTGGACATTGATGTAAGATGTGATACGTTTTTACGTTACTTTTATTTTGATAACCAATAGCAAAGTGGACGGCATGAATTGCCACTAAGGGTAATTAGCGCCTGCCGTTCTTTTTCAGCACCCAGCGCTGTTTGATGCCGGGGCGGAAGTAGAGGGGGTGCTCGTACTTCCAGAACACAATTTTGGGATTCGCGCGTTCCTCGAGATAGTTGGAAAGCTCGCGGAACTCTGAGCTCTTCGCACGCAGGCTTTGCATAATTTTGACCACCGCACGTTTTCGCAGATAGGGAGTTGGCTTTTTGTCGCGCTTCAGTTCAAGATTGATTTCGAGATATTGATCTTGATGCTGGTCATACTTGGTGAGCATCGTGAATTTCCCGGTGAGGTATTTGTTGAGATAAGTATCCATTAGCGCCTCGCGCACCATCTCTGGATAAATTTGAATTCCATAGAGGGTGGTGGAAAAATCTTCTCGTTCGTAGACATAGACGAAGGGAAGCTGATAGATGTAATTTTCTATTTGTTCCTGACGTGCCGCTTTCTCAAGTGAAATTTTATGCTTTTGCAAAATATCGCACACTTCGGTAAATGTATGAACTCCGCCGTGATCGCCAGTAGAATATCTGATCAGCGGAAGGGCAGAGTTTCCAGTCAGCAGAAGAGTTCCGTTCTCTTCCTCAAAGGTGATAAACAGTGGGTTGTATTGCGCGAGTGTAGGAGTTTTGGTAATCTTGGAAAAGAGAGCGTTAAAAATCCCCTTCTTTTTCATCGCGATTCTACGCACGAGGATGGAGGTGGGCGTTTCCCATGCCATCGCGCCAATATCTGCGGTGCCGTAGATATTGAGCGTGTCACGATACAGGTTTTGGATACCTGTTTTTTTGACGAGGTAATCGCGGAATTTTTCGGTGAATGCTTCTGCGGCAAACATAAGGCGAAGGTTCATCTTGCGGAGGCGGATTTTCCGCGCGATTGCTTCATCAACAATATCTTTGACGAATGGCGGATAGCCGACAAGGATAACCTGATGGAATTTGTGCCCGATGCGCGCGAGCGTTTTGATGATTTCCTCTTTGTTGACGCCGGGCGTGATGAGGGAAAGCGGCACGGCGCGTTCGCTCGCGAGGCGAAATCCTTGGTAGGTAATGAGCCCGCCAATCCATACACCCATTCCAAATCCAATAATGACGAGAATGGGCCCCTTGGTTCCCATTGAACTGTTTTTGAGGAACATTTCTGCCACGAGGGAAACTTGCTGTTCCAGGTATTCTTGGCGTGGAAAATAAAACGGCTCGCCCGTTGATCCCGAGGTGGAGGTCCATACCATCGGTTTGTGGAGCGAGCCGTTCCAGAGAAGCTTTTCGAGGGGATATTTTCTGAGATAGTTATTCTTGGTGACGGGGGGTACCAGCTGGAAATCCTTGAAGGTGGTAATTTTGTCGGGGTCTATTTTCTGTTTCTTAAGGAAATCTTTGTAGGCGGGGACGCGTCGTGCTGCTTCATGAAAGAGCTGTAGTGGCCTCCTGCGCCGCTCGCGGAGCCAGAAGGATTCCCGCTTTGCGGTAAGGGAGCGCAGGATACGCCGCGTGGTTCGTTCTTGTTCTTCCGCGTCCCACATCTCTATGTTTAGTATAGCAAATTGTTCCTGCCCGTGCGCAAGTTATGGCTAGAAGACGTAATCGAGGATTTTGAGTACTTTTACCTTGAATGTCTTACCACCCGCTTCGTAGCTCCGTTCTTCTCCCTCGATTGCGCCAATGAGCGATGATCCAAGCGGCGAGAGATTGGAAATAATGCCATTAAGTGGGTCTGCCTCTTTGGTGGTGAGAATGGTGAATACTTTCTCTTCGCCGGCGAGAAGTATTTTGACTTTTGCCCCCGTTCTTACCTTTTTTTCTTCCATCTTAAGTTAATTAATTAAGTAAAATGCTCTCCGCTGAGTGAGAGCAATAACGCTACCTGCGACCTTTTGCGCATTGTGGTTCCAATTCGGGATGTAGTTTCGACACCCATTATTTTTTATTAACATAAAATTAATTTAAAGTCAAGTATCTGCCTTTTTGTTTCTTCGCCCCAGAAATATCTCTTCCGCAAGTGCATCCGCGGCTTGGGCAGTGGGAATGTGCTGGCGTTTTGCGAGGGCAATTACTTTTGCGGCGGTTTGCTGTATCTGGGCCACTTTCTTTTCTACTCGTTCCCTGCTATAGCCATCCTTGTGCAGTTCCGCGGTGACATTAATAAGTCCGCCCGCGTTTGCCAAGTAGTCGGGTATGTAAAGAATTCCTCGCTGGTGCAGCATAACTCCTGCTTCTGGAGAAGCGAGCTGGTTGTTTGCCGCACCGCAGACGATTTTACAGCGCAGTTCCGGGATAGTGGATGCGTTGAGGTCGCCCCCAAGCGCGCACGGCGCGAAAATGTCTGCTTCCGCGCGGTGAATTTTTTGCGGCGGCACGACAGCGAGGGAAGGAATGCGCGTGCGCGCGCGGGCGAGCGCTGCTTCATTTACCTCCGCTCCGATTACCTTTCCTCCCTCCCGCGCGACAAATTCCGCGAGCGCCCCTCCCACTTTGCCGAGCCCCTTGATGGCGACGGTGCGCCCTTCCAGTGATTCGGATCCAAACACTTCTTTGAGAGCCGCTCGCATTGCAAAGAGCACGCCTTTCGCGGTAATTTCGCCGAGATCGCCTGCTTCGTCGGGCTTGCCAATGATATGATGCGAGTGCTGCAGCATTATCTTTACATCCTCAAGGGAAATGCCAATATCTTCACCGGTACTGAAAAATCCCTGTAGCGTTTCAACTTTTTTTGCGTATGCTTCCAGAATTGCCGGCTTTTTTTGGGAATCCTTGGGGGCTATAATTACGCCCTTTCCTCCCCCAAAAGGAACTCCGGCGAGCGCGCACTTGTATGTCATTGCTCGCGAGAGCCGGAGGGCGTCCCGCACCGCTTCTTCTTCGGACGCATAGCTCCAGTATCGTGTTCCTCCCGTGGCAGGGCCAAGGTTGCTGTTGTGAATCGCAATACAGCCCCGCAAGCCGCTTGCGGCATCAGTTATCCACATTACCCACTCGTGGTGGTCGAATTCAGGAAGGCCGCTGATGGAAAAATTGCCTTCTCGGTGCATCTTTAGGAATTGTAATAATGAATTTCCGGCGCTTTCTTCGAAGAGGTTCCGCTGGGAGGATCTGCCTTCCCCGTGCGGAACATCACCGCGATGCATTTGTCTTTTGGCACTCCAAAAGCAGAAGCGGTGGCGTGGTATGCTTTGCGAATCACTTGCTGTTGGCGCGGAGAGAATAGTTCTTTCTTTCCGCCGATAAGCTGTTGGTACATATATAAAATCCCCGTGATGATATGGAAACCGAGATTCTCCTTGGTGGCAGTGAGCCAAATTCGCTGCAGAACCCTTCCCGCATGCAGGAAACTTTTATCGTCATCGGGAACCACAATGGCGCCCATCAGCCCCGCGGAGGCGTAGGTGCGGGCATTTTCTTTTGCAATTGCTTTGGGGATACCCAGCAAGCCGGCGAGCCGCATCAATGGCCAGTGCCGGAGAAGCTTGATCATTTTTTCCTGCGGCGGCTTGAGCTCCATAGTCTTGAGGTAGAGCCCTCCTTTGCGCTCCCGTTCCTCTTCTTCGGTCCAGACGATTTCGTCGAAAAACAGGCGGTGCAACGTTTTGTTGCTGAAAAGCACCACTTCATTCGCGGCACCCGCGGTGCCAAGCGTTTGAAGCGTCGCTTTGTTCTCCACAAGTTTTAGCTCGACATCAGGATAGGGATTTGCGGAACGGAGGAATGCCTGCTTGACGGAATCTGCAATGGGAGTTGTTGCGAACGGCTTGCGGTTGGTGCTCCGCCGGAAGATTGCAAGGTAAAGGTCGCCGCCGTTTTTTGTTGCCCCTCTGCGGAGCGTGATGCGGGCGGTGATGTTTGGATTTTGGGGGTCGGGGAATGGAGCGATGTCAGCTTCGTAGCCAAAGTGGCGTGCCGCGATATCAATATTTTCCAAAAGCGCACCATGGGCAATCCAGGTCCCCCTGTTGCGGTAGTTGAGGATAGGGTGATCTCGCTCGGGAATGGCGAGCACAGAAATCGTATCGCCGGCTACCTCAAAGCGCCACGGCTGTGAATTACTCCCCGATGGCGCCTGGACACCTGCGGTAAGGATTTTTTCGATATCTTCTCGAGAAATGGAATTCATTCGAACCCAAGCTGTTTGAGGTATTTCGCGCGCGCTTCTTCGCGCTGCGATTTTACGTTAGGATTATTATAATTGGGATCAAAAATTGCGTCGAGATTTACTTCGTACTTACCGCTCTTTACAGGTGCGCCAAGAATAATACGTTTTACTACGTAGGCGACTGCGACACCTGAGAGCGTTGCCGCATCGCCAAGTTGCGGCCACGAGTAGAGTGTTTTCCCCACTTCTAGCAGCGAACCTAGCATACGGGGCACCACCACCGAAGGTCCTGCAATTTTTGTGGCAAGCTTGGGAAGCTCCTGCGGGGGGAAGTTTTGGAATTCCTCGAGCGTGAGGTTTCCCGCCGCGCCGTGGAATAAGGGAAGATCGGGCTCTTGGTCGTAGCGTTCTACGTCCACGATGACATTGTCGCCGTTGTCGGTCGCCATTATTACAGGAATGCCGCGCTTTTTCGCTTCGACGCGGAGCCGAATTTTCATTTCTAAATTGTCCAGCTCCTCAACGAGGATTGCGGGCTTTGGGTCATCATCAAAAAAGCGCGCGATATTATCTGGGGTGATGCCCTCTTCGTATTGCGTGAGATTCGCGTAAGGGTTGATTTGGTAAATTGTCCTTGCGGCGACGCGGCATTTATTTTCTCCAACAATGGTGAAGTCGTAGCGGATGCGGTTGAGATTAGATCCGGAAATAGTGTCGGGGTCAGCAAGTTTGAGATTTTTCGCCATTCCCATCATTGCAATAGTGAGGGCAGCATGACTTCCTACACTTAACCCCGTAATACCGATTGTAGCGTTGTAGAGTTTGTTCTGTTCCTCAGCAGTAATTATGTTCTTGTTTCTTGCAGTACGGAGTTCTTGGTGGAGATTTTCTTCAAGATAGTGCACCAATGTTTTGTTCCATGGGAAATAGAACCACTCCCCTGCTTCTTCAATACTTTTTCCTTGAAGATGAGAATGGAGAAACTCCTCCCACGCCTTTTCATCTTTGCCGGTGAATCGGGAAGAAGGGTTGCGGATAAGGAACAGCTCCTCCAGCTGGTCTTTGTAGGTATCGATTACCCTTGTGACAGGGTGGGAAGATTTGAATTCTTCCAGCGTGTTCCCCGTCGCGGAAAGCTGTAGCGGTTGTTCTGGCATTGCTTTCTTGCATTATATCACTTGACGAGAAGATGCGCAACGGGAAGGCGGGGGGTGAGATGCGGACGTGACTTGCTGTAGCCAATGCGGAAAAGCACCTGTGGTCGGAAGAGTGTTCCCGCTGCTTCTTGGAGAGCTTCATAGTGCCGCCCTATCTCTATAGGAAAAGAATAAATTCCTGTTTGCATTCCTTTTCGCTCTGCACGGAGAGAAATTTTTTCGAAAATCATTCCTGCACGTACCCATGCGGCAATGTCATCAGTGCTTGTGCTGATGATCCCAAACGCAGGGGTATAGCGGAGGAAGCGTGCTACAATTCGCTGCTGGTGTTCCGCGAATGATTTGGTATGTCCTCGGGAAGCGATGAGCAATTTTCTGAGCACTCTTTGCACAAAAGAATATTCGCCGGCGCTGTTGCAGTGCAATGCGAGGGAATGTCCTATTACTTCCTGGAATTCTTTTTGGATTTTCTTCTGTGCGAGGGCATCTCTTATTGCGTCCGCACCAGCGCGGACGATTGTGGCTCGCTGCGCTTCATCGGTGATGAATGTGACGTTGACTTCATTGTCGCTCAATGTCTGTGCCCACTTCAGGAATCCTTCTGGGGGAAGTTGTGCGGAAAAAGGGAGCAAATTGTTACGGCGGTTGAAAATTGCCTCTATGGCGCCGCGACAGCAATTTTCCTCCTCCTGTTGCTCTGGAGGAAATTGGGTAACGACGAAGCGGGCAAGGTGGGTTTCTTGGAGTAATGGATCAGGAAAAAGAGAGAACTGGAAACGTACTGAGAATGCAGCCGCGGCGACAAAGAGATTCTCCAAGAAACAGCCCATGCTAATATAGAGCTGACGTCTTTTGGGGTCGCTACAGGGAAGTTCTTTTTGGAAGTTTATCAATACTTCAGCAGTGCGCCCTGCTATTTTTACTCTCCAGGGCTGGAGGTTGCAGTAGGACGGGGCGCGGGCGGCAATTGCGACGAGCACCCTGAGCTTTCCTTCGGGCGTTGCCTCGCGGAAAAATTGTCTTGGATCGGGGAGGGATACTTTTTTCATAAAACCATGCCCGCCCCTCTGTCGGCGGCGCACTATCGCTGGAGAATAGTTTGTATTTTCTCTACCAGGACATCAAGGTCCTCGCTCTTCTCCAAAAACTCATCCATTCCCAGTTCTTTCGCAACTGCCGCGCTCTCGCCGGAAATTGCAGGCCAAGGCTCCTTGAGGGCGGTGAGGAACGCAACTTTTGTGTCCTTTGTGTCGGGGTCTTGCTTAATCGTAAGCGCTACTTCAGTGCCATCCTCGCCGCCAAGATGTATGTCCATCAAGATAAGATCCGGCTTTAGTTCTTTTGCTTTTTTAATTGCCGTCTCTTTGTCGCGCGCAGTTTCTACTGCAAAGCCGGAAGCTTTGAGTTTGACCGACATAATTTCCAGAAAATTTTTTTCGTCGTCAACAATAAGGATAAGAGGTTGTGCGCTCATAGATGGTAGCAATGTAATTTGTTAATCCGACAGAAGTTCTTCGCCTTCTAGAAAAGATTTTATATAAGCTACAGTTTTTTCAAGATCTTGCTCTTTGCGGATATAACCTACTGCCCCCACTTCTTTTGAGAGGCGCCGATTGATTTCTCTCATCTCGCTTCGGGGATCGCCGAGTGCGGTGAGAAAAAGCACGCGAGTGTCTTTGATTTTTGGCTCTGCGCGCATTTCGAGGAGTGCCTCCACGCCATTGAGCTTTGGCATATTGACATCCATTAACACCAAGTCAGGATGGAGTTGCTCTATTTTTTCCAATCCCTCCTTGCCATCGTGGGCAGTTTCTACGCGAAATCCTGCTTCTCCCAGCTTCAGCGAAAATATCTCGCGGAAGTTCGCATCGTCATCAATAATAAGAATTAACTTTGGCTTCTGGGCTTCTGGCATATACTCGCACTATAGCATATTCTCGCTCATTCCAGTAGACATTACTGCCCTCCCTTGCTATTATACACTACCACACATACTGTGGAAACTATGCAAGTCACAGGAAACAAAGTTATCCTTGAAATTCGTGCGGGGGCAGGCGGGGAAGAAGCCGCGATTTTTGCCGGCGACCTCGCGAGGATGTACCAGCGGTATGCCGCCAAGCGCGGATGGCGCTTTCTTGTATTAGACTCCCATCCTACTTCTCTGCATGGGTTCAAGACATTTGTTGCACAAATCAAGGGGGATGGCGTGTATGAAGAGTTGCAACAGGAATCCGGCGTGCACCGTGTACAGCGGATTCCCAAAACGGAGAAATCGGGTCGAATCCATACCTCGACCGCCTCGGTGGCAATTTTGCCTGAAGTGTCGCCGCAGGAGGTGCAGATTTCTCCCCAAGATCTTGAAATTTCTTTCTTTCGCTCCTCGGGGCCCGGCGGACAGAATGTGAATAAAGTAGAAACTGCCGTGCGCATTCTCCATAAGCCTACCGGGATTGTCGTTTCTTCACAGGTGGAACGCTCGCAGGCGGCAAACCGTGAGCGTGCGATGTCACTCCTTCGCGCGAAGCTCTACGCCGTGCAGCAGCAGCAGGCTGTCAGCGAAATAGGTTCACTGCGCAGGCAGCAAATTGGCTCCGCGGATCGCGCGGAAAAAATACGCACCTACAACTTTCCCCAAGATCGCATTACCGATCACCGCCTCAAGAAAAAGTGGAGCAACATAGAAGATATCTTTGATGGCAACCTTGACCCAATTATCAAGGCGTTCCGAAAACAGCGGCATACGTGATGTGAAAAGGAACAGCTACTCGTGAACGGTGAATTTCGTATAGGAAGGTGAATGCGCGACAAGTTCTTCTGGCTTGAACCATACCCCAATTTCTGTTTCTGCCTCCTCTGGAGATCCTGATGCGTGGATGAGGTTGAAAACGCCAATATTTTTCGCGTCAGCGTGGCGAAATGATACGTGCGCGTAGTCGCCGCGGATTGTTCCGGGAGCCGCTGCTTTT
This sequence comes from uncultured Candidatus Saccharibacteria bacterium, assembly GCA_964403045.1. Lineage (GTDB taxonomy): Bacteria > Patescibacteriota > Minisyncoccia > UBA6257 > 2-01-FULL-56-20 > CAYOEP01. The sequence continues at coordinate 8,449 of CAYOEP010000017.1, forward strand.
GGTTCTGTCTCCCCCACCATTTTTCTTGCCACTTCTACAATTTCTACTCCTTCCAGTACCATTGCGACAATGGGGCCTGAGGTGAGCATTGCAATCATCTGTTGACGTACTTTTTCTCCTCTCCGCTTGGCGAGATCCTCAGTGTAGTGCCGTGCGGCAGTATCTTTTTCCGAGACAAGAAGTTTAAGCCCTACAATTTTTGCTCCTACCCGCTCAAATCGGGTGATAATTTCCCCCACAATGCCGCGCTCCAGCGCGTCCGGCTTGAGGAGGATAAGCGTACGTTGGATTGTGGAACTGGAGTCAGTCATGGTGAGGACTAAGAATTCTTTTTTACCACTTTAATGCCAAGCTCTGCAAGTTGCTCTTTCGCAACTGCAGTAGGTGCTTCCATTACGGCGGTGGTACCCCCCGATGTCATTGGGAACGCTGTTACCTCGCGAATTGCCTCTTCGTGCGCCAGAATCATTATAATCCGTTCCAGCCCGAGCGCAATTCCCCCGTGTGGAGGAGCGCCAAAGGAAAACGCTTCCAACATATGTCCAAACTTTTTCTGTATTGCGGTGGGGCTATGCCCGAGAATGGAAAATACTTTCTCGAGTACCTCGGGCTTGTGGATACGGATGCCGCCGCCTCCTATCTCGTAGCCATTGCAGACAATGTCATATTGGAGCGAAATAAGGGATTCGAGGTCTTTCCCTTCCAGCAGTTTTTTCTCATCTTCGGGACGGGGGGCGGTAAATGGGTTGTGGGAATAAGTCAGACGGCCGCTTTCGTCGTCTTTTTCAAACACGGGAAAATCTACCACCCACGCGAAGGCTGCCTCGTCGGGATCATTTTTGTCCTTGCGGAGATCGAACTTGTCGCCACCGAATTTTTCACAAGCCTCTTTGTAGGTGAACACCGGGAATGGTTTTTGGGTAATGTGTTTGCCAAAGTGTTCGAAGAGCGCGATGAGCATATTTTCTACCAGCCGCATCACCTCCTCGCGAGTGACAAAACTCATTTCGAGGTCAATTTGAGTGTGCTCAAATGCGCGATCTGCGCGTAAATCTTCGTCTCGCAAACAGCGTGCAATCTGGAAGTAGCGTTCAAAGCCCGCAACCATAAGAAGTTGTTTATATTGTTGCGGCGATTGGGGTAGTGCATAGAAGTGCCCTGGCTGCAGGCGAGAGGGTACAAGGAAATCTCTGGAGCCTTCCGGTGTTGATTTGGTGAGAAGCGGTGTTTCAATTTCAATGAAATCTCTCTTAGAGAGATATTCCCTTGCAAACTGAACCACGCGATGGCGGAGCAAAATGTTTTTTTGGAGGCGTTCGCGTCGCAGATCGAGATAGCGGTAGCGCAGGCGAATTGTTTCTTCAATATCGCGGCCGTCGGTCTCAAGCGGGAATGGGGGCGTTGCCGATGCTGCGAGTACTTCTAAAGATTCTACCTCTACCTCAACTTCACCTGACGCAATATGAGGATTTTTCATTCCTTCAGGACGCTCGCGCACTTTGCCGGCAACTTGAAGCACCCATTCTTGCCGCACTTCCTGCGCCTGTTGGTAGGCGGCTGAGGCGGGAGTGATAACAAGCTGGACGATGCCCCAGCGGTCCCGTAAGTCGATAAAAATTAGTTTGCCGTGATCCCGGCGGGCTGCAACCCAGCCATTGAGCGTGATTTGCTTGCCGAGATGGCCGGCGGCATCGCTTGTTTTGATACGCATTATGCTGGCATTATAGGGGAAGTCCGCCGCTTTCTCAATAGGGAGCCTACTCGATAAGGAAGCGCCACTTTTTTGCCGCCCATTCTTCCCCTGCGTATGCAACACCGATTCTTGGGGTGCGCTTTATTTTATAGCGTGACAGTTCCTCGCCGCGTGATTCAATCCAAAGACCAGTGGCGGGCACGGCAGGTCTGCCATTGAGTTTTTTGTCGATATGGAGAAATTTTGTGAGGCGCCCAGGTCCGCTCACGACATCGGTGCCTCGTATCAGTACTGCCGCGGGATATCCCTGCTCACGGGTAACAACATTGAGCATCCAGTGCATCCCGTAGGTGAAATACACGTACCAGTAGCCCGGCGGTCCGAACATCGGCGCGTTCCTCGCCGTTTTTCCGCGGGAGGCATGAGATGCCTTATCATGAAATCCGTCGTATGCTTCAACTTCGGTGATTGTTGCAGTAATTTCCCTTCCCCGCCAGCGCCGCACAAGCACCATTCCTAAGAGCTCACGGGCAACTTTCTTTGTATCTCTGCAAAAGAATTTTTCGCCAAGCAATACGTGCATTACTCCTAGTATGCTCCAATTTCTTTATCACGCAACTGCGCCCCGTAGGGGGCGCGCGTTGGTAGAGAGGCAACTCATAAGCGGGATTCTGTCTGCCGTCCCCTTTGTGGAGACGGGAGGCAGCCATTTCTCTGGGCCCTCGATTGCTCTCGGGCTCATGCGGCACTCCCAGCGCATAGATGTTGCTGGGCACGGCCTTGCACCCGGGCAAGGGTTTAGCCGTTTCACCCCTGCGTAATAGCCCCTTCCGCAGGATTGGACCATAGTGGGCTTGATCCCCTCCCCCCTTGCGGGGAAAGGCGTCACTGTTCGCACCTCTAAGCTTTCGCTCGGCGGCCGTTAGCCGCTGCCCTGCTCCTCGCTCAGTTGCGCGAGGGGGTGTCCCGACTTTCCTCACTCCCCTTTTCGGGAAGCGCGGCTGCCTGAGTTGCCAAGCGAAATTATACCTTTTTATTTCTTGTGAGTCAACTCGCGCGGTCGAGCGCCTCATTGACAAGTGCGTCGGCAATCTTGTTCTTCTCGCGGGGAACGTAGCAGAAGGCGACTTCCTTAAAGTCAAGCTGGAGATTGAGTACGTCCACAAAGAGCGGCTTGAGTTCTGGCTCGCGCACTTTGTATTCCCGCCGCAGCTGTTTCGCAACCAGTTCACTATCGAGGTATACCGTAACTGAGGTTTGCTTTGCCTTCGCCTTTCCGAGGAGCTGTTTTGCCTTTTGGAGCGCGAAAATAACTGCTTGGTATTCTGCCTGATTGTTGGTAGCAATACCGAGGTAGCGAGCGTACTGCTTGGCACCAACCACTGCGCCGATTGCGGCAGGACCGGGATTGCCTCGTGCGCCGCCGTCGGTATAAATCACCAACTGGTTATGCGCGATGGGGAGCGGTGAATTGTTCATTGAGAAGCTGCACAATTTCTCGACCTATACGTTCTGCATCCTGTTCGTTTTTCGCGAGCGCACCTCCGGCGCCAGGGTGTCCTCCTCCTCCATAGCTCCGCATTATCTCGGCGGCATTCAGGTTTTTCCAGCTTGTCTTTTTCCATGGATTGAAGCCAAGGGAGAGCTTTTTGCCTCCCTTCCCTTTCCTCAGGAGCACTGCGAGAAGCGATGGATAGAGCTGGTACGGAAAAAAACGGAGGTCGAGGGGCATTTCGCGCTCCGCGAGATTGATAACAGCTACCCTTCCTACGATCTGAAGGTTTCTTTTGAAGTATTGTATCCCTTCTCGTTTCCACTTTTGAGCACGAGGTAAAAACTTTCGCAGTTCCGGCAAACGGGCAACTTCTGCAAGGGAATGCTGGCTGAGAAATCGAATTAATCGCGCGAGGGGCTTTTTCCTGCGTGCGAAGAAGTCAATGTAAGCCATAATTTGAATTGCCGGGTTTTGCAAGTCAATACTTTCTTGCGGCGACCGGTAGGCCGCCCCATCAATAATATCGAGCCAGCGGGCAAGTTCCCGGAGGTGGCGAGGAGGACGAAAACTAAAATCCCGCTCCAAGGCGCGGAGCACTTGGCTGCAACAGGAACGGGCTGACGGATCAAGCTGATGCGATTTTGTGGGAACAAACGCCCGCTCCCAAGATTTTCGCAGAAAGGTAGTGGGGTGATGGTCAAACCAAAATGCGGCGCGGGGATGGTAGAGAAAATCAAACACGGCAGCGGGACGCGGGAAGCGCATTGTTGGCCAACGGGATGTAATTTCAAAATCGAGCGGATGGAATTCTTGTACCTCGTCACCGCGCGTGCGAAGGAAAGCAAGCATCACCGCCGCTGCAGCTCGTCCATCAAAATCATTGTGGAAGTAGAAATCGTAGGTCATAATTCTATCTCACTTGCGCCGGCGCGAATGCCGCAACGCTTCGATGGCAGGAAGTTTTTCTCCCGAGAGCAGCATCAGCATCGCGCCGCCTCCTGTCGAGACCAGCGAGAATTTTCCCGCCAGCCCTCTTTTCCGTACGAAGCTTTCCGTTTCGCCGCCCCCCACAATCGAGAACGCTTTGCGGTTACGGGTAATGGTGCGGGCAAGTGCCTCCGTCCCTTTGCAAAACTTTTTCTGCTCAATCAATCCGAGAGGCCCATTCCAAATAATGGTGCGGGCATTGCGGAGAAAAGAGCTAAACTTTCGGATTGTTTTTGGTCCAATGTCGAGGATGCGGTTCCTGGAAATGTGGTAGTCGCAAGGAAGGACGAGATTGGGGTAGCGCACGATTTTTCTGATGATAGGGTCTGGGTGCGGGTCAATGATAGAGTCGCCCACGCCAAACCCCATTTCCACCAAAATGGTGTTTGCTACCGCGCCCCCGGCAAGCAGAGTATCCGCACGTTTTCGAAAGAACCGCAGCACAGGGAGCTTGGTATGCACTTTCGCGCCGCCGAGGAGCACTACAAGCGGCTTTTGGGGGCGGTACATTGCGGTGCGGAGCGCAGTTATTTCATGAGCGAGTTCAATGCCCGCAAAGCTGGGAAGAAATTTCGTAATGCCTACTGTGGAAGCAGCAGCGCGGTGGGCAACCGCGAACGCGTCGTTGACGAAAAAGTCGCCAAGTGCGGCAAGGCGGCGGGCAAGATTGATATCGTTGCGGTACTCGCCGCGCAGGAAGCGAATATTCTCAAGAACGTATACTTGGTGGCTAGTGGATTCTTTTGCTATTGAATGGGCGAGCTGGCGCAGGCGGAAGTGTGGTACAAATTTGACACTAGTGGCGAGTAGTTTTTGGAGCATCCGCGCGTCTTTCCGCAAACTGTAACGCATTTCTTTCCCCTGCGGCCTTCCTCGGTGGCTAAGAATGACAATCCGAACGCCGCGTGCGAGAAGCAAGCGGAGCGTAGGCAAACTTTTTTCCATCCGCCAGTAATCTTCGTCATTAAAATCAAGCCGCACCACCGCGACCTTGCCAGGGAGAAGTTTTGCGTTTTCCAGTAAGGGAAGCATTATGACCGTAATCGCTCGTAGATAGATTGCTCCACGCGATCGCGGGGCACACCGTACTTGAGCCGGGAAAGTTCCTGCATCTCACGTGCCATACGATCATTGCCTTCTAACTGAGGCGGGAAAGTTGCAATATTGAATGGAGGCGCGGGTTGCCCGTGAATGAGAAGGCGCACGTACGCATGGTAATTGTCAATGTTGAGCAGATCGTTAATGTCGAATACCGGCTCAAACTGCTTGACAAGAAATTCTGCATCCTGCACGCCCACGCGGAATACAATCGAAGACCCGACGTTGCCAAAGATAGCATCGCGTGTTTCCTCAGTCAGCTGAGCGATGAATTGGTGCGCCATTACGAGCGATAGGCGGTATTTCCGCGCTTCGGAGAGCACTGTGGGAATTGAGGCAGTCGCAAAATTTTGGAACTCGTCAATAAAGAGATAGAACGGTCTGCGTTGCTCCTGGGGAATATCAACTCTCGAGAGAGCCGCCATAAGGAACTTACCAGTAAAGATCATGCCCAGCAGTCCGGCGTTGATGTCGCCGATTTTCCCCTTCGACAGATTAATGAGGAGTATTTTGCCTTCATCCATCACTTTGCGGAAATTGAACGCAGATTTTGGCTGGCCAATGATGGGGCGGATATAGT
>CAYOEP010000018.1:0-13753 GCA_964403045.1 uncultured Candidatus Saccharibacteria bacterium
GGAAGAGGAATAAAAGAGAAGTTAGAGATTTATTTTAATATGATCCAAGATGTATTTAAGGAATTGGCCAGAGTAACTAAAAGAAAAAGTAAGACCAGTTTTATAGTAGGAAGTAACGATATTCAAACAAGGGGTGTAAGACTAGAATCAAAAATTAAAGAGATAGCAGAAAATCAGAATTTTAAGTTTGTTTTAGAGATTCTGAAGCCAATTAAGGGATTGCAGAATACAATGAAAGAAGAATATATATTAGTTTTTGAAAATAACAAATAAAAACCATGACCATGTTTAGAAAACCAACAACCGAATTAAAATTTAAAAGAGTAATTGAAAAGAATACTTTCTATCTTTATGACCGTGATTTTGAAGAAAAATACGAAGGTTATATTTCTTCAATAAAAGAAACTTTACTAGTTTTGAGAAATAGAATTGCGACAGAGGGGTTAAAAAAAGAGTTTTTTGTTGAATTAATTCAAAACAAGAAAAATGGACTTCGGGCATTATTAGCTCTGACTGGTATTTCAAATGAATATCTAAAACGGTTAATAACATTGATTAGAGTAATTGATGATGAAGAATTAAATAAGCTGACCTTAAAAGATAAATGGCAAGAAACTACAGAAAAAGATAGCGAAAGCGGGATAAGTGAGTGGGGTGACTCTAAAATAGCTAATCTTATAAAAAACAATAAGTATTTTGCAGAAGGCATTGTTAATATCTTCTTTGAAGGGTCTACTGTACCTGTTCTTACTCAAGCCCTGCCTTTATTTGAGCTTAAAAAGTTAAGTGTAGAAAAACTAGAATTTAAAATTGAATCTTTGGTTGATACGTTAATCCGATATAAAGAAAAAGGCTCTTATTCTGGCAAGAGAGAAAATAATCCAGAAGTCCTTATAGAAAACATCTTAGATGATCTTGGTATTTCTTATGTGTCAGGTGACTTAGAAAGATTAGTAGGTGTGCTTGACGAAGAAAAGAGAACGATGGATTTTATTATTCCTGATCAAAAAGATCCGTTAATAATAGTAGAATCATCTTATGTTGTTACCACCTCATCTGGGCAAGGAGACAAGGCAAAGACTGAAATAAATGTTGCTAGGTTAATCAAAAAATATTACCCAAAGGCTCTGTTTATCGGTTTCGTAGATGGAATTGGCTGGTATGTAAGAAAGAATGACCTTAAACGAATGGTAGGAGCTTATGATGATGCTTTTACCTTTCATAAAGAAGAATTAAATCGTTTTAGAGAATTAATGTTAGAAATTTTCAATAAATAACTATGACCAAGAGTATTAAAAAATTTGAAAATAAAATTATTTTGGGTGACTGTTTAGAGGTCATGAGACAAATTCCCGATAATTCTGTAGATATGACTTTTGCTGATCCTCCTTTCAATCTAAAGAAGAAATACAATCATTATGAAGATACAAAGGAAAAGGAGGAGTACTTAGAATGGTGTAAAAAGTGGATAGGTGAAATGGTGAGGATAACAAAACCAAGCGGGTCTATCTTTGTTCATAATATTCCACGCTGGCTTACCTATTTTGCAGAATATTTAAACAAGATTGCCTATTTTAGGCATTGGATTTCGTGGGATTCCGGAGGAGCACCGATGGGAAAAACTTTACTCCCCAATCATTACGGAATTTTATATTATACAAAATCAAAATCATATAAGGAATTTAAGTTTTATGATATTAGATATCCTCATCCTCGTTGCCGTGTTTGCAAGGAGCTTTTGAAGGATTACGGAGGGAAAAAAGACCAAGCGCATGATTTTGGCCCACTACTTTCCGATGTTTGGTCTGATATTCACAGAATTAGACATAAAAAAAGAAGAGACGAGCATCCATGCCAATTACCAGTGCCCCTGCTAGAAAGACTTATTTTAATGACTACAGACGAAGGGGATATCATTTTGGATCCCTTTGTTGGGACAGGAACAACCGCTGTAGCTGCAAAGCGCTTAGGAAGAAAATATATTGGCATTGATATCGATCCTCAGTATGTAAAGATTTCTGAAAAGAATCTTAAACAAGCACGAGAGACAAAAATAAACGGTTGTTATGTCTCTATATATCTCGGCCAAATTAGAACAATGAGAGATAAAGATTTTAAGAAAATTTGGGAAAACAGAAATGGCGATATCAAATTTCTAGAAAATGGTTTATACAAACTATCAAAATTTTATAAAGATTAAGACAAAAATAAATATTCGTAAACGTAGGGAGAAATACTTTAATGAAAGCCACTAATAATCGAATTAAATCGCCATGCCAATTACAAAATTGTTTACAAAAAAGTCTCATTTACTAAGTTCATTAATTAAAGAGGAACGTAAGAGGCTTTGTCGCTTTAATAAAAAGGACTATTTAAAATCCCTATTTTCCGAGATTTATATACCGTCTTTTAAATCATTTGTTCTCATCTTTTTGGTTGTTTTCGTTCTTTTTATTCTTTCTCGCCTGTCTCAAATTTTAACTTTGCTTCACTTGGACAAATTTTCTTTTTTAGGACTTCAATGGGTGTCAAAAGAAAGTAATCACTACCAAAATTTAATTGCTATACACGCGGGAATTGGTGCAATTATTTTCGCTCTTGTAATTTTTATCGCGGAAAGTTTGCGAGACGACGAAGCAAAAGATAGAGCCCGTGTACTTCTGAGAGAAAGTTATTTATTTCCTTTAGCCGTTGCTGAAATTCTTATTTTTCTAATCTTTATTTGGGGAGACATAAGTTTCTGGAGTATCGTTCCTATAATCGCAATTGGATTATTTACAATTTGCTCTTTGTCTAAAATTATTGCTGTTTTGTTAAGTAAATATCGTTTTGCCCAAAAGAGAATCGAGTTGCTAAAAGAGCGGCTTCAACAAAGTATTGATATAGCAATTGATGAACGTATTGGTAATAATATTTTATTATCTAAGTTAAATGAAAACGAGATTAAACTAGAATTTTACCCCTTTTCTATTGATGAATTATCTAATTACTATTGTTTTAATGCTGAGAATTTTGGAATTATCTCGGATATCGATTTAAAAGCTTTAAAAGAAATTGCTGATATTATAGATAAGGAAGGGCAACAAAACGGTTTTTCTTTTGCTGAAGAAGAGAAGCCTGAAGTACAAATCAGAGGCAGTGAAGATACTCAAGAATCAAAATCACGAATCCTTACAAGGAATAATAGGCGTTATCTAATGAAAAAATTTCACGATATTGTTGACGAAGAACGCAGAGCTTTAATTTGCATTGACAAAAGACTTATTAGAGATTCCCGTAAGCTTAAAGAATTAAATTCTTTGGTGAAAAGTGCATTTATTATTAAACCGACAGATAACTTTGCGGAAGAAATCCGTTATGAGATTTCTGGAGTTAAAGATCAATTTATTACAGCTTTAAATAATAAGCAGCTTGGCAAAATTGAGGAGTTGACTTTACTTTATATTAAACTTGCAGAGGGCTTTCTGGATTATATAACGAAATGCGGAGGGGGTTATTCATTCGAACAAGCACGGAAAGAGAGACACTCTTTTTTTGCCGGCTGGGACCAATTACGCTGGCTCTCTTCTGACATTAGAGTTATTTTTGAGAAATCAATACAAATCCATGATAGAGAAATAATTAGAAATGTTGCTTATTTACCTATCGCAATAGCGAGGAGAGCGATAGACAAAAATGATCACTATGTCTTTCAAGAATTTATAGGATTTGCAGAGCTTTTGTATATATTTGGGATAAAAGAAAAAGATAAAGACTTGAAAGATTTTCTTATAGACTGCTCGTGGCGATACCTAAAAGAAATTTCTGATATTTATGTTGAAGCGAAATTAAAGAAAGATACATTGAAGAAAGAAGAGTTAGAAAGCCTGAGAGATTTCGGTATTTACTTCTTTATCATATTTCAAAATCTACTTAAAAGATCATTCGATAATAGGGATTTTGATAGTTTTGAAAAGTTTAAACAAGCCTCACAAAAACTTTTTAAACATTTCAAACCAAGTGAATCTATACAAAACGCAACTGATATAAGATGGCGGCTGGAGAAACTAGAATTAACACCTGAACGAAAAAGAGAATTAGAAAGTTTGCTACAAAAACAACAATTGCTTGAAGATATAGAAAAAAATATAACTATTAGAAGACAACAGATGTTTTTTGGTTTAGCGAGTTGGATACTCAACGAATTTATAAGAAATAAGACAGATGAAAATATAAAACAATTTTATCAATCTATTCATAGTATTTTCCCTTCAAAACTCGAAGAGTTTACAGACATATTTTTGAAAACACATAACTTTGATGTGGCAGATTTCTGGGGTTGGAGTTGGTGGGAAATAAAAGTGGAAGGTGAAGTACAATCAATTCAAATTCTGGAGAAACTGGAAAGATTTTATGCAATCAAAGCTCTTTCTTTACTCGCAGACAAGACAGAAGAGGAGATAAATAAAATAGAGTTACCTCATAATAGAGATCTTGCTTATTTAGCCGATGGTACTAGGGAGTTAATGCGGATTTTGGATGATATAAAAACAAATCCCGATAGTTGGAGATTTGTTTTATCAAACAGAGCCATAAGTAAAGTTGACTTACTAAAGAAGTTGCTTATGAGAGCAAAGAAAGCACAAGAACAAGAAGAATTACAAATTAAAAGGCAAAGAAAAATTTCACAAAAGAAAGTGCAAGAATTTAAAGAGGGAGTTCTTAATGGATTTTATGAGTCTGTGATAATACGGGATATTTTTCGTTATTATAAACTACTTGAAAATCGGATACATGAACCGATCAAAGACAAAAAAGCTAGATTCGGGATTAATGTTGTGGAAGACAAGGCTGTCTTTTTTGAAGGTTGGCATGTGCAATTTGGAGATTGGGGTAATAACTACGGCCGCAACCTAGCTTCTGGCGAAAATTCTTATTTGCTCGATGAATTATCAAAGGAGTGCAGAGAGATTTCAGTGGAAGAGTTTGAAACTACATTATCAAAATTTAAGAAAACAGAAGATATTATTATCCTTGCAGCAAATATTGCTTTCTGGCGGTTCTTCGAAAAATCTAAAAGCTTTAAACCTAAATGGTACAAGGAGATTAAACATCTCAAAGTTAATGGATTTGGAGGGTGGTACGAATTCAATGGTCAATTAATTCCTGTTTTTGAAGTTTATCACCGTAAGATAGAAAAACAAATTTTTATTCTAAACAAAAGTAAACTGGGTTTGCTTGTTCAGCTTTCACCCTTGAACGAGAATAAAGATAAAAAGCTGGTCAAAGACATATTTTACATGAATATCCAAGCATTTTCAGAAAATCCAGATTTAATAGAGCAATTTATCAAGAAGCCGCCAGAATGGTTAAAAAAGATTGGAGATGGACAAAAACAACGAGAGTATCTTCAAGAACGTGTACTTATACATATTTTTGAGAGATTTGAATATGATAAACTTAAGGATTTTGAAGGATATAAATTAATTTTAAAAGACTAAACCCACCCACCACCTATCTCCATCTTTTTAGCCCCGCCGCCAAAAAATTTTTCAGCAACAAAGCCCAAGCAGGCGGGCAAAAAATGGAGGGGGTTTGAGGGGGAGGAAATTTTTTGCCTGCCTGCTTTGCCGCGCGGAGCGCGGCATGGGGTGGGAAGCGACTCTCTTTGCGTCAGCAAAGAGGCAAAGCCCGCAGATAAAATAAGTTCGAGCTTAGTTGTATAACCACACCAGAATATGACTTAATGGCTTTTTGCCAACCATTTGGTGGGCGGCGCTGTGCGGCCGCCCACGAAAAAGTCGGTCAAATTTCAAAAAGTCAGGTTCTGGTGCCCGGGGAGGGAGTCGAACCCTCATGGGTTGCCCCACGCGATTTTGAGTCGCGCGCGTCTGCCAGTTCCGCCACCCGGGCCTGCGCTCGCATTGATGATAGAGAAGATATGGGATAAAATCAAATGGAATGGCAAGGGTAATTTCGTTGTGCAATCAGAAAGGGGGCGTTGGGAAAACGACAACGGCGGTCAATCTTGGCGCCTACCTTGCCGCGGGAGGGCGAAAAGTGCTCTTGGTAGATTTTGACCCACAGGCGAACGCAAGCTCGGCCCTGGGCCACGGCGCGCATACAGTAACAAAAAGCGTGTACCATGGCATCCTCCAGCAAGCGCAGCCACAGGAAATTATCCTTCCATCAGTGATATTTAATTTTCATCTGGTTCCTGCCTCACCGCATCTGGCGGGAATTATGGTGGAGCTGGTGCATATGGAAGGCAGGGAATATCGGCTGCGCCAGTTTATCAATGCGGTGCGGCATCACTATGACTACATTCTCATTGATTTGCCTCCAAGCCTCAGCTTGCTCACGGTGAATGGTATGGTGGCGTCTGATGAGGTATTGATTCCTGTGCAGGCGGAATACTATAGCTTGGAAGGGTTAAGTCAACTTCTTGAGACAATTGAATTAATTCGGCAGAATCTTTCACACCCCCTCCAGGTGACAGGAGCGTTGATTACGATGTATAACAAAAGGGAGCGATTGAGTAGAGAAGTGGCAAAAGATCTTCGTCGCCATTTTCCCTATTACGTTTTCCAAGTGGAAATTCCGAGAAGTGTCGCGCTCGCGGAAGCACCAAGCTTTTCCCGCCCCATTCTGCTCTATAAGCCGGATTCCCAAGGGGCGCTTGCCTACCGCCGCCTTGCTCTTGAGTTGATGCAGCAAGAGTCCCATGCCAAGCCGCGGGAAGTATACCAAAGCCCCCACTTTGGCGAGTTTAATGTATAACATTCCAAGGAGATGAATGCGTTAGGAAAAGGACTTGAATCTCTTATCCCGCAGGGGAGCGGGAAGGCACCTGACGAAGTGCTTGCTGGCGCAGGCGACTTGGCAGGGAAAAGCAATATTGCCCACCCATCACCGGTGGCGACTCCAGCTACTGGCTCTGAAGAAAATGTCACCTATCCTCACACAGCGGATGGTTCTTCGGAGGACCAGGGAAAAACTGTTCTTCAGCAAAATACACACGCCCAAGATTCTCAAAAGACATCTCGCGCCTACCCTTATGCCACCAGGAAAGAGGCAGTATTCCATATTGAGGTAGAAAAAATTAAGCCAAACCCCCACCAGCCGAGGAGAGAATTCAACCAAGCTGCACTCCGGGAGCTTGCAGATTCTATCAGGGAGTTCGGCATCCTCCAGCCACTAGTTGTGACTAAAAAGGAATACGAGGTTCCCGGGGGGACGGAGGTGGAGTATGAGCTTATCGCGGGCGAGCGCCGCCTCCTTGCCGCAAAAATGCTGGGTCTCACGCAGGTGCCAGCGATTATCCGCAAAGTGGGAGCTGACAGAGAGCGGCTGGAGATGGCAATTATCGAGAACCTCCAGCGTGAAGATTTAAATCCCATAGAATCCGCCCGTGCGTTCTCCCGTCTCCAAGAGGAATTTCACCTCACCCAGCGGGAGATTGCGGCGCGGCTTGGCAAAAGCAGGGAATCAATCGCGAACACGATGCGCCTGCTCGACTTGCCAAGTGAGATTCAGGAGGCGCTCGCGAAAGGAAAAATTAGCGAAAGCCATGGCCGCCTTCTTCTTGCCATCAGCGAGCCAGCGTTACAGAAACAAATTTTTCAAGAACTTTTGGAGCATAAAATTACCACCCGGGAGCTCCGCGAACGTGTTGCACGCAGCATACAAAAGGAATCTTCGCCGCAGAGGCAGCGCCGCGTGGTATCTCCTGAGCTTAAAATATTGGAAGAAAAACTGAGTTCAGAGCTTGGCGCACCAGTAGTGATATCGCATGTGGGCAAAAGGGGGAAAATTATCATCAATTTCTACTCAGAGGAAGAGCTTCGGAATATTGTCCAGCAATTAGGACTTGATGAGGATCAAGAGTAGCTAGAGAATGCGGTAGCGCACCTCCTTGACACCATCGATTTTCTTGATTTTCAAGACGAGCTTCTCAATCTTTTTTCTGTCAGTGAGGTCGCATTGTACTTTGTCGATAGGGAATTTGTTGCCTGCCTGAGACTGGGTGCGAAATTGGATGATGTTCACGTGGGAGCGGGCGATTGCGGTGGTGATGTCTTTGATGAGCCCCACGCGGTCCTCTGCGACAATGAGAAATTCTGTCTTGGACGGCTTTTTTAAATAGAGGGAGCCGCGCTTCTTGCGGAGTGCAGCTTTGATGTGATCGCGGGCGAGGGAGGTTTTGACAAAGCGCAGCCAGTCTTGGGAGGGGAGTTTGTTCTTTTGAGCGATAATTTCCACAAGGTCGCCGGATTGGAGGCGGTAGTTGAGCGGCACAAATGTGCCATTCACTTTTGCGCCTACACAGCCGTTGCCTATCTCGGTATGGATACGATAAGCGAAATCAACCGGAGTAGCGCCTTCAGGAAGATCTACGACATCTCCCTTCGGGGTGAGCGCGAAAATGCGCCCCTTGAAAAAATCAATTTTCATCGCGTGGAGGGCATGCTCAGGATTTAAGGAGTATTGCTCGTACCACTGCTTGAGCTGCTGGATCCACGTAATTTCTTCGGCGGAAGGGACTGTATTTCTTTTTCCTTTCTTTTGCTGCTGTTTATAGATCCAATGTGCGGCGATGCCGTATTCGTTCTCTTCGTGCATTTCCTTTGTGCGGATTTGAAACTCCACAATTTTCCCCTCTGGGCCGATGACGGTAGTGTGGAGACTGCGGTAGTTGTTGGGCTTCGGGCTTGCGATGTAGTCCTTGATGCGCCCGGGAAGCGGCGGCCACGATTGGTGAATTGCTCCAAGCGCCGCATAGCATTCTTCTACACTCCGCACAATAATCCGAAAGGCGACAAGATCATAGATTTTGTCAAAGTCCATCCCATGCCGCAGCAGTTTAAAGTAGAGGCTGCTGTAGCGTTTCGCGCGGAAGTCAATCTGTTGGGGTGTGATGCGGTGGTCCTTGAGGCACTGTTCGACAGTCGGCGCAATGCGCTCAAGATAGCGCATTCGTTCGCTGTAGCGTTCGGGGATAGCTGCCTTAAGCCACCGATACTCCTTGGGATAAAGGTAGGGAAAAGCGAGGTCGTGGAGTTCGCCACTTAAGTTATGCATCCCGAGGCGGTAGGCGATTGCAGCATAAATTTCGTCGGTTTCGAGGGCAATGCGCTTTTGCTTTTCCCGTGGCAGCGCGTTAAGGGTACGCATATTGTGCAGGCGGTCTGCGAGCTTGATGAATACGACGCGGAGATCCTTGCTGATCGCGAAAATAAGCTTGCGCAGACTTTCCACTTTCCTTTCCGCCCCGCGGTACTTAATCCTTCCCAACTTGGTGACGCCGTCGACGAGCGCGGCAATTTCTTCACCAAAATGCCGCGCGAGTTCTTCATGCTGCACGGGAGTATCCTCCACTACATCGTGGAGGAGTCCTGCAGCTATCGTTACCTCATCGAGATTCCATGAAAGTAGAGTATCCGCAGTGGCAACGACATGGGAGAAATAAGGGTCGCTACTTTTTCTCTTTTGACCCGCATGGGCCTTTTTCGCAAACCGGAATGCCTTTCCAATAAGCGAATGCGGTTGTGCCTTGGCAATAGCAGTAACGTCGTGCATCACTGCTACTATAGGAAGACTGGTTGAGTCTCGCAAGAGGGGAGAATTTCAGGATTTTCGTTGCGGAGTAGGTGGTTTTGGTGCCTTGGGAGAGGAGTGAGAAGTAGGATTTTCCCAAGTAGAATAATTGCATTCCGGGTATCGGGAACAGCCCCAAAATTTTTTCCCTTTCGCCCTCCCGCGGCGCACGAATCGTTCCACAATTTCTCCCGGTGCTGCTTTTCTCGATGCGTCTTCGATGCAGGCAGGGCAGGGAAGACCAGTTGATTTCGGTTTCGCTTTCATTGTTTGGGTATAAGTGCAGTCAGGAAATCCAGAGCATGCGAGAAATTTGCCGAACTTTCCAAACTTAACTTCCATCCGCTTGCCGCATCGCTTGCAGATTTCATCTGTGCGCTCCTGCGGTGCGGTTTTTTGGACGGTCGCATACTTTTCCTCAAGTCGCTTGATGAAGGGTTGATAGAAGGCGCGCACTACCTCACGCCACTCCATTTTTTGAGCAGCTATCTTGTCGAGGTTTTCTTCCATCTGGGCGGTAAATTTGAGATCAACAATTTCTGGAAAATGGGTGACGAGAAGCTTGTTAACTGCTTCGCCGAGTTCTGTGAGATAGAATTTTCCCTTGGATTTTTCCACATAGTTTCGTTCTTGGATGACGGAGATGATGGGGGCGTAGGTGGAAGGACGTCCAACGCCATGCTGCTCGAGTGCTTTGACAAGCGATGCTTCTGTGTAGCGCGGCGGCGGCTCGGTTTCGTGTCGTTCTTTTTTCGCCTCGAGCAGGGAAAGCGGTTCGCCTTCTGTAAGGCGGGGAAGTTTTTTCTCAGTCATTTGGGAGGGCCATATGCGAAGGAACCCGTCGAAAATCAGCACGGACCCGGACGCGGAGAAGAAATATTGTTTTTTGGAGTTATGGAGAGCACGGATACGAAGGGTAGTTGCCTCAATTTGGGCTGGAGGGAGCTGGGAAGCGATGGTGCGTTTCCAGATAAGCTCATAGAGGCGAAAAGCATCTTTCTCAAGGGCCTTTTCAAGTATCTCGGCTCCTTGGGCGAGGTTAGTGGGGCGGATCGCTTCGTGGGCTTCCTGCGCGAGTCTGGACTTTGTTTTGAACACCCGAGGAGTGGCAGGAAGGTACTTCTCACCCAGATGTGTGCCAATCCACTGGCGTGCAGCTTGTATCGCTTCTTTCGCGAGGTGCACGGAGTCTGTGCGCATGTAGGTAATATAGCCATTCTCGTACAGGGTTTGGGCAAGGTACATTGTTTTTTTTGCCGAGAAATTGAGCCGCCGGGCGGCTTCCTGCTGGAGTGTGCTGGTGATGAAGGGAGGAAGGGGATTTCGCTTTGTTGCTTTGGTGGTGACTGCGGCAACTTCCCATTTGCAGGCGGTAAGATCACCAAGGATGCGCTGCGCTTCTACTTCTTGGAGGATACCTGGTTTGGGAATTGGCGTCTCATCACATGCGGTGAGTGTGGCAGTGAATTGGTCTTTTCCTTCAGGCTTGAGTAGCGCGGCGATCGTCCAATACTCCTGGGAACGGAATTGTTGGATTTCAGCCTCGCGCTCCGCGATGAGCCGCAGCGCGACAGATTGTACCCTCCCTGCGGAGAGGCCGCGAGTAATCTTTTTCCAGAGAAAAGGGGAGAGTTTGTAGCCTACGAGACGGTCGAGAATACGCCGCGCTTGCTGCGCGTACACGAGATTGAGATTGATATCCCTCGGCGCGCGGAGTGCAGCAGTAATGGCAGACTTAGTGATTTCATGAAATGCAATCCTGGCAACATTTTTTTGAGAAAGCTGCAGCGCATGGACAAGATGCCAGGCGATCGCCTCACCTTCGCGGTCTTCGTCAGTGGCCAGAATAACATGTGCCGCTTCTTTTGCTAATTTGCGGAGACGAGAAACGTGCTTTTGGGCCTTTCGGGGAATGACATAGGTGGGCTCAAAATCATGCGCTACATCGACACCAAGTTTGCCTTTCGGTAAATCGCGGACGTGCCCGTAGGAAGATTCTACTTGGTAATTGCGCCCCACAAATTTTTGTATTGTTTTTGCTTTAGTGGGGGATTCGACAATAATGAGGTTGTGCATAATCTGGTCTATTGTTCTGCGTGCGGCGCAAGAAAGTAGGTTCCCTGTGCCTCTTGCACGATTCCTTTCACGACAAGAAGCGAGAGGGCATAGGTTGCAGTCTTGGCATTAAGGGTAGTGTCGCGAATAATTTTGTCAATATTGGCTGGTGCGGCGCATTGCGAGAGATAGGAGAGAATTACCTGTTCCTCGTCGCTCAGATTCCCCTTTTGGGTAGGGGAAAATTTGTGATGTGCAGCGGGGGCAATATGGAGCAGCTCGAGGATATCGCGCGGGCTATCTATAAGGGCGGCACCTCTTTTAATAAGCGCATGGGATCCTTGATAATGGGGATGGCGGTAGGGGCCTGGCACAACCCCAACCTCTCTGTTGGACTCGAGCGCAAAGTAGGCAGTAACTAATGAGCCTGATTTTTGGGGGGCTTCAATGACAAGCGTTAGTGCCGCAATTCCTGCGATGATCCGGTTGCGTGCGAGAAAAAGGTGCGGTAGCGGAGGTTGCCCTGGAGGGTATTCCGAGATGAGCGCTCCATGTCCCCTGAGGATTTCCCGCGCGAGCGCGGTATGCGAAGAGGGATAAACACGATCAAGGCCGCAGGCGAGTACTGCGACGGTTGTGCCGCCACCTTCTAGTGCTCCTTGGTGTGCCGCGCCGTCAATGCCGAGGGCGAGCCCGCTCACCACACAGATTCCCTGCCGCGCGAGCTCTGCCGCGAAATATTTCGCTGCCGCGCGCCCCTCGGCGGTTGCCTTACGGGTTCCTACGATGGCAACCCATGGCATTGAGGAGGCGGGGATTTCCCCACGCACATAAATGCCGTGCGGAGGCTGGGGGATTTCTTTGAGAGATTCAGGATAGCTTGCCGTGGACGGGAGAAGAATAGCGATAGAATGCTTGGTAAGCTTGTGCAGTTCTGCAGATGGATCTTGCGGGGCGTTAGGGAGCCTGCAGCATTCGAGTTGCCATGCTCGTTCCCAGCTCCGATGCCGCGCAAGCATCGCAGAAAGGGCTGAATAGTTTCCTTTGAGCGTAAGGTTGCAGAGGTGATAGCAGAAAGATTCGGCGCTACCCATAACTTTCTAGAAGCATAGCGGACTTTTTGGAGAAAGTGAAATAATGCAAGCTGGGCGTGTGCAGAGGAATGCGGTATAATAAGGCGAAAATGAAAAAATACATATATTTCAACACTGGTTTTCTTGCGGCGCTCTTGTTGCTGTTTTTGGGGGCGGCGTATTGGCTGCGCAGTGATATCCAGCGAAAGGCGGCACAGATTTTGCAGCAGAAAGAAGAAATTGCCCATACCTCGGCGCTTGTGGGGAGCCTCTTAAAGTTGAAAGAACAAGAACCGCGTGCGGACCGCTATATTCAGACAATAGAAGCACTGGTGCCAACTAAGGATGCACTCTTGGATCTTGGAAAGTGGATTGAACGTACAGGGAGTATTTATCACGTACACGCAACTTTCGCATTTAAAGGAAATGCAACACCGCCAACGAACGACCAGTTTGGCTTTATCGGGATTTCTATCAATGCGGAGGGGAAGTATTCAGATGTGATGCGATTCCTGCGTACTATAGAGGGAACTGCTCCCAAAGGATTTTTTATTGGCATAGACCGCACGTCATTTACTACAGAAGGTGGAGTGAGCAAATTTCTCCTCAATGGAAAGGCGTTCTTCCGCGGCGAAGAGGAGCATAATAGCTCATGACTATGACGCGGGATATTCATATCAAGAAAAAACGTTATAACCATCGGGAATGGATTTTAATTGTTGCTGCTTTCTTGCTTGCCGCGGTGTTTTTGGTTGGCACGTATGTGTGGGGTATCCAGTTTATGCTCCGCATATTTCTTTCGGTATTCCATACGCCATCACCTCCTGCCCAAGAGAATGTATTCCAGTTTGAGAGAGCAGAAAAACTTCGGATGTTTACCACCGAATTACCAGTTGAGCAGGCAATGCCGCAGCAGCCCGGAAAGAATAGTAGAGGTAAAGGTTACCAATAAGTATTGATTTTTTGCCCGAGAGGCGTATCCTTCTGGAAGAGGGGGCAATTAGCTCAGGGGTAGAGCGCTTCGTTGACATCGAAGAGGTCGCTGGTTC
>CAYOEP010000019.1:0-11376 GCA_964403045.1 uncultured Candidatus Saccharibacteria bacterium
GAGCTTTCGCGGCGGGACTTTTCCTGGCATCCGGTAGTCAATGAGCAGTTTTCTGAGAGTCGCTACCTAAAAAACATTTTGGCGAAGGTGGTGGAGGCGTGCCCTGCCAGCTACGAGGAACTTGTGGCGATGAAGGGGGTAGGAGCGACCACAATACGGGCTCTTGCCCTCGTCGCTGAAGTTATCTACGGCGCCGCTCCCTCTTATCGTGATCCCGCACGCTATAGCTTTGCGTTTGGGGGGAAAGATGGTGTGCCGTTTCCCGTGTCGCGGGAGCGCTACGACGAAGTGCTTGCCATATTACAGCGTGTGGTAGAGCGCCTCCGCATTGATCGTTCAGAGAAACGCTCCGCCGCCGCGCGCCTGCGGCAACTCCCGCGTTCCCTGCAGCCGCCGCTACCATCCCCGCGCGGAGAAAGATAAGAAAAAAAGAGAGCCCCTCTTCTTCTAGGGCTCTCGTCGGGGATTGTTCTCATACGTCTTGACGAGAACAGTGAGGACGACAATGTCGCCGTTGCTGTTGTAGTGTTCGGGAAGGGCGGCCACGCCCTCGTTCGCGAGCGTGTTGTGCAGTTGGGTGAGCATTGCCGCGTGCAGCTCGTCGAAGGCGATAACCTTGATTGCTTTTGTGCCAAGGTGCCGCACGACATCCATATAGATGCGGAGTTTTTCGGGGGACTGCAGCGTTTCTTGGGTCGGCATTGCTGCCTCCTTTCTTCCGGAAATGTAGAGGTCTATGTGCATATTGTGCCCGATGGATAATTCTGTCAAGTTTTGCTATGCTCCCATTTGAGATGCAGCGGTCACTTGGCATTGTGGGGTTGCCGAATGTGGGGAAGTCCTCACTCTTTTCCGGACTCACGAAGCACCGGGTGGATATTGCGGCGTATCCCTTTACCACGATCTCGCCGAATGTGGGTGTAGTTGCGGTGCCGGATGAGCGGCTCGCCAAGGTTGCCGCTTGCAATCCTTCTGCCGCGCGCCAGGTGCCTGCAGCGATGATGCTGTATGACATTGCCGGATTGGTGCAGGGGGCATCCCGCGGCGAGGGGTTGGGCAACCAGTTTCTCGCGCACATCCGGGAGACAGATGCGATGATAATCGTTGCCCGCGCCTTCCGCGACAGCAACGTCGCCCCCGTTGCTGGCAAGATAGATCCCTGCTTGGACGTAGAGGTTATTCATGAGGAACTGCGGCGCAAGGATTTGGCGTCGGTGGTCAAGAAAGAGCAGGCGCTTGCTGCCGAGGCACGTGTGGGGAAAAAAGACGCTCGTGAGCACCTTGCAGTGATTCGTGAAGTCCGCACAATTCTAGAGCAGGGAAAATTTCCCGATGCGTTTCGCAATCATCCTGCGGTGCAGAAGTTGTTTCTGCTTACCGCGAAGCTGCGTCTTTATCTCCTCAATGGGCGTGAGGACGAGGTGTCTTCTGCGGTACGTGCGTTTTTTGCGGCACGCAATTTGCCTTTCCTTATTTTGGATGTTGCGACTGCGGATGACTTTACTCCGTTACTGCGGGCGGCTTATCAGCTGCTTGATTTGGTAAGTTTTTTCACGCTCGGCGACGAGGAGACGCGGGCGTGGTCGGTACCGCGCGGCACGACGGTGCGCGAGGCAGCGGGGCATATCCATTCTGACTTTGCAGAACGCTTCATCCGCGCAGAAGTAATCGCATGGGATGAGCTTGTAGCGCAGGGAAGTTGGCTGGAGGCGCGACGGAAAGGAAAGATAAGAATTGAGAAAAAAGAGTATCTCGTCCGTGACGGGGATGTGGTGTTTATCCGTCACCAATAGGAAAGTTAGTGCCTTTGCTCGAGCGCACTTCCTAGTGTTTCATCATCTGCGAATTCTATTTCTCCTCCCGAGGGAAGGCCAAGGGCCGGCTTGGTAATTTTTTCGGCGTATCCCGCAAGCTCGTGCGCGAGGAGGGAGGCGGTAAATTTCCCTTCCGAGGTGGGACTGAAGGCAATAATAATTTCTGCCGCTTTCCCTTCTCGTTGAATGCGTTGCTTGAGTGTGGTAAGTCGTGACTTTTGCGTCTTGCTCAGCGCGCCAGAGGGCGCACTTTCTCCCACAATAAAATAAACACCACGATATTTTCCTGTATTCTCGATGGAGAGCAGATCAGTTTCTTTCTCGACAATGGCAATGGTGCGGTGGTCGCGCGAAGAATCTGCACAAACGGAGCATCGCGCTCCCTTGTTGGTGTGCGGCATATAGCATTGTGCGCAGACGGCGGTGTCTCGCAGTGACTTGAGTGCGGCAATGAGGTGGTCGAGAAATTCCTCTCCTCTATTTTTCAGAAAGAACGAAATGCGGATTGCCTGCCGTGGCCCTAGTGAAGGCAGCTGCGTCAGCAGTTTCGCAAGCTGTTCGAACGGATCGGGGAGGTTCATAACTCTGGCTCTACGCCGATTTCCTCTTCGGCGGCCTCGTAGCGCTTTTCAATGCTGCGGAAAGTTACGCGCTCGAAGTCGAACTTTACTTGCACGCTTCCCAGCGGGCCATTGCGGTGCTTGGCAATATTGATGTAGGTAATGTTTTCTTCTTCAGGTGTTGTGTCAATGCCAATTTTATCTTTTCGGTAGAGAAAGAGCACTACGTCCGCGTCCTGCTCGATGGAGCCGCTCTCGCGGAGGTCAGAGAGGCGGGGAATGCGCTGTTCTCGTTGGTCTACCGCGCGGGAAAGCTGAGAGAGGGCGAGCACAGGTACGTTGAGTTCTCGCGCAAGCGCCTTGAGTCCCCGTGAGATTTCTGTAACTTGTTGGACAATGCTCTCGGAATTGGTGCGGGGGAGTACAAGTTGGAGGTAGTCGATGATAATGAGGTCGAGCCCCCGTTCGAGCTGGAGGCGGCGCGCCATTGAGCGAAGCTGCATAATGGTAGGCGAGGGGGTGTCGTCAATGTAGATTTTTGCCCGGGAGAGGCGATCCATCGCGTTTTGGATCATTTCGAACTCAAGATCTTCAGTGATGCGCCCTGTCCTGATTTTCCAGAGGGGTACTTGGGATTCTGCCGAGATGAGGCGGTCAATCACTTCCTCCCGCGACATTTCGATAGAGAAAATTCCCACCGATGCTTCAGATTTTAGGGAGGCATTACGCGCAATGTCGAGCGCCAGAGTTGTTTTCCCAAGCGAGGGGCGCGCCCCGAGCACGATAAGGTTTGATTTCTGTAAGCCGGAGAGAATATTGTCGAGATCGGGAAAGCCCGTGGGAATACCCCGCGTGGCATCTTCACCGTGGTGGAGGCGCTCAATGCGCTCATAGGCAGCCGCGAGCTCGTCCTTGATAGGGGTAAGGTTTTGTAGCGACGATTGCTGGGAGAGGGAAAGGATGCGCTGTTCGATGCTGTCCATTACTTCTTCGATGTCACGGTCTTGTGCGAATGCCTGCTCAGTAATTTCTGCCGAGACATTAATGAGATCGCGGCGCAGGCGCTTTTCGCGTACAATTTTCGCGTAGTGGACTACATGCGACGAGGTAGGCACGAGGCTCGCGAGCTCCGCCAAGTAGCTGGAACCTCCCGCGTCCTTGAGCATCTTTTTTTCTTTGAGGCGGTTGGAGACGCTTAGGATATCGATGGGGATGCCTTTCTCGTAGAGCTCAATTGCAGCCTGGTAGATTTTCTCATGCGCCGGTGAGTAAAAATCTCTTGGCTCCAAAATATCTGCCACTTTGGTAATGGCATTTTTATCTATTAAGAGGCAGCCGAGCACTGACTGCTCTGCTTCCAGATTCTGCGGGGGGAGTTTAAGTTCTTTTTTTGTTGCCATAGTGGGGAACGGAACGGGGGAGAAGAATTTGGCCTCGAGGGGTATCTTCAATTTCATATCCTAATTGTTCTATTTCTTTCCGCAACTTGTCGGCGAGGATAAACTGTTTATTTGTTCTGTATTTCTCCCGTTTGTTCGCCTTGCTGCGGATTTTTGGGGGGATGGTAAACTGGGGAATTGCAATGCCAAGCATACTGCAGAGCGAGGTGATGGTATTGCGTGCCGCACGTGCCTCAGCAGGAGACAGCAGCCATAGCTTTTTATTGACTTCCCCGGTAAGTTTCCAGAGCGCGGCAAGAGCGAGCGGAGTGGCAAAGTCATCGCGGAGAGCATTGAGGAATTCTTTTCGTAAATTTTGGAGAAGCGTAGTAATTTTCGCAGGTGGACTATGAGAGGATGCCGCCTGCCGATCCAGTTTTGCCCTGATTTCCATCAACGAGAGGAGATTTTTCTCATGCGCGGTAATGTGGGCGGGGGAATAGTCAATGGGCGATCTGTAGTGTGACGAGAGCACAAAGAGGCGCAGGGCTTGAGGGTGGAAGCGCTGCAGGAATTCTTGGATGGTCACAAAGTTTTTGAGGCTCTTGGACATTTTCTTCCCTCGGATTGTTAGCACACCGGTATGGAGCCAAATTTGCACGAAGGGAGTGCGTCCTGACGCTGTTTCTTGCTGGGCAATTTCCGCTTCGTGGTGAGGAAACTTTAAATCAACACCTCCCCCGTGGAGTTCGTATTGCGGTCCGAAGTGCGCTTCGGTGATAGCTGTATCTTCAATATGCCAGCCGGGCCTTCCCCAGCCTAAGGAAGTGCGCCAGTAGGGAGTGGCACCAACGACCACGGGACGTCGTTCACCTCCACGCTTTTTCTGGAGAAGAGCGAGATGGGCGGGAGAGGCAAATTTCCAGAGGCAGAAGTCTCCCTTATTGCGCTTGTGCACTCCTGCATCGATTCTGCTCTCAGCGTCTTCCGCTTGGGCAACGGTCCTCCGCGAGAGCTTACCATAGGAAGGAAATGTGGTAATGTCGAAGTAATATCCTTCTCCCTCGATGCGGTACGCTGCACCTCGCTTGATAAGAGTAGTAACTTGGCGAACGATGTGGGGGATATAATCGGTGGCGCGGGCATATTCGTCGACTGCATCAATGCCAAGCGCCTGCATCGCGTCGAGGTATGCCTTGAGATAGCGCGCGGCGATTTTCTGCGGCGGGAGGTGTGCCCGCGCGGCCCGGAGGATAATTTTATCGTCAATGTCAGTGATGTTTTGCAGGTAGTGCACCCGGTAACCATCTGCTCGGAGAAATTTCACGAGGGCATCGAACACAAGATAGGTACGTGCGTGGCCAAGGTGCGGCATATCATAGACGGTCGGCCCGCATACGAAAAGGCGTAGGGGCCGCCGTGCTGATTTTGGCACGTTTTTCTTTTTCGCGGAGAGGGAATCGAACAGCAGCATCTTTCACGATTATAACGGTATTTGCCATGCTTGTGTAATGCCTGGAGGGAAATTAGCAATCTCTTGACAGGATTGCTACTCTTCCTCTATACTGGAAGGGGCGTGGTTGGAGAAGAGATTCGCACTTCCTATAAATTGGGGTCGCGGCAGGCAGAAATACTGGAAGCTGCGGTGAGAGAGTTTATTCGAACAGGAAGGCCAGTCAGCTCCGGAATGCTCTATCGGCGTTATCAGTTTGGCATCAAGCCAGCGCGCATTCGCAGTGAGCTCCATGAGCTTACCGCGCGAGGATTTCTTCGACAGGCGTATCGTTCTTCAGGAAGAGTACCGAGCGATCTTGGCTACATTTTCTATGCGCATGGTATACTCTCAGGTGCGCCGTCCTCGCTCCGCAATAGCGGTCTTGCACGGTTGGCACGCTTTTTCTCTCAACTTCAGTGGGAGCAGTTCTTGCAACACTTCAGCTCCCTTCTAGGGCTGGTAGGAGTCATTGAGGACCTCCGCCGCGGCGAGATAAAAAAGGGCGGCATTGCGCGACTAGTGGAGCGGCTTGATTGGCAGTCAGCGGAAGAGGTGCGAGATGTGGTGTGGGATTTTGAGCAGATTGACAGACGTCTTCCCCGTGCGGTAAGCATTGCAGAGCAGCAGGAAGATGTCGCAGTATTCGTGGGGTCGCAGAGCCCACTTACGGAGAGTGATCAACTTTCCGTGCTCCTGAAAAAGTGCGAGAAGAGAGGGAATGAGATTCTTCTCGTTGCAGTGGGCCCGAAGCGAATGGATTACCAAAAGGTCATTACCTTATTGCGGAATCTTTAGAGATGGCAGAGGATAAGAATGTCAAACAAGACAAGCAAGATAAGGCACGTGCGACTGATAAAGAAGAGGGAGTTGTGCCTGAGAAGCAAGAAAAGTGCGACAATTGCGCGGTGTTGCGGCGTGAACTCGAGGACTTGCAGCGGAAGTGTGAGGAGTACTTGAACGGCTGGAAGCGTGCACAGGCTGATTTCATCAATTACAAAAAGGACGAAGCACGAAGAGCGGAGGAAGTTGCCAAGTTTGCGAATGAATCTCTGCTCCGCAATCTCATTACTGTGCTTGATAGCTTTGATCTTGGCATTCTTGCGTTAGAGAAGGCAGGGACAGTAGACAAAGGAATTTATATGATTCGGGCGCAGTTGGAGGATACGTTGCGCAAGGAGGGATTGGAACGGATCCGCGTGCATCCCGGTGATAATTTCGACCCATCGTTTGCGGAAGCAATTGCAGTAGTGGAATCAGAGCTTCCTTCCGGATCAATTGTGGAAGAAGTGGAGTCGGGCTATCGGCTCCATGATAGAATAATAAGGCCGGCAAAAGTAAAAGTAGCAAAATAAAGGTTTACTATGGCGAAAATCATTGGCATTGACTTGGGCACGACAAACTCCGCGGTCGCAGTAATGGAAGGCGGCGAGCCAAGAGTGCTCGAGAACCACGAGGGAAACCGCACTACTCCTTCGATGGTAGCGGTGAGCAAGTCAGGTGAGCGTCTGGTGGGACTGCTCGCGAAGCGCCAGGCGGTGACAAATCCGCAGAATACTATTTTCTCAGTGAAGCGCTTGATTGGGAGAAAATTCAGCGATCCTGAGGTACAGCGCGATAAGAAGTGGCTGCCGTACGAAATACGGGAGTCCTCATCAGGGGGCGTGGAGGTGAAAATGGGTGATCGGTGGTACACCCCTGAGGAAATCTCCGCAATGATTCTGGGCAAACTCAAGAGCGATGCAGAGGCACGACTCGGCACTTCTGTCGAGGAGGCAGTAATTACCGTGCCTGCCTATTTTGACGATTCTCAGCGACAGGCAACCAAGAACGCGGGCGAGATTGCAGGCTTAAAAGTGCGCCGTATTATCAACGAGCCGACTGCCGCTGCACTCGCCTATGGGCTTAACAAAAAGGCGAACGAAAAAATCGTCGTCTACGACTTTGGCGGCGGTACATTCGACATCTCGGTGCTCGAAGTAGGCGACGATACGGTAGAGGTGAAAGCAACGGGAGGCGATACGCACCTCGGCGGTGACGATTTGGACAAAAAAATTCAGGAATATTTGGTCCAGGAGTACAAGAAACAGGAAGGCATTGACATTTCCAAGGACCCGTTGGCACTCCAACGTCTCAAGGAAGCTGCGGAGCGCGCGAAGCAGGAACTTTCCACTGCGCTCGAGACAGAGATTAACCTCCCCTACATCAGCTCGGATGCGAGCGGGCCGAAGCACTTCCTGATGAAGCTCACACGCGCCAAGCTTGAGGAACTTGCAGCGGAGTTTATTGATAGGTCTATTGCCCTTGTCAAGGAGGTGGTAACCTCTCCTCCTCCCAAAGGGGCTGGACTTCAACTTTCTGAAATTGACGAGGTAATCCTTGTGGGAGGACAGACGAGGATGCCGGCAATCCAAGAGGCGGTTAAGAAGCTGTTCGGCAAGGAGCCGCATAAGGGAATTAATCCTGATGAGGTGGTGGCGATTGGCGCGGCGGTGCAGGCAGGGATCCTGCAGGGCGATGTTAAGGATGTGCTCCTTCTGGACGTAACGCCACTCACGCTTTCTATCGAGACGCTTGGCGGCGTGGCGACGCCAATGATTCCCAAAAATACCACGATTCCTACCAGTAAAACACAGATATTTTCGACGGCATCTGACAACCAGCCGTCAGTGGAAATCCATGTCGTGCAGGGCGAGCGACCGATGGCAGCTGACAACAAGACGTTGGCAAGATTTATTCTCGATGGCATTCCTCCCGCACCGCGGGGCGTGCCGCAGATTGAGGTAACGTTCGACATTGACGCGAATGGCATCCTGAATGTGTCCGCAAAGGACAAGGCAACGGGCAAGACGCAGTCCGTGCGCGTGGAGGCAACTACAGCTTTGTCAAAGGAGGAGATCGAACGCCTCAAGCAAGAGGCGGCACAACATGCGGAGGAAGACCGCAGGAAAAAGGAACTGGTGGAAGAGCGCAACAAGGCGGAGAGCCTCATCTATGTGGCGGAAAAGGCGCTTCGCGACGCAGGCGACAAAGTAGATGCCACTGCGAAGAGCGCGGTGGAGGAAAAGATTGCTGCATTGAAGAAAGTGAAAGATTCTGATAATCTTGAAGAGATAAAGAATGCCGCCGAAGCGCTCTCGCAGGAGATGCAGAAGATAGGGGAAGCACTCTACGGCAAGGGCGCGCCGGGACAGCAGGGGGGCGCTGCGCCGCAAGGCGGTACAGAGGATGACCACAATGGATCTACCAAAGGAAACCAAGAATCTTCTTAGCGCTGAGCCGGTGCGCCGCGGAAAACATCCAGCAGGGTTCTATCGGGCGTTTCTCTTTGATCTCCTGCTGGTCAGTTCTTCGGTCGCAACGGGCTATACTGTGTGGAGATTTTTGGAGGGGGCGCTCCCATGGTGGGCGCCCTTTTCCACTGCGTGCGTTTTCTTTGTAGTCGCGCTTCTCGATTCTTTCATACCGAAATCCCCGCGCCGCCGCGGGGTGGTGGCGTTTCTGCTTGCCACCGGATTTGTCGTATTCTTCCTGCATGAGAAGCTGGAGCTCATCCTGCTGGGGTGGGCGTCGCTCTTTACATTCTTCCTGATGGGAGAGTTTTTCGCGATTTATGAAATCAGCAACTCGCTGAAAATCCACTTTTTCCGTGTGGTGCGGGTGCCGGCGGCAAAGCTCGCGACCGCACTGGTGCTGAGTTTTGTGGTGTTTTGGATTCCCTATCTTGAGACGACTACCCTCGAGCGCCATCCGTTCATCCCCCGCGATACATTCAACGCGGCTTACGACAAGCTTGCGGGCGTGCTCGAGAAAGTGTACGGCAATCTCCCTCTCCGTTCCTCGATAGGTGTGCTTGCCAAGGAAGTGGTGGAGAAGCGCCTCGCGAGGAGCGCGGAATTCCTCAACCTTCCCCAGAATGAACAGCAACGGGCGGTCAGTGAGGCAGCGCAGGAGTTTCTCAAGAAGCTCCAGACCAACCTCCAGCTCAGTTTTTCCGCAAACGACCTCACGCGCGATGTGTTCTACCAGTATCTCTCGGACGCAATCTTGCTGTGGCAGGAGAAGACAGGGGGATCATTCCTGATAGGATGGGCGGTATTTCTCTTTCTCCTCTTCCGCGGCGTTGCAGTGATTGTCTACACTATCTTGGTGGCGATTTCTTGGATTGTTTTCGAACTGCTTGTTGCGTCGGGGTTTCTCCACATCCACAGCACCAGCAAGCCTAAAGAGGAGATCGCGTTTGCATAGAACACCCCCTTGCAAGCGGCATAAAAACGACTACACTTGGTAGGTGATGCAGAAGGACTACTACAAAATTTTAGGAGTGGACAGGAACGCCTCAGAAGAAGAAATTAAAAAGGCGTACCGTCGCCTTGCTCACAAATACCATCCTGACAAGAGCACTGGCGATGAGAAAAAATTTAAAGAGATCAACGAGGCGTATCAGGTGCTCTCCGATAAAAAGAAGCGCGCGTTCTATGATAGGTTTGGCAGCGCGGAGCCGTTTGGATTCCAGGGCGGCACTTCGCAGGGAAGCCCCTTCGAGGGATTTCCGGGATTTTCCGCGCAGTGGGGCGGCGTGCCGGGATTTGAAGGATTTTCGAGCGGCAATGTTGACTTTGAAGATCTGGGCGATATTTTAGAAAACTTTTTCGAAGCGTTTGGCGTCCGTAAGAGGCGGCGCACCTATGAGCGTGGCTCTGATGTGGAGGTGACGCTCGAAATTTCTCTCGAGGAAGCATTCCATGGCACTGAGAAGGAGCTCCATGTACGCACCTATCTGCGGTGCGAAGCGTGCCGCGGCACGGGTGCGGAGACGGGAAGCAAGATGGTGGAGTGCGAAATTTGCGGAGGGCAGGGAGAGATACGGGAGCAGCGGCGCACATTTTTTGGAAGCTTTTCTCAAGTGCGGACTTGCACTCACTGCGGCGGTACGGGGAGTGTGCCGGAGCATTCCTGCAAGCTCTGCAAGGGCAAAGGGCGAGTGTCGGGAGTGCGGACAGTGCGCCTCGGCATCGTGCCCGGCATCCGCGACGGCCAGCTTATCACTGTAAAAGGGAAAGGCGAGGCGGGTACGCGCGGCTCTGCGGAAGGAGACCTCTACGTACGAGTGCGAATTGCGCCGCATCCTCTCTTTCGCCGCGAAGGGGATGATCTGATAATGGAGAAAAAAATTTCCCTTCTCGATGTGCTGTTGGGCAAACGTATTACTATCCCTCTCATTGAAGGAGGCAAGGCGGCAGTGGTGCTCCCCTCAGGATTTCAATTCCAAGAACCTCTCCGTCTTCCCGGCAAGGGAATGCCGCGCTTCCGAGGAGCGGGACGCGGCGATCTCTATATCAAGTTTATTCTTGAGGTGCCAAAAAAGCTCAGCAAGAAAGCAAAGGCGCTCCTCGAAGAGCTTAAAAAGGAAGTGGAAGGATAACTGCGGGTCCCCCGGGAGGGATTCGAACCCCCGACCCTCGGCTTAAAAGGCCGCTGCTCTGCCAGCTGAGCTACCGGGGGGATTTTGAGTATACCCCAAAACTTCCCGCCTTACAAGATGTGCGGCAGAAAAAGCCGCCCGGCAGAAGGGGCGGCTTTTGAAAAATCTATTCTTGGAACGGGAGGACGAGCTGTCGGGGAAACTGTTGGCGCATTCGTTGCGAGAGAACGAGCGCCCATTCCTGCGCGGCGGGGCGTTTCCTTTCTTCGTACTGTGTACATGCTTCGATGTACGGACAGAAGGTGCAGTGCCGCCCGCGCGGCAGGCGTGGCGAGAAAGTGCCCTCCACAATGTCGATAGATCGGAAGTGGCGGAAGTGCTGGAGGAGATAAGGGTTGGGGCGTGTTCTGGTGAGCACGCTCTTGACATAGAGTGACGCTTCAAGGAGTAGCTGGCGGAGTGCTGCAAAATCTTTCTCCCTCCGCAGAGGGACTTCCTGTGTGATTGGTGAGGGACTCAATACCTCAACGCACATACGGACAAGCGGCGCGCCGCCAAACTTTTGGTAGCGGATGCGCTCCTCGTAGGCAAGCTGGTAGAAGGTAAACTGCGGCGATGCGGTGAGCATGAACGGCTTGAAGCGTCCCATCTTGTAGTCGATGAGCGTTGCCGCGCCGTCACAGAGGTCGAGGCGGTCGATAACTCC
>CAYOEP010000019.1:11476-13121 GCA_964403045.1 uncultured Candidatus Saccharibacteria bacterium
TTGCCGTTCGAGGTGAGCACGGCGAGGTTGCGTTTCGCGTGCGCGAGGTCGCGTTTGGTGATGCCGTGCGCCACCAGCTGACGCAGCTCCTCGGCGATAATGCGGAGCGTGGGGACAAACTTCTTGGGGAACAGGGACACGCGTACAGAAAACTGCCCCACGTCGTCCCACATCCAAAGTGAATCGAGCGAGGTATAGCCCATGCCGATGCTGTCGAGGCGGATGCCGAGCCGCGAGCTGATGCGGGCAGAAAAGTGATTCCGCAGGATTCCGAGCGCGAATCTGCGGGGATCTGCGAGTGAAAAGACGGGGAAGCCAAGGATAAACTGCACTTTCTTGAGGGGCTCGGACTTCAGCCGCACCTTCCCTTTAACGCGCCGATAGTTAATCTTGCGGTGGCGGGGCGGCGTGCCCCGGGGCAGCATCGCGAAGCATTGCTCCGCAACTCGAATGGCGCTTTTGGGGAGCGCGCCTGCGAGCACCAGCACCGCCCGCGATCCAACGAACGAGCGCTGGTAGGTGCGCGCGATGTCTTTGAGCGTGTAGCGTTTGCAGCGATGCTGTTTGCCCTGCGACTCTCCCGGGAGGAGCACTTTCAGGAATTCTTCCTCAAGCCATTCTTCCACTGAGCTTTCTTCTTCGCCCTGTTCCTCAGCGAGGCGCTCTTGCTCACAGCGGAAGTATTCTTCGGTCAGGAGTGGGAAGCGCACCACTTCAGCGAGAAATGATATTGCCCGCGGCACATTCCTTTTGGGAACGCCCGCGCAATAGAAGAGGGTGGTCGTGCGATCTGTCTCCGCGTTGAATTCCAACCAGTGGCGCTCACAGAATTTATTGAGCGATTCCCATGAGGTATGGAATGCGGTCGCGCGTGCCATCAGGTGCTCCATCGCATGGTGCAGTCCCGGCTTTGCCTTGGGATCGTCGCGGGCGCCTGCCTTCACCGCGAGCACCACACTCGCGGTCGCGTGGAGAAAGGGCACTGCAATGACGGTCATTCGGTTTGGCAGCTGGTACACATCCATTGCTCGGTTCCTTTCTTTTGAGTTGGGGATGTTCTGCTTTCTTCATAACGGATAGCGGGCGGCAGTGTCAACTTGCCGCAAAAAAGCAGCCCCCGGGAAAGGGCTGCGCAATCCTCTCACGGCGTATTCCGTGCGAGGTAGAGGTAGGTGAGCAACACTCTCCGTTGTCTTGGTCCCCGGGTAAAGCGGCGCGCCCATCGGGCGAATCCTTTATCCTTCCGGAGGCGCAGGTAAAGTTCCTGTGCCCGTTCTCCAACGCTGAGCACGGGATTGTCGGCGATAGCGATCAATTTTTGCAGATAGGAAAATTCGCGTTTGGTGGGCGGATGCCAGATCGACGGCGCTTGGGGCGGGGGCATGCGCGCGAGGCGCATCAATTCGAGGGTGAGCGCGAGCAGTTCGTTCATACTTCCTCCTCTGGAGAGTGGCGCTGTGGAGTCCTAAGTGCATACTGGCAGTTTTTAGGGCTGCTGTCAATGGCGCAGGCGGTTGACGCGCCGCGCGGCGGCATGATATTCTGCACGGGAAGACACGGAGGGGTGCGCCGAATGGCTAAGGCACCGGTCTCGAAAACCGGGGCCCCTCGCGGGCTTGTGGGTTCGAGTCCCACCCCCTCCGCC
>CAYOEP010000020.1:0-10575 GCA_964403045.1 uncultured Candidatus Saccharibacteria bacterium
ACTGGCCAAGATTTTGACACCCCTATTCGCATTGCTTGTGGATTTGTTTTCTGTCCCATAGTGATTGAATCAGCAAGCGCCCTCTACTCTACACAATCTCCTAGCCTTCTGCAACACTTTTCCTGCGGAACACCCTCTTGAGAAAGCCGCCCTTCCTTTTCTTCTGCTCTGCCGCTTTCTCGCTCTTTGCTGCCCGCTCACGTTCGCGTTCACGATTAAGCCTCTCTGATTTGCGCGGTATTTTCTTTTCTTTCTTGGGGCGCTCGATGACAAACCGCGCAGACGCAGCGCTCTCCCGCTCGCCAAGAATAAGCGTCACGTGGCTTGTTTTTTTCTGAATAAGGTTGACGGCGCCGCGGGCACGGGGCATATACCGTTTCATCGTGGGGCCTTCATCCACAGCGATTTTTGCAATATAGAGGCTTGACTCCTGCATGTGCCCCCTCTCTTTTACCGAGGAAACCGCGGAACGCAGGAGCTTGAGAAGAGGAACTGCCGCCCTCCTCCGCTGCGCCAAGAGCTGCGCCTCCGCCTCGTTGACCGAAAGACCGCGAATAAGACCCGCCACTGCCCGCACCTTACGAGGAGCAATTCTCACGTATCGTGCTATTGCTCGTTGTTCTGCCATACGTTTGCTGCAGCAGCGTTACTTTTTCGCGTCGGACGCTGCTTTTGCAGCTGCTTTCGCCCTTTGCTCTAGCTCGCGCTGCATCTTGCCTCCATGTTTTATAAATTTCCTTGTCGGCGCAAATTCACCAAGACGATGCCCCACCATTTCTTCAGTTACTGTGACATTGATAAATTCTTTGCCGTTGTGTACTGCAAAAGTATAACCTACCATCTCAGGCGCAATTTCTGAACTCCTCGACCAAGTTCGTATTGGTTCTCCTTCGCCCGGCTTTCGTTGGGAAATCTTTTTCAGTAGCTTTGGGTCCACATAGGGACCTTTTCGGGAAGAACGTGACATATAGTTATTTTCTCCGCTTGAGAATAAACTTCGACGACTTTTTCTTTGGGTCTCTTGTTTTTCTTCCTCCTGTCACCTTTCCCCACTTTGTCTTCGGGCGCCGCGTGCCGCGCTGTGCTCGTCCTTCACCGCCTCCGTAGGGGTGATCAACTGGATTCATTGCAGAACCGCGCACCGTGGGACGAATACCTAGCCAACGCGATCTCCCCGCTTTCCCAATTGTTACCAAGCCATGATCACGATTCGATACCTGCCCTATTGAAGCAAGGC
This sequence comes from uncultured Candidatus Saccharibacteria bacterium, assembly GCA_964403045.1. GTDB lineage: Bacteria > Patescibacteriota > Minisyncoccia > UBA6257 > 2-01-FULL-56-20 > CAYOEP01. The sequence goes on from CAYOEP010000020.1 coordinate 1,238, forward strand.
AATCCCAGGAAACTCTACGAATCTCTCCTGAACTGAGCTTAAGGTCCGTATAGCCGTTCGCATTCGCAAGCACTTCCACGCTCGACCCTGCAGAGCGCGCAAGCTGGCCTCCTCTGCCGGGCTGCAGCTCCACATTGTATACCCGCAGTCCCACCGGCACATTCTTTAGGCGCATTCTGTTTCCTATTTCAAGAGGGGCCTTCTCGTCAGTAAGAATCTGCATACCTTCTTTAAGACCATGAGGAGCAAGAATATAGCTCCGCTTCCCATCTTCATACTGAATCCTCGCAATAAAGGCAGTACGGTAGGGATCGTACTCAATCGTTTCCACCTTTGCCGGCACGCCAAACCTGTTTTGTCGAAAATCAACAATACGGTAGCGCCGCTTATTTCCTCCCCCTTGATGTCGCACAGTAATGCGGCCCTGCGAATTCCTCCCTGCATGTCTCTTGAGTGTTTTGAGGAGCGGCTTGTACGGTTTCACTCCTTTGGTAAGGACGCTGTAGTCCACCGTGGTCATTTGCCGCTGTCCTGATGTTGTTGGTTTTTTTGCTTTCACCATACTTCTCCCTGTTTGCTACACCCCTATCTCGATATGCTGACCCTTTTCCAATACCACAATTGCCTTTTTATAGCCAGGCCTTCTCCCCCGAAGTCCTCGGAGGCGACGCACTTTTGCCGGCCTTCTCGCGATATTGACTTTTTTCACGTTCACATGGTAGAGCCGCTCCACTTCTTTTTTAATCTCATTCTTCGTTGCACGCGCATCTACTACAAAGACATACTGCCCGGCCTGACTGAGCGTAGTTGATTTCTCAGTGATTAATGGGTGAATTAAATAAGAAGACGCCATAGTAATTCTTAGCTCCGCTGCATGCAGCGGTATCGTGCCACGATTTCCTGTACCGCCTCTTTTTCAATAAAAATTCTTTTAAAATTGAGTGCATCATAGACATTCAGCATCCGCGGAGGCAGCACTTTTGTTTTCTGCAAGTTGCGTGCAGCGCGGGTAAGCACTCTGGCATGCTCTCCTACTGCTACCAGCAACACATCTGCTTTCTTTCGCTTGGGAGAAAGAGAAAGAATTTTTTGCAACATTTCCCAAACCTGCTTCGTCTTTGGTTGCGCGATTTCCAGTGTATCGAAAAATGTAATCTCCTCCTCGCGAAGTTTTCTCGACAATACACTCGCAAGTGCTGCAAGCCGCATCTTTCTATTAATTTTTTTCTCCAGCACTCGGTCTTTGAGGGGGCCGTGAGTGACGCCGCCGCCCTTCCAGAGAGGAGAACGAATAGAACCATGCCGTGCGCGGCCTGTTCCTTTTTGGCGCCATGGTTTCCTTCCCCCGCCAGAAACTTCGCTTCTTCCCTTCGCATGCGCCCATGGCTTGCGCCGATTCGCCATCTGGCTCACCACCACTTGGTGTACAAGATCAGCATTCCAGGGACGCGCAAATACCACTTCGGGAAGCTCGATCTCTCCCACTTCTTTTTTTTCTCTATTTATTACTTTTACCTTCAACGGCATAATTCGCTCCTCTGCGGCGTAGAAGCGCTACCTATTCTACCTTGCGAATCATCACAAGGCTCCCCCGCGCACCAGGAACCGCCCCTTTAAGAAAGAGTAAATTGCGCTCTGCATCTACTCCTACTACAAATGTTCTTCTTGTTACCTTTTCGCCTCCTGTCCGTCCTGCCATCTTCTTGCCAGGAATAACCCGTTGCGGAGTAGTTGCCCCAATAGAGCCAGGTGCACGAAGACGATCCTTCTGTCCGTGAGTTTTTGGCCCACCACTGAATCCGTGCCGCTTGATTACTCCTTGAAATCCCTTCCCTTTGGAGATGCCAGAAATAAGCACGCGGTCATTCTCTTGAAATGCAGCGACAGAAATAGTATCTCCCTCCTTCAAGTCAGGAAGTTGTGCAACCCGAAACTCGCGCTTCGTTGTCCCCAGCGCAACTTGGACTGCCTGGTAGCCATCTCGTTCCTTCGTGCGGAAGAGTGTAATCTTATTAGGTGGCGCCTCGACAACGGTGACTGGCACTACTTTCCCTTCCTTCCATTCCTGATCCATTTTCAATTTTCGTGCGAGAATAAACGGCATAGAAAAAGGATTGGCTTTGTCTCAAGAAAGCCATCGGTAGCAGTGTACACGGAAACAAAAATGAAATCAAGTCTCATAGTGTGCGCAGTATGCGCAAAAAAGAGAGAGCGTTCTGCACTCTCTCTTTTTTGTAATTATTCCGGAGTGGCAGCAATTTCAGGATTCCAGCATCATCTTAATTTCCACGTCTACTCCCGCAGGAAGATTAAGACCGGAAAGCGCCTCCACAATCTTTTGACTGGGATTGAGGATATCAATAAGACGTTTATGTACTCGAAGCTCAAACTGTTCCCGGGAGTTCTTGTGTACAAACGTGGAACGGTTCACTGTATATCTCCGCACTTCCACCGGCAGCGGCACAGGGCCAACGATCTTCGCATCATTCCGCTCCGCTGTAGAAATAATCTGGCGCGTGGAGTTGTCGACAAGCTTGTAGTCGTACCCTCGCACGCGGATGCGGAGCTTCTGCGAACTTTCGTTAGGTTTTTTTGCCATATGCCGCCGCTCTTAAAATTACTTCAGTATCTTGGTCACCACGCCTGCTCCCACAGTCTTACCTCCTTCGCGGATTGCAAACCGCTGCTTCTCCTCCAGCGCGACAGGAGCGATAAGCTTAACAGAAATTTTCACCGTATCGCCCGGCATCACCATCTCAGTGCCCTCAGGAAGAATCACTTCTCCCGTCACATCCGTCGTGCGGATGTAGAACTGCGGCTTGTATCCCTTGAAGAATGGCGTGTGACGACCTCCTTCTTCCTTGGAGAGTACATACACCTCTGCTTCAAACTCAGTGTGGGGTGTAATGCTGCCAGGCTTCGCGATCACCTGCCCACGCTCTACATCCTCTTTCTTCATTCCGCGAAGCAGAAGACCTACATTATCTCCTGCCACCGCTTCATCCAGCATCTTATTGAACATCTCAATGCCCGTGACTACAGTCTTCTTTGTTTCCCGCAAGCCTACGATTTCTATTTCTTCATTCAGCTTAAGCTTGCCGCGTTCCACCCGTCCTGTTACAACAGTGCCTCGTCCCTCAATACTGAAAATATCCTCAATCGGCATTAGGAAAGGTTTATCAAGGTCACGGACGGGTTCAGGAATATACTCATCAAGTGCTTTGACAAGCTCTATAATCGGTTTCGCAACCTCATCATCGGGAGACTTTGCCTCCAGCGCTTTCAATGCAGAGCCGCGGATGACCGGCACTTCGTCTCCGGGGAACTCATATTTTTTGAGTAATTCGCGTACTTCCGCTTCGACAAGGTCCACCAGCTCCGGATCATCAACTTGGTCTGTCTTGTTCAGGAATACGATGATTGCCGGCACTCCCACCTGTCGTGCGAGAAGGATATGCTCCCGCGTCTGCGGCATTGGGCCATCCGTCGCTGCAACTACCAGCACCGCCCCGTCCATCTGGGCCGCGCCGGTAATCATGTTTTTAATGTAGTCCGCATGCCCCGGAGCGTCGATATGCGCATAGTGCCGCTTTTCTGACTCATACTCAGAATGGTGCAGCGCAATCGTGATGCCGCGCGCCTTCTCTTCCGGAGCGTTATCAATTTGGTCTACCGTCTCGACCTTCTTTACCAAGCCTTTCAGGCCAAGTACATGGAGTATCGCCGCAGTGAGCGTTGTCTTTCCGTGGTCTACGTGGCCAATGGTCCCCACATTCACATGCGGCTTGCTCCGCTCAAATTTTTCTTTTTCAGCCATAATGTTTTCCTTATTAGTTTTTCGACTTTTATTTTATACGCAAACGTGGGAGTTGCGCTTTAACACGACACGCATTGTACTTTTCCCAATGCTGCTGTCAAGTATGTACTCTACCATAATACCCAAAGATTACAAGCAAACTTCTCCACATTTACGTCCTCTCAACTATTTTTTTCTCCCTTCAGCGATTTCTGTCTCGATGTTTTTTGGCACCTGCGCGTAGTGGTCAAACTCCATGTTGAACGAACCCCTTCCCTGCGTCATCGAGCGCAGCTGTGTTGCATAACCAAACATCTCGGCAAGCGGTACCTTTGCCTCAATCACTTTCGTATTGGCGCGATCCCCAATCGACTCAATCTTGCCGCGGCGCGAATTGAGATCGCCTGTCACCTCGCCAAGAAACTCTGCCGGCGCAATCACCTGCACTTTCATAATAGGCTCGAGGATAATGGGCCCAGCTTGTTTTGCAGCCTCTTGAAATGCAATAGATCCTGCAATTTTGAACGCAATCTCCGAAGAATCCACTTCGTGGTAAGAACCATCATAAAGCGTCACCTCCACATCTGTCATCGGATAGTGCGCCACCACTCCTTTCTCCATTGCTTCGCGCACCCCTTTCTCAACCGCGGGGATAAACTCGCGGGGAATATCACCTCCCTTAATCGCATCAATAAAGACAAATCCCTTTCCTCGTTCCAGTGGCTTGATTTCGAGCCATACATGCCCGTACTGGCCCCTTCCGCCAGATTGGCGAATGTATTTTCCTTCCGCCTTTGCCGGCTTGGTGATTGTTTCCCGGTATGCCACCTGGGGACGTCCCACATTTGCCTCCACATTAAATTCCCGTTTCATGCGATCCACGATAATCTCCAAATGCAGCTCACCCATTCCTGAAATAATCGTCTCACCAGTCTCTTCATCGGAGCGCACCTTAAACGTAGGGTCTTCCTCTGCGAGACGGCGGAGTGCAATGCTCATTTTTTCCTGGTCTGCCTTTGTTTTTGGCTCCACGCGAACCCCAATGACTGGCTCAGGAAACGTAATCTTTTCCAAGACGATAGGATCTTCTTTGCTGCATAATGTGTCGCCGGTAGTAGTTCCTTTTAGCCCCACAATTGCTGCAATTTCTCCCGCGTACACTTCCTCCACCTCCTCACGCTGGTTGGAATGCATACGCACCAGCCTGCTGATACGCTGTTGCTCTCCCGTAGACGCGTTCAGTACGTACGATCCCTTCTGTAAAATTCCAGAGTAATTTCGGAAATAAGAAAGCGTACCTACATATGGATCGGTGGCAATTTTGAAAACAAGTGCAGAAAAAGGCTCATCGTCAGCAGGTTTTCGCACTACTTCTTCTCCGGTCTTTGGATGAAATCCTTTCACGGGCGGCAAGTCAACGGGAGAAGGCAAATAATCCACCACCGCATCGAGCACAAATTGTACACCCTTATTTTTCAACGCCGAACCACAAAGGACCGGCACAAGCTTGCCGCCAAGCACGGCTTTTCTCAATGCCGCCCGGAGCGCATCGACCGAAATTTCTTTCCCTTCAAGGTATTGCTCAGTGAGTGCATCATCGAGTTCCACAATCTTTTCCACCAATTCCTGTCGCCGTTTTTCTACCTCTGCTTGAAGTTCCTGCGGAATCTCTTGCGCAACCACTCTCTCGCCATATTTCCCCTCGAAAGAATATGCCTGCTGTTCCAAAAGGTTCACTACACCTCGAAACTGGGATTCTATGCCAATAGGGATTTGGAGTGCCACCGCATTTGGTGTTAAACGGTCGCGGATCGATTGCAAACTCCGCTCGAAGCTTGCTCCCATCCTGTCTAATTTGTTAATAAAGCAAATTCTCGGCACGTGGTACTCGTCAGCATAGTGCCAGTTTGTCTCCGACTGCGGTTCCACTCCTGCTACCCCATCAAACACGACAACCGCGCCGTCCAACACTCGCAGGGAACGCTTTACCTCGACTGTAAAGTCAATGTGTCCCGGCGTGTCAATGAGGTTTATTTGGTGCTCCTGTGACTTATCCCCCTTAGCGCGGGTAGGAATCCAAAAAGTTACGGTCGCTGCAGAGGTAATAGTAATGCCGCGCTCCCGCTCTTGCTCCATCCAGTCCATAATTGCCTGCCCTTCGTGCACCTCGCCAATTTTATGGGAAAGGCCGGTATAGAAAAGAATGCGTTCCGACATTGTTGTCTTGCCAGCATCAATATGGGCGATAATCCCAATGTTTCTAAATTTTTCTATTGGCTGTTTCCTTGGCATAGTCTTGTAACGATTTTCCTCAAAGTCACAAACACTGCAGAGCGTCTACCACGCCTCACGTTTCTAGCAATGCTTTTGCTACCTCCTGCTGCGCGCAAAGTGTGCAAATGCGCGATTTGCTTCCGCAACCTTGTGCATTTCCTGCTTTTTCCGAACTGCTTCTCCTTCGTTCCTCGCGGCAGCAAGCAATTCCTCTGCCAAGCGATCAATTGAAGATTTTCCCTTCTTTGATCTAATTGCTGCCACAATCCAGCGCGCTGCGAGAATAAATTTTCTCTCGGGGCGCACCTCCTGAGGAATCTGATAGTTTGCCCCGCCAATCCTTCGTGAAACCACCTCCAAGAGCGGCGAGGCGTTCTCAATTGCCCGCTCGAAAACTTTCACGGGATCCTCGCCAGTTTTCTTTGCAATTTTATCAAATGCGCCGTACACGATCTTTTCCGCAATTGACTTTTTCCCATCCCGCATCACATAGTTGATAAATCTTCCCACATCAATGCGCCCGTAGCGGACATCGGGCTGGTAGTGCTTTTTGTATGTGCGCTTTCTCCTCATTGTAGCTTGCCGTCAGCTAAGCATTTTCCTTCTGCTTCTCACGCTTCGTTCCGTACTTGGAACGCTGTTGTTTTCGTCCTTCCACTCCTGCCGCATCCAAAACGCCCCGCACCACATGGTAGCGCACGCCGGGAAGATCCTTTACCCTTCCGCCGCGGATCAGGACTACAGAGTGTTCCTGTAAATTGTGCCCCTCGCCGGGAATGTAGGCAGTAACCTCCATTCCGTTGGTCAGCCGCACCCGGGCAACTTTCCGAAGCGCGGAGTTTGGCTTCTTGGGCGTAGTGGTAAACACGCGCAAGCACACCCCTCGCTTGAAAGGTGAATGCCCCTCCACTGGCTTATTCTTTTGGGTATTGAAATAAAAAGAAAGCGCGGGGGATTTCGACTTTGCACGCACTGACTTTCTTCCTTTCCGAATCAGTTGGTGAATTGTTGGCATACAGACTTGAGTATAGAGAGAAACAAAAAAAAGTCAATCCACACCTCTGTTTTTTTCTTGAGGAGAGCTATTGTCCAAATGGCACCCCCACAAGAATTTGGAAGAGCGCTTCGACCGGCAAAAGTAGGATGCCGGGAAACAACATTAATAGAAGAAACACAACAATGATGCCAGCCATTCCAGATTGTTCCAACACTACAAACGCACGGGGAGCAAGTACAGAAAATATCTTAGAGCCGTCGAGCGGTGGTACTGGAATAAGATTCAGTACCGCAAGTACTAAATTTATGTAAGTAATCACAGCAAAAAAGGCAAATAACGTACTCTGAGAAGGAAGTGCCCTCGCAAGGACCCCAAATAACCCTGCAAGCAACAAATTAGAGGCCGGACCGGCGAGTGCTACCTTGAGCGGCCCAAAGCGGTAATCTTTATAAAGGTTGTGCGGATTATAGGGAACCGGCTTTGCCCAGCCAAATACAATGCCCGTGTGCGCGAGCACCAAAAACAGCGGCAACATTACAGAGCCAACAGGGTCAATGTGATGCAATGGATTCAAACTCAAACGCCCCGCCATTCTCGCAGTGGGGTCGCCAAGCTGGTCGGCAACATAGCCATGCATTACCTCGTGCACAATAATAGAAAACACGAGGACTACAAGTTGGAAGAGTAACGGCACGCTCTCGTTCACAGGGATATTGTAGCCGGAAACATTTTACAACGCAAAGTTGCAATCGCGACGGCAATGCGTAAGAATAAGCAACGAGTGCGCCCGTAGCTCAACGGATAGAGCGTCTGGCTTCGGACCAGAAGGTTGCAGGTTCAAATCCTGCCGGGCGCGCCTTGTATCCAGTTCCGTGATTGCCGCATCTCCTCAGATGTGCAACTTCTCGCACTGCCTACTGCAAGAGCCGCACGAAGGGGGCGAAGACAATACCAAGAAATTGTAAGAGCGAAGGGTGTGTCCCGATACTCCCCGTATTTTTCTCTTCGGGGGGCGGAGGCGGGGCTTCACCGCTGCTCTGCCCCGGAGGTGGCGGCGGCACCGCGCTTGGCGGCGGCAGCACATCCGGAGGCAAGAATTTTCCTCCGTCATCCGGCGGTGGAAGGGGCTCTCCTCCCTGAATTTTCAATGAAGGGATTTCTCCGGGTGCGAATTTTTCTCCCGGCACCGGCACTACATCCAATTTCGGAGCTTGCGGCGTAGGCGGAAGCTGGTATTGGTAGCGAGAAGGAGCAGGCATACCTCCGGGGACATCTTTGAGCACTTTATATGGGGGAAGCTGCCCACTGGGCGGCATTCCTGGATTCCCCGGAATTTCCGGTATCCCTGGTACCTGCGGCGGCGGAGGCTGCGGCGGCATTTCCCCGGGCGGCGGCATATACCCTTCCTCGGGCGAGAAGAAATCTCCTTCTTCTTTCGGAGGATATCCCTTACTTTCACTCTCAAAGTAAGGGCGCGGCGGCAGTTTTTGTCCGCCAACTTCCTCGCCGCCGTGGAAGAAGCCGTCTTCCCTGCCTTGGGGAATAAATTTTCCATTCTGGAATGAGGACGGAAGCGGAGCTTCTCCTCCTGGTAATCCTTCCTGCTGCACTTCAGGAGCAAAATCTTTCGGCGGGAATCCGGGGAATGGCTTCTCACCAGGTGGCGGCGGCACTGCTTCACCCATACATTTCCTTATAACTTGTTCTACTTCTGGCGAAGGGGGCGCCATTCCCCGTTCCAGCTCAATAAATTTTCTCCCCAGTGCATTTTTCAAGCACTGCACCACCTCAGGAGGAAACTTTTCTGTCGGGAAAGGATGTGGCTCCATTGGGCCAAAAGGCATTCCCCTGCTTTCTCCTTTCCGCATTTCAAACCTCTCTCCCGCGGGTGGCACGCCAAAAGGCGGGCCAGGCGGCGGAATATTGCCGGGAAACGGCCCACCCTCAAACGAAGGGCCAGGGTTGCCGCGGGGAGCTTGCCGCATCATTTTCAGCTGCTCCACCTGCCCCGGGTCCATAATGCCATGCTTGACAGCAAACTCCATGCATTCTTCCATATGCTCCTCCTTGCTGCAGTACGCATCGCATTCTTTCGGTCCCTGACAGCCGCCGGGGCCTGCCGCGCCGCTGTGCAGTTTTTTCAAAATTTCGATTTGCTTCTCCGTCCTCATTGCTTCTTCGGGATCCAAAAGCCCATGCTTCTTCGCGAACTCGAAGCATTCTTCCATATGCTCCTCCTTGCTGCAGTACGCATCGCATTCTTTCGGTCCC
>CAYOEP010000020.1:10675-11926 GCA_964403045.1 uncultured Candidatus Saccharibacteria bacterium
TGACAGCCGCCGGGGCCGCCTTCGGCGGCAAGCTTTTCTACTTTCTCCAGCTTCTCGGGAGGCGCAAGCTGATGCTCCTTCGCAAATGCAAGGCACTCCTCCATATGGGATTCTTCGTCACAGTACGCTGCGCACTCTTCCATCGTACGGCATCCGCCGGGACCTCCCTGAGTAGAGATGATTTTCGCTGCTTTTGTTTTATCAAATTCTTCCGGCGGGCCACCCGGATGAGGCCCTTCCTCACGGAACGTATGAGGCTCTTCCATGCTCTGTAGTAAAAAGTTTGCTTCTTCTTCCGTAAGCTGCCCTTCTTTTACCGCGAAGAGGATGCACTCCCTTCCGTGTGCCGGATTGCTGCAGTACGCATCGCATTCTTCCTCGCTTTTGCAGCCGCCGGGGCCCCCACGCTTCCTCATCTCCAAACGCGCCCGCACCTTCGCCGCATCTTCTTCGGTAATGTAGCCATGGCGCACACTAAAATCCAAACATTCGAGCTCGTGGTCAGGATTTGTACAATATTCATCACATTCGCGAGGAGTTTTGCAGCCTCCCGGCGCGTCCCCGGGCACCTGCGCCGCACTCGCACCTGCACCAGAAATTACCGCACGCGCATGCGCTGCCGCATCCGGCGTCATCATTCCATGTGCCTCCGCGAAGTCAATACAGGCAAGCTGGTGTTCGGGAACGTCGCAGTACTGCTTACAATCCTGCTGCGAAGCGCAGTTCCCCAATTCCTCGATGGGATAAGAAATGTCGAAAGGATTGAGCGCAGCGCTCGTTTGGGTTGCCACTACTATGCCCACCACGATTCCTATCGCAAGCACGAGCGCTGTGCCAAGCAGCCGATCTCCTTTCTTCATGCTTCCTATTGCGCAAACGGATTTATCACCGCACCCTTGAAAGGATTGACAGCCTTTTCCGGAGTCTTAAACGGATTGACAATATCTTGCACATTCTCAAAATTTTGCGGCTGCGCCTGCGTGAGTGCCTGTTCCTTCCCTTCCACAATTCCCTCCTTCTTTCCTGCAGTAAAGCCCCTTTGATAACCACGCTCCTCGCCCTTCGCCATACCAAGATAGTAGCCCGCGCCAAGCCCTGCAAGGAGGGCAACGAGCACTAAAATCGAGGCAAGTTGATTGCTTTTCATAGTGCGTTCTTACTTTTTCTTTTTATGCCGCGCTCTCCGCCGTAGTTTTTTGCGGCGGCGGCGTTTTACCGACTTTCTTTTAAACTTTGGGGGGGTTCCCATCG
>CAYOEP010000021.1:0-11733 GCA_964403045.1 uncultured Candidatus Saccharibacteria bacterium
ACGGACCGGACGGCAGTACCGCATAGTATCCTGTCGGCGGCGCGTACACTTTCAGAAAATAACGCACAAATGTCGCTGTCTTGCCATCTGAAACTTTCACCACTACTTCATAGGGTTCAGAACGCACATCGCGGAGAGTCGGGACCCAGTAGAGCGTGCCTTTCAGCGAAAGAATTTGCATTCCTTCCGGGGCGCGCACGAGAGAATACGAAAGCGGATCGCCGTCAGGATCCACGCCGCGGAGATCATACACGTACACCCAATTTGCGGGAGCAGAGGCGGCGAGCACTTTATTCTGCACCACTGGCGGCTCGTTCCGCAGCTCGCTCTGTACGTTCTGGCGAGTGCGTTCCTTCATAGCCGCGATTTGCTGTGCGAGCAACTGCACTACCTGCTGAAGTTGGTCAATTTTTGCCTGCAACGCCGACAATACTTCTGCATTCTGCGGCGCCTGGGTCGCGGCAAATCCCCCCATTGGCACCATAAAGATACCTGCAGCAAGCATCCCTGCGCACAGTATTTTTCTTAAGCCACGCATAGCCACTATTACGTATTAGAAGCGACCTTCACTGAGCTCTGTCCTGCTACCCTTTGTAGAGACAGGACAGAAAGCATTGTCTGTACTGCTGGATTTTCAAAGAACCTCGTTCACTGCGCCACAAGTTACCATCAAGGATTATAGTGCTTTTCTTACTTTCCGCAAGGAACTAAAATGCCCCCTTGCAAGGGGGCATTTTATCGTGCTTCTCAGGCACACTATCAGCGCCCTCTTCCCCGGAAGGGGCGGTTGGCACGATAGCAGCTCTTGCAAAGAAGACGGTCAGACCTCGCGGGGTCTGGCTCAAATGGAAGCTCGGTGATGCTTCCATCGCATTTCGCGCATTTCCAGTCGCCCTTGTACATTGGGCGCTGGAAGCCGCTGGAGTTTGCTGCGCCTGTCATTTTGCCTCACTGATCTCTCGTAACTTTTGACCTTTGCGGCAGGAAAAGAGGAGATCCTCGACTCGAGGCAAAATGACGTTTTGGGCATTGCCGCAACGCGCTTCTGCGTACTCGAATCTTCCTGCACTTGTAGAGTGTACGCTCGTTGAGTAAATTGTCAACAGCTTTTTCTTTTCCTGCGTGCTACAATACTTACATCCATCGTCATCCAAAAGCTATGTTGACGCCAATACGCCTGAGAACGACTATCAAGCGACGTGACATCCTCTCCTTTGCCCTGCCACAGCAGCGACAACTCCTCCAGCGCACCAGCAAACTCTTAGAAGGATCGCGTGTCGTCCATGTGAACGCAACCAGCAAAGGCGGCGGCGTCGCCGAACTTCTTCGATCTCTCGTTCCGCACCTTCGTGCGCTTGGCATTCACGCGCAGTGGTATGTCATTCATCCTCCTGCGGCGGCAAATTTCTTTGCCATCACTAACCTCCTCCATAACTCACTGCAGGGAGAAAATGTCCATCTCACCCGAGCGCAGTGGCAGCATTATTTTTCCGTCAACAAAGCGCTCGCGGCTGAACTTGCGCAACTGCGCGCAGATCTTTTTGTCATCAACGATCCGCAGCCGCTCGCTGCAGGAGCCCTGTCAGTTGCCTCTCGCGCAGTCTATTACAGCCATATCGATACCTCATCTCCCCAACCCTCCTCGTGGCGCAACCTTCTACCGCTCCTCCTTAAATACCGCGCTACGGTTTTCAGCAACAAATCTTTCGTCAATCACGAAATTCCCCACAGCAAAGTTATAGTTTTCCCTCCTGCTATTGACCCTCATGCCCTCAAGCAACAGCTCGTGCCGCGGACAAAGGCACGGCGCTATCTCAGAAAATTCGGCATCCCAGAGGAGGGGCCGCTAATCGTGCAAGTGTCCCGATTCGATATATGGAAAAATCCCCTCGGCGTCATTGCAGCATTCCGGAAAGTACAGCACAAGTTCCCCAAAGCGCATCTCGCACTCGTCGGCTTCCATACGGCAGACGATAACCCTGCGGCAGCCGCAGTCTATCACAAAGTCAAAAAATCTGTCGGGCGTGATCCCCACATCCACCTCTTTTTCCACCCCCGCAGAATCCGGATTTCCTTCTTTACCATGATGGCGCAAAACGCAGCAGACATTGTAGTGCAAAACTCTATTCGGGAAGGATTTGGGCTCACCGTCGCAGAAGCAATGTGGAAACGGAAGCCGGTCATCGGGGGTCCCGCCTCGGGCATCCGCCTCCAAATTCAGCACGGCATCAGCGGGTTTATCGCGCCTTCAACAGCGCGTCTCGCCTCTCTCCTGGAATTGCTTCTCCGAAATCCGCAGGAGCGAAGAAAGATTGGAAACAATGCGCGGGCGCGTGTGCGGGAGCATTTTCTCTTTCCCCGCCTTCTTGCGGACCATCTCTTGCTCTACGCAAAATTACTTGCCAGCAAGCAGTAGTAAGTGCGACGAAAACTTGCTACTATAAGTGGTAATGGAGGCGTTTGGAGAGATTGCAATTCTCATCGGCGTTGCGGCTGTTGTTTCGGGGGTGATGCGTCTCCTGCGCCAGCCGCTTATCATCGGCTACATCCTTACCGGCCTTCTCGTAGGCCCATTTCTTTTCAACGTCATCCACTCACAGGAAATTCTCAACCTTTTCAGCGAGATAGGTATCTCGTTTCTTCTGTTTATTGTCGGATTGAGCCTTACTCCGACGGTTATCCGCCGATTCGGGCGCATCGCGCTTCTCACCAGTATTGGCCAAGTATTCGCCACGCTTCTCGTGATCCTTGTAATTGCGCTCCTCCTCGGATTTCCCCCGCTCACTGCTATCTACCTTGGCATCGCGCTCGCGTTCAGCAGCACCATCATCGTGCTCAAATTGCTCTCCGACAAGAAAGATTTCGAGTCGCTCTACGGGAAAATTGCCGTAGGCTTCCTGCTTGTCCAGGACTTCATCGCTCTCTTTCTCCTTTTCTTTCTCCCCCTCGCATCCGTAGAGCAAGAGAATGCCACAATTGTTTCAGTGCGCTTTATTATCGGCATCCTGCTCGCGGTTGTCATTTTTTTCCTTGCTTCCTACTCGTTCAAGAAATTATCCTCCGCGCTCTCTCGGTCGCAGGAATTTCTCTTCCTATTTTCTATCGCGTGGGGGCTCGGTGTCGCTGCAGTCTTCAAGTACCTTGGGCTTTCCCCAGAAGCAGGGGCGCTCCTCGCAGGAGTATCGCTCTCCACACTACCCTGGCACCATGAAGTTGCCGCGCGTCTCAAGCCGCTCCGCGACTTTTTTATCATCCTTTTCTTTATCTTTCTCGGCAGCAAGCTCTCGATCACAGAACTCCCCAACCTTCTCGTGCCCGCGCTCATCTTTTCTGCTGTCGTGCTCCTTGGAAAGCCGCTCATTCTAATGGCAATTATGGGGCTGGAAGGCTACCGCAAGAAAACTGGATTCCAGATAGGGCTGCTGGCGGCGCAGATTAGCGAATTCTCGCTGATCCTCGTCGCGCTGGGGGTAAAGCTCGGGCACCTCGATGCCTCCGTCCTCTCCCTTACAACTCTCGTGGGGCTCCTTACTATTTTTGGTTCTACCTACCTTATCCTCTATACAGAAAAGCTCTATCCCCTTCTCCGCACCCCTCTCTCCATCTTTGAGCGCAAAAAAGTGCGGAGAGAAGGAGCACATTCCTCGCGCTACTCCTGCATCCTCTTTGGATATAACCGCATTGGCTACGACTTTTTGAAAACTTTTCTCGATGCACATCGTTCTTTTCTCGTTGTAGACTATGATCCAGAAGTTATTGATGAACTGGAGAAGAAAAAATTTCCCTACGTGTTCGGCGACGCCAGTGATATCGAGCTTCTCGAAACGCTTCCTATCGACAAAGCAACTACCATTATTTCCACTATTCCCGATCTTGAAACCAACCTTCTTATTCTACGTCACAGCCGAAATCGCAACCGTAATGCACTTATTATGCTTGTCGCACATAACATTAACGAGGCGCTTCTTCTCTACCGCGAAGGAGCTGATTACGTTATTATGCCTCATTTCCTTGGGGGAAAGTACGCATCACTTCTCATGAAGCGACTTAACTTTAAGAAAGGAAAGGACTCGGAAGAATTGAAGCATGAACACCTCGACTACCTCCGCAAGCGTCGTGAAGCGGGACACGAACATCCCGTCCCGGAGAAACTCCACCTTTCCTGATTTATGAAGAGACGGCGACTGGGGCGTGTGCGTGAGCAACTCGAACTGTTTTGGCAAATCCTCTCCCATGAGGATATCCATGTGCTAGGCATTTCTCTGCGCAAAGTACTCATTCTTCTTTTCTTTCTTCTCCTTATCGTGGGAGTACTGATTCTCATCCTCTCTGCTGTTCTCTTTTTTGCACCGTCGCCATAGCCGCATCTGCCTCCAATGCCACTCAATCCGCCTTCTTACCCATCCTTTCGCCTCTTTGTCCTGCTGGGGCTTTTTTTGTCGCGCTTCTTGTCGCAATGAATCTCCTCGGCGGCAAAATCACCGTCCTCTTTGGCATCCCCACCTCCGTGGCGATTTTCATTACCCCAGTGACTTTTCTCATCACCGATATTGTAGAAGAAGTGTACGGCACGCGCATCGCGCGGCAATTCGTGTGGGTGGGGGTATTCGCGCTTCTCCTAGTCGCGGCTTATACTTCTTTTTTTCTCGCGCTCCCCGCCCATTCTCGATTCCCTCATAACGACGCCTATCGCGCAATTTTTGGAACATCGCTCAGAATTTTCCTTGCCAGCGTAACTGCTTTCCTTATTTCCCAAACGCATGATGTATGGGCGTTCTCGTTCTGGAAGCGTCTCACCCACGGCAAGGCACTCTGGCTTCGCAATAACCTCTCTACGATCGTGTCACAGGCAATTGATACCTTCTCCTTTATGCTCATTGCCTTTTATCATTCCTCGCCCCACTACACGCTCCTCTTCGTAGTTCAGCTCGCTCTCCCCTACTATTTCCTCAAAGCAATTTTTGCACTCCTCGATACTCCCTTTGTCTACCTTGGCGTTTTCTGGCTTCGGCAAAGCGCTGGTTTTTCCACTTCGCAGGGAAAAGGAAAAGTTATATAATGCCTTCATCGAATCCCCATGGCCCGCTACTACTGCACCGTTTGCAAGCTTATCTTCTTCCGTGAACGCCCCAACCTCAACCAGCGATGCCGCTGTGGAGGGCGGGCAATCCTCGACTGGGGATATGCTGCTCCTCCCTCTTCCTCACAAGGAAAGCGCAGACGCTAGTTTCCTTCTGGAGGGAAATAGTAGCCTCCTTTTTTTGTAATAAGTCCTTCCCGAAGCAGGGCAACAAGCGCTCGTGCCACGTCCTCCCGCGTCCTTCCCGTCTCTTTCTGCAGCTGCGCCGCCGAAGCCGCACCGCGGAGCACGCGGGCGATAATTTTGCCCCGCAGCTCCCGCAGTGATCCGCGAAACGGCGCCTGCCGGCGGTAGTATTCGCTCTTTCTGTTGAGAGAAGGTGTTTCTTTCCTCAGCATTGCCCCGTAATCCATTAATGCGTAATGCCATTCGCGAGGATTCTTTCTGTCAAGCACCGCCGCGGCACATTCTAAGAGCTCCCGTTCACCAACTTTATTCCGTGTCCTGCGAAAGAAAAAATAGAGGAGCGCGCGGCGGATATTCGTTTCAAGAAAAGGAACGGGGAGCTGGAATATAAAAGCAGAAAGCGCTCCCGCAGTTGCGGGACCTACTCCCGGCAAAGAACGAAGTGCATCATAATCCCGCGGCAGCTTGCCTCCATACTCGTCAAGAACCCTCCGCGCCGAGGCGCGAAGTGCAAGGGCACGCCTGTTATAGCCCATCCCCTGCCATACCGCAAGCACTTTCGCGAGCGGGGCGCGGGCTAACGACTCCCAAGAAGGGAACGCACGGAGAAACTGTGGGTATTTTTTTAATACTCGCTCCACCTGCGTTTGCTGGAGCATAATCTCTGAAACAAAGATACGATAGGGATTATGCGTCACTCTCCATGGGAGCTTTCTTCCCTTCGCACGATAGTAGCGCCACACTACCGCGCGCACTTCCTGAATGCGCACTGCATTCCCGCGACCGCGCTGTATCTTTCCTCGACTAGACATACCGCACTCCGGTGCCTTATAGTATAGGGGCAAAGAAAAATCTTGGCAGCAATTTCCCTATCATGCTGAAAAAACTTCTTCTCATTACCGGAGTTGCGCTCATCGTAAGCGCAGGATTTGTCGTCTGGAAATTCCAGACACCGCAGGCGCCGCGCTATGCATTTATTACCGTTCATCCCCAAACACTCCGCCAGGAAGTGCAGGTTACCGGTACGGTCAAAGCAAAGAAAAATCTTACTCTCTCTTTTCCTGAAGGAGGAACAATTGCTCATCTCTATGTAGATGAAGGCCAGCGTGTCACCCGGGGCGATCTCCTCGCAGAGCTTGATACTGCTGCGCTCCTTATTGCAAAGAAAAACGCGGTAAGTCAGCGCAACCTCCGCAGGGCAGAACTTGCAAAACTCACCACTCCTCCTTCTTTCTTGAAAGGCGCGCCCAGCCTCTCAGTAGAACAAGCTTATGTGGCGCTCTACAACGCCCTCAACAGCCTTTTCCTTGCCCTTACCACCGCAAAAAACGCGATGGGGACCATCCGCAAAGACGACTTGCTCTTCGTCTCACTTCTCCACAATAATGCTGATCTCCGCGCCGCCTACAGCAACCTCAGTCTCGGCGACGTCACGGACGCCTACTTTGCCGCCCAGCAAGATCTCACCATTGACAATATTATGTCCTTCCTTGCCCGCTCAGAGGAGGCATTTCCTCCCGCAATGGAGGCGCTTCTCCTTTTCGATAAAGCATTGAGTTCCTCGTCGCCCGGCAACAGCGTCACGCGCTCCCAAATTGACACCGCAATTACTTCCATTCGCTCCTCCAAGGAAAAACTTCAGAGCGCCTACGCGAGTGTAATGGACACAAAAGCAGTCCTCTTTACAAAACTACAAAATCTCCAGAGCGATATCGAGATTGCCAAATCGCGCCTCGCTGCCGCGGAGGCATCACTTGAGGACGTGGAGAAAAAACTCAATGATGCCCGCTTGACCGCCCCGCTCAGCGGCATCGTGACCACCATTGTCAAAAAAGAAGGCGAAGAAGTTGCCCCTAGAGAGCCCGTACTGCATATGGAAAGCACACACCTCGTCATTGAAGCGAATATCCCTGAAGTCGACATCGCGAACGTTGCAATTGGTAACTCTGCACAAGTCACGCTTGATGCTTTCGGCGATGATGTTGTTTTTCAGGCGACGGTAGAGGAAATCGATCCATTCGCTACAATTGTCGAAGGCGTTCCCACTTACACCACTACTCTTGTCTTCATTCCTCCCCTCCCTAAGCCTGCGAAACCCGGCATGACCGCAAACATTACCATCCTTTCCCGCGAGAAGCAGCATGTTCTCGCTGTGCCCCAGCGCGCGATCATCACGAGTGGCGCAACAAAACAAGTGCGCATTCTCGGCGATGAGGGAAAAATTCGCTTTGTGCCTGTCGTTACCGGTTTACAAGGATCCGACGGCAACGTAGAAATTGTGCAAGGGCTCCACGAAGGGGACCGAGTAATCACCTTTATTCCCGAGCGCTAAGGATGGCTGAACCACTGATCGCAATAGAGCGTGTCACGAAGGTTTACTCCACTGGATCTGTTGCTACCTACGCGCTCCGCGGTGTGACAATGTCCGTCCAGGCAGGAGAGTTTGCTGCAATCATGGGTCCCTCCGGCTCGGGAAAATCAACACTGCTCCACATTCTTGGCCTCTTGGATCGCCCCACTTCAGGCACCTACAAATTTCATGGAAAAGTTGTTGCAACTTATTCAGATAACGAGCTTGCATCACTTCGCAACAAGGAAATTGGGTTTGTTTTTCAGTCTTTCAATCTCCTTCCGCATCTCACTGTCCTCGAGAACGTAATGCTTCCTCTCTACTACAGCACTGTGCGGCCTAAAGATTATCGTGCGCGGGCGCAAGCAGCTCTCGAGGCTGTCGGACTTCCCACACAACTCTTTTCCAAAGAGTCATTTCTTCTCTCTGGTGGAGAAAAACAGCGCGTTGCCATCGCCCGCGCACTCGTCAACAGCCCCCAACTTATTCTCGCAGATGAGCCGACCGGCAATCTCGATACTGCATCGGGGAAAGTTGTGATGGAAACTCTCTCGCGCCTCCACAAACACGAAGGCCGCACAATTATCCTCGTCACCCATGACCCCGCGATCGCAAACTATGCGCAACGCACTATCCATATTCGTGACGGCAAAGTCGTCAAATCTAATGCACCCTCCCTATGAAACTTCGCCACCTCATCAGCACTGCGGTACGCGGTCTTACTACTCATAAGCTGCGTTCCTTACTCACTATCATTGGCATCGTCATCGGCATTGCCGCAATTATCTTGGTGATGTCTATCGGGCAAAGCGCCAAAGAGCTTATCGTCAATCAAGTCAGAGGCCTTGGTAGCAGAACTATCATTATTGAGCCGGGAAGAGAACCCAAGGGGCCCGCTGACTTCGTGGAAATATTCACTGATTCTCTCAAGCAACGAGATGTGCAGGCGCTCCAGAAGCCAGCAAACGTTCAAGGAGTGCAAACAGTTACCCCCCTCGTCGCGCAGATCGCGACTGTTGCTTATAAAAATGAAACAAAGCGCGCGCAGCTTCGAGGTGCAGCCCCTCCCGTTGCCGAAATTCTCAATATTTCCACCATCGAAGGCAATTTCTTTAGCGAGGAAGATATACACAACAAGGCGCGTGTCGCAGTGCTGGGATACGAAGTATATCGGGAACTTTTTAACGGCCAGCGTGCTGTAGGCGCCAAGATTAAAATCAAAGACCACACCTTCCGGGTGGTGGGCGTACTCGCGAAAAAAGGGAAAAATATTATTCCTGTCGATGATATGGTGATTGTCCCCTACACAACCGCACAGCAGTATCTACTCGGCATCTCCCACTACCATGCAATCCTCGTCCAAGCCGCGTCTGAAGAACTCGTCCCGCGCGTGGCACAAGAAATCAAGCTTACCCTCCGAGAACTACACCACATCACCGATCCCGATAAGGATGACTTCCATGTAACCACGCAGGAAGACGCAATGAACACCATTGGCAACATTACTGCGATCTTTACCGCCCTGCTCGCATCGGTGGCAGGCATCTCGCTCGTGGTAGGCGGCATCGGCATTATGAATATTATGCTCGTTTCCGTCACAGAGCGCACAAAAGAAATCGGCCTGCGGAAAGCGCTCGGCGCGACCCGCGATGACATTCTCGCACAATTCCTTCTCGAAGCAATTCTCCTTACCGGGATGGGAGGAATAATAGGAATTCTTTTGGGAAGTGGGCTTTCATTGCTCGCGGCTCTTATTCTGAGAAAATTGCTCGCCCTCGGCTGGGCTTTCTCATTTTCTGTTACCGGGGCACTCCTTGGTGTAGGCGTTGCTACACTCGTGGGAATTGTATTCGGACTCTATCCTGCACTCCAAGCGGCAAAGAAAAGCCCTATTGAAGCACTACGCTACGAATAGCTGCAAAGGGAGAAAAAATTTTTCAGTACAAGCTCATCATTGGTGGGAAGCGCACGCTCCCGCACTAGTGCGTCGATGTCCACGCTCTTCTCAATATAGTAATCACGATAATACTCAAGCCTCGCCTGGAAATCCTTCTCGGTAAGCTCAGGGTGAAACTGTACCCCATAGGCACATTTGCCTACAATTTGCATCGCCTGAATAGGACATCTCGCGTTGCCTGCAAGTACCTTGATTCCCGGCGGCACAGCAACAACACTGTCATTGTGGCCTGCCATAACTGCAATTTCCTCTGGCATCCCTGCAAATAATTTCGAAGCAAGGCCTTCGCTATTAATCCGAATACGAACCGTGCCAAGCTCACTTTGTTCCCGCAGCGATTGCACTTCTGCACCAAAAGCCAAAGCCAAAATCTGATGCCCAAGGCAGACGCCAAGAAACGGCACGTCCCGGGCTACCGCTTCCCTTGCAATTTCCTGCAAGCGGGGGAGCCATGATGGCGACGAAGTCACGGAATAATCGCCCGCCCCCGCGAAAATAATCCCTCCTGCATTCTCCCAAGAAAACTTTCTTTTTTCCTCACCACGCAGTACATTCACGAAAACAACTGATCCCCCTGGTGCATACCTGCAGAACGCCTGCTGTTCCTGTTCCTCCAGCGGAGAGTTGCGAAATTGAAAGATGTAGCACTTTTTTTCTCCCATAAGGCAATTGGATAAGAATAATGATCTCGTTACTTCAAGGGTAGGAGGGGAATGCGCAGGAAATTTTCCCTGTGCATTCCCCCTTCTCCTATGATCAATAGGAAAACTGGCGAATGAGTTCCTTCGCGCCGTACTGCGCCGCAAGCCGCACGCACTTCTGTGCCGATGCCTCGCGCGCGAGGGCAAGCATATCAAGGATGGGAGCAAGATGACTCCGTTCTGCATCCTGCAGTCCTTCCATCGCGATAGCCACCATCTCCAGCGCAAGATCGCGCACTATCACGGCATTGGGCAGAGTGCCACACTGCACCGCGCCGGCAAGCCCCCGGAAAATAGAGGCCTTGCGCACCTGCTTCCAGAACTCCCAGGGGAATTCCCGAGCGAAAGCCGCAAGTTGCTCCCAGTTTCTCGTCCAGCCAAGCGTCAGCGCCTCAAACGCCACACCGAGTTCTTTTGGCTGCTGGCAGACTGAGCGCATTTCCCCTGTTCCGTAGCGGCCGCGCAAGCGGTAAGGAGGCCACACGCATCCCTCATGCAGCCACAGCACGGACTCGAAAAGTTCCTCGAAGATGCGGTCATCGCGTAGGAAGTCCACGCAGGGGATTCTTTCCCTGCAGACATGGTACTTGCTGTCCCGATCCTGCCAGAACAACAATGGTAGCGAGAGCAGCCATTGGAGATACTGCTCCAGGGAATCCACCCACCGTGGCAACGAAATGCGGTCTTCTTCGGCGAACCAGAACCAGCAGTCTTCACGAACCGCCATTCTTCCTTTCGGGTCGCCTCTTCCAATCCAGACCGACGACGCTGCGGCGAGCGCAGGCAGCAATGATGCAGCCGCGTTCATCGCACTTGCGACCCGCGCTGCGTGGGTACGGGGTACGTCATTATGGAATTGCCGAGAGGCAGTAATAGTCACCACATCTACCGTCCCCGGAAGGCACTGGCGGTAAGCATCGTACCTTCTTGTCCTGTTCCACAAACGAGGCGACGGATGGGCAAGGGGCTGGATGCCAAGCCCCAGAATCCGCATTCCCGCTTCCTGAGCAACCTGGACAAGCAAGGACGTATACTTCCGCTCTTCACGCGCAAGTTCCACGAGGCCCCGCTGGGGAGGCAGAATAAGCTCGAGCTGCGTGCCCGCATCGAAAGTAACCATCACACCGTTCTTGGCATAGCCCTTAAGCATGCCATCTTCGTCATAGCAGGCTTCCCAATCTGACAACAAAGTGCCGAATGTACGGAAAAATTCCCGTAGATTGCCGGCACTGCCGTCGTGTTTCACGAGAAGCAGTTCGCTCTCCACGCCGATACGTTCCTCGGGCGCTTCGCGAAATCCACTCTGATAGAGCGTGAGTGCACGCTCCAGAACCTCTTCCCTAGATTTCATCTCTTGCCTCCTTTCGTGGTAACAACTACCTTCTCTGCCAGTTTCCCTATATCTCAAAGAACGAAAAACCCTTGTAGCTTCCTACAAGGGCGACTAGCACTGCGGTGG
>CAYOEP010000022.1:0-11514 GCA_964403045.1 uncultured Candidatus Saccharibacteria bacterium
AACTTTGGTGGACCCGATCGGATTCGAACCGACGACCTCCGCTGTGCAAAAGCGGCGCTCTAGCCAACTGAGCTACGGGCCCCTCTCGCCCCGTATTATAGCGCCTCGTTTAGAAAAGTGAAGAGTGCTCTTAGAGCGTAGTGTCAATCACAGCCTGGATGATAGTGAGGGAAGAGATTTCGGTATGGGGATATTTTGAGTTGAGGCCCACATAAGGGCTTTCAGGGCGCTTGATGCGGAACGTGAGCAATTGCTCGGCGGTAAGGCCATGCTCCCGTGCAGCGTCGAGTTCCTCTGGGTTGTCGTCTACAAAGATTGCCGGTGCACCAAGTTCATCAAGTAGTTTTGCGATGGCTTTGTGTTTCATTCCCCGTTTAGGGACTGGGAGGAAAAGATTATGCGGTACATTTGCCAATCGTATCTTTTCTTTTTGGAACTCTTCGTCGCCTACAGTGACAATGGCGACAGGCGCGCGGTGCTGGATCGAGGGGAGTACTACGGGCACTTCGGGGTAGAGCGAAAGGGAAAGCTTCAGCCATCTGCTGATTGCGGTGATAATCGTGTCCCGAGGGGGAATAGGATGCGAAGAGGGCGCCATTGATTCCATGTGGACAAGGAACGAATGTATGGAAAACCCTTCATCGCTCGCTTTTTGGAACGCTGCTTTTGCGATTTTTTTGGGTACGCCGAGCTGATCAAGCATTAGAAAAAGAGAGTCCTCGCCGCCTTGGAGATACGCGAGGGTATGATCAAAATCGCACGCGAGAAACGATGATTTCATAGTACTTTTCTTTTCTTTGAACGCGCGAGAGAGAAGAGAACGTGCGCAAGCCTTTGAGGATTGTGTCGGATAAGGTTCCTTACAAGGATATCACCCTTCGTGCGTTTTGGGAATTGTGTATTGAGGAGAGCGCTGCCAATAAATTTTGACTTGGGAAGTCTTGGAGGAGCTGCAACATAGCACTCGCCTTCCCGCGCGTACTTTTGGAGCAGTTGCGCCGCTGGTTTTTTAGTGTTGTAGATGACATAGTCGAAGGAACAGCCAAGATAGCTTTCAAGGAGCGAGGAGAAGTCGTGGACACGGAAACCATCAGTATGCCCGCGTTTGGTCATCAAGTTACAGACATACACGCGCAGCGCTTTTGATTTACAGATTGCGTTGCGAATGCCGCGGACAAGGAAATTGGGAATAAGACTGGAATAAATATCTCCTGGCCCTATGACAATAACATCTGCATTGAGGAGCGCCTGTACTGCTTGGGGATTTGCGCGAGCTCGCGGCTCGAGGGTAATTTTGCGCAGGCGTGCAAGGGAATGTTCTCCGATGGCATGCTCACCAACAATGCGCTTCCCGTTTTGCAGCGTGGCGACCAGTTGTACCTTCGAAAGAGTGGCGGGGAATACTTTGCCTTGGATGCGGAGGATTTCAGAAGCTTTTTCCACGGATTTGTTGAAGCTGCCGGTAATCTTTTCAAGGGCGGAGAGGAGAAGATTACCAAAGCTGTGGCCCCGGAGGCGTCCTTCTGAGAATCGGTAGTTCATCAGTTTTCGCATTAGGAGATCGGACGAAGAAAGCGCCACGAGACACTGCCGCACGTCGCCCGGCGGCAGTACGCCAAGTTCGTCGCGGAGAATTCCTGTCGACCCGCCGTCGTCTGCCATCGCAACGACTGCCGCGAGATTGACGGGATAGTGCTTCAGTCCGGAGAGTACGGTGAATGTTCCCGTGCCGCCGCCAACAACCACGAATGAAGGTTTGCGCATCCTCTTTATTCTCGGCGCACTTTTGCTATTGTGCAACTCCTTCTGATTACGCATAATAGGAGTATGTGCGGTATTGTAGGTTATGCGGGAAGCGGCGGGGCGCGGAAGGTGCTTTTGGAGGGGCTGGAACGGCTTGAGTATCGCGGCTATGATTCAGCAGGGATCCTTGTGTGGGATGGGATGCGGAAGCATGTGGTCAAAGCAGTAGGGCGCGTGGCAGTACTCAAGAAAAAAGCGGCCGGTTGCGCGGAGGGAATGACAGGCATTGCGCATACGCGATGGGCGACCCATGGCGCAGTTTTGCAAAAGAATACTCATCCGCACAGCGATTGCGCAGGAAACATTTATGTGGTGCATAATGGCGTTATTGAGAATGAGAAAGAGCTGCGTACACAGCTTGTAAAGCGGGGGCATCGCTTTTCCTCCGACACAGATTCTGAAATTTTCGCGCACTTGATCGAAGAGGCGAGTAAGTGGGTAGGACCTCTAGAGGAAGCAGTGCGCCGCGCAATTCGTCAGGTGCGTGGGGCATACGGTCTGGTAGCCTGGAGCAGGGAAGAACCACTCAAGCTCGTCGCGGCGCGGCATTTCAGCCCTCTGGTTATTGGCATGGGCGGAGAGGGCAATATGCTTGCTTCGGATGTTGCTGCGCTGGCGGGTAAGAGCAAAAAGGTGCTGTATTTAAAAGATGGCGAGATCGCGGTGGTTACCAAAGACAACTGCCGCGTGATTGCGGGCGACAAAGGAGAAGTAGCACGCGAGGGGAAGAAAATTGAGTGGGATGCGGCGATGGCTACCAAGGGAAAGTTTCCCACCTTTATGCTCAAGGAAATCTATGAACAACCGGAGGTGTTGGCGAATTCTCTACGCGGGAGAGTACAGTCTCGCGGAGGAAAAGTACAGTTGGGCGGTCTGCGTGAATTGGTACCTCAACTTAAACGTGCCCGGCGCGTTTTTCTCTGCGGAATGGGGACGGCATTTTTTGCTGCTCTGGTAGGGAGCTATATCCTTGAAGAATATGCGGCGATTCCCGCATTTGCGGAGCTTGCTTCTGAATTCCACGCGCGACGGCGGGTACTACGGAAAGATGATGTTTTTATTGCTGTATCGCAGTCCGGAGAAACTGCGGATACGCTCAAGGCGCTTCTCTTTGCCAAGAAAGCAGGAATGACCACGCTGGGAATTGTGAACGCGGTAGGTTCTACGATCAGCAGGGAGACGCAGGGAGGCGTCTACCAGCGGGTAGGCCCGGAAATTGGCGTTGCATCTACCAAGGCATTCACCTCGCAGGTTGCGCTCCTTGTAGTGATGGCGCTGTTTCTGCGCGAGGTGCGCGGCGGTGACAAAGAAGATACCCGCCGCCTCGCCCGCGCACTCCTGCGTCTTCCGAGTCTTCTTGCCACAACGCTCCATGCCGCGCCAAAAATAGAACGGATTGCGAAAAAATATGCTAAAGGCTTTCCTCATTTTCTATTTCTCGGAAGGGGGTATCAATATCCGGTTGCGCTGGAGGGGGCATTGAAGTTGAAAGAAGTCGCCTATGTGCATGCGGAGGGGATGAACGCCGCGGCGGTAAAACACGGACCGCTCGCAATGCTGGGGAAAAAGTTCCCCGCAATCGTACTTGCCCCCCGCGACGCCCTCTATGAAAAAAATATTACGACGATTAAAGAACTCCGTGCGCGCAATACGCCGGTTATCGCAATCGCCACCAAGGGAGACAGGAAAATAGCTGCGATTGCAGATGAGGTACTGACAATTCCCGCAGCTCCCGACGCCCTACTGCCTGTTATCTCCGTGATACCGCTCCAGCTTTTTGCGTATCATATGGGGGTACGCCGCGGCAATGATGTCGACAAGCCGAGAAACCTCGCAAAGAGCGTGACGGTGGAGTGATGCGCAATGGAGAAATGTTGTATAATTGAACGAGACCGATGCACTTACCTCTATCAGTGAAGAAGCACGGCGTTATTCTTGAGCCGCGGGGCAGAGGCTTTGAGGCAAAAGCGGTGTTGAACCCCGCGTGCTATCAGGAGGGTGAGACAATACATTTGCTCTATCGGGCAGTTGATAGGCACGGCAAGTCTTCAATTGGCTACGCGCGCCTTATAGGCCCCCAAAAAGTAGTGGAACGTTGGGAAAAGCCCCTCATTGACCGGCGCTATCGTTATGAGAGCGATGGCGTGGAAGATCCTCGTATTGTAAAAATTGGGGATACGCTATATCTTACCTACGTGGCGACAGACGGGCGCAACGCGCTGAGCGCTTATGCGTCAGGGAAAGATATTTTTCATTTGCGAAAACGGGGGATTATCAGTCCACGCTTTACCTATCACACTGCGGTAAAGATTTTCGAAAAATCATACCCAAAGGCGCGTTTGAAGGACGCCTATTTTTTCTTCGCTTCGTTCTATGAAGAAGAAAATGGTAAGAACGTGCTGGTGTGGCATAAGGATTTTATCCTGTTTCCCAAGAAAATTCGCGGCAAGTTTGTGGCGTTGCAGAGGATTTTGCCTGATATTCAGGTACTGTCTTTCCGCTCATTTCAAGAGTTGAAGCAACGGGCGTTTTGGCGGAAAAATTTCGCGAATATTTCCCGGCATGTCGTGCTGGAGAACAAGCATTGGTTTGAGTCGCGAAACATTGGGGGAGGCTGTCCTCCGATTTGGACGCCGGATGGATGGGTGGTTATTTACCATGGCGTAGAGGCATTGAACAAGAAGCGTGTCTACCATGCCAGCGCGGCATTACTCGACAAAGACAACCCGACAAAAGTTATCGGAAAGCTCCACGAGCCGCTTTTTTCTCCTGTGAAGAGGTGGGAGAAACGGGGAATGGTTTCCAATGTTGTATTCCCAACCGGCACTGCCCTTTTTGGGGATCGCCTCTATATTTACTATGGAGCGGCAGATAAACGCATCGCGGTTGCTTCGGTTTCCCTGCGTGCTCTAGTTCAGGAAATGAAGCATCCTACCCATGGGCACTATGCCTAGAAGAAAACGAGAGAAAGGAAATATTGTATTGCATTTGAGCACATATCCGCCACGGGAATGTGGTATTGCCACCTTCACGCATGATCTCACTACTGCTTTTGATAAAAGGTTTAACCCTGTCACCAAGTCGCGCGTAGTAGCTATCAACGAGAGTTCTTCTAGTTTTTATAACTATGGCAGCCGTGCAGTAGACAAAATTGCTGCCGACAGCCTCGATCATTATGTGGCGCTTGCGGAACGCATCAATCAGCGGGATGAGATTAAAATTGTCAACATACAACATGAGTTTGGACTATTTGGCGGCGAGTGGGGAGATTATCTTATTCCATTTCTTCAGGCTGTGCGGAAACCTGTCATTATTACGTTCCACTCTGTCTTGCCTGATCCGGACGATTATCTGCGAAAAGTAGTCAAAATTTTGTGCGAAAAGGCAAGCGGTGTGGTGGTAATGAATGAACTTTCCCGCAGCGTCCTTGTGCGCCACTATGGGGTGCCGCGCGGGAAGATACATGTCATTCCACACGGTATCCCCTCCATCCAGTTCGAGCCAAGTGCAACCTACAAGGCGGCACTCGGATTTGACGGGAAAATTGTACTTTCCACTTTTGGTCTTTTAAGCCCAAACAAGGGCATAGAGTACGCAATTCGCGCGCTTCCCAAAGTGATAAAAAAATTCCCCAATCTGGTGTACTTGGTGATTGGAGAAACGCATCCTGTCGTGCGGCGCGTTAGGGGAGAACAGTACCGCAATTTCTTGATGGGCGAGGTGGAGCGTTTAAAACTACAGGAACATGTGAAATTCTACAACAAATACCTCAGCTTGGAAGAAATTATTACCTATCTCAAGGCGACGGATGTGTATGTGTCTTCTGCGTTATGCCAGGAGCAATCGGTGAGCGGTACACTTTCCTATGCGCTCGGTGCGGGGCGGCCGGTGGTGAGTACTCCTACTTCTTACGCGCGCTATATCATTAATGGCCACAACGGCGTTTTGGTAAAGTTCCGCAATGCCTCCTCGATTGCGAAGGCGCTCTGCAGCATTTTGGAGGACGAGAAGAAGCTCAAACAGATGTCGGGTGCGGCATATGAAGCAACGAGAAAGATGATATGGCCTAACGTGGCTGCTGCTTATTTTGAGCTCTATAAGAAACACGCTGACCTTGGCGCGGATGAGAAAAAACTTCCCGAGATTAAGCTGGATCATGTATTGCGTCTTACCGATGAGTTTGGCATGCTGCATCATGCAAAGTACACTACCCCCAAGAGGCGCTACGGCTATAGCTTAGACGACAATGCCCGCGCTCTTATTGTGGTGACAAAATGCTATGAGCGCACACCTCGAGAAGACTTGGCAGAACTCATGCGCCGCTATCTGAAGTTTTTGCGGTTTAGCCAAAAGAGAAATGGTGGGTTTGCGCGCCTTGTAACGTCCCAGCGGAAACGAGACCTTACTCACGATGATGACGTATTAGGGAGAGGAATTTGGGCGCTTGGCTATGTGCTCTCACGGGATTTCTTGAGCAGTGACATGCGACGAAAAGCGGCGACGATATTTCGCAATGCCCTTCCTCTTGTGTCGCGCATCTCCTCGCCCCGCGCGATTGCGTTTGCAATGAATGGCCTTTCTTCTTACTTGAAAGAGTTTCCGCAAAAGGGAATATTGCGGCTCTTTACTATGCTCGCGAACCGACAGGTGCGGTTCTATCAGAACTCGGCGACAGAGCAATGGCGTTGGTTTGAAGATCGTCTTACCTATTCCAACAGCTCACTGCCAGAATCGCTTTATTTGGCTGCCGAACTAACAGGAGAGAAACGCTACCTTGATATTGCCGAGGAATCAATGAAATTTCTTACCAGCGTTACCTTTGAAGATGGAAAATATGTTCCAATTGGGCAAGCAGGATGGTATGTGAGAAACAAAGAGCGATCTTATTTCGATCAGCAGCCAGAAGACACTGCGGCAATGGTGCTTGCAAAGACGACCGCATATCGGGTTACAGGCAATAGCATGCATGCCCGCGATGCGTTTACTGCGTTCCAGTGGTTTTTAGGAAAAAATCACTTGAACCAAATGGTTTACGATGAGGCGACGGGAGGATGCTACGATGGGGTAGGGAGATATGCTCTCAATTTGAATCAGGGCGCAGAGTCCACAGTTTCCTACTTACTCGCGCGCCTTGCTATTGAGGAGATTAAGGACGCGATCCAGGATGAGCTCTAAAGAGGAAATATTGCAGGAAGGAGTGGCTGCCGCTCGTGCGGTATTGCGGAAGTGCGCGCACCCGAGCGGCATATATGCTTCAGGACTCCCCGGCGGCTACGCGGCAGTCTGGGCGCGGGATAGTATGATGGCAGCGGTATGTGCCACACTTGCAGGGACGGATGTCAAGGAAATGTTCCGCAGAAGCTTGCTGACGCTTGGTGCGCATCAGGGAGCGCGGGGGCAAATTCCTAACGCGGTGGGCTCTTACAATATTGACCGAAAATCTGATGTCACCTACAACGCGGTGGACGCCAATCTTTGGTATCTTATCGGATGGGATGTGTATAGAAAGTACTGCGGCGGCGAGGCATTATTTCAACGTAACAAGAGGCGTATTTTTGCCGCGCTGCAATGGCTTGAATATCAAGATCCCGACAATGTAGGGCTTCTTGCGCAGCAGCCGACCACAGACTGGCAAGATGCATTTCCGCACAAGTATGGTTATACCATTTATGCGCATGCGCTCTATTATTTGGTGCTGCGAAAGTACGGCAGGAGAAGCCATGCAGAAAAGCTCCGCGCTATGCTCAACGGAAAAGAACGCCACTATCTTGCGCTTTTTGACGCTCGGCGTGGCTACTACCTCCCTTGGGTATGGAAAAAGCATGTACGGGGACGCGAGGAGGGAACATGGTTTGACACGCTGGGAAATGTGCTCGCGATCGTCTCGGGACTTGCCACTCCTTCTATTGCGCGCTCCATTTTGCGGCATATTGCATCCTGCCATGTCGATGCTCCTTATCCGTGCAGAGCAATTGACCCTCCTTTACGCAAATCATCTGGCGATTGGCAGGAGTATTTCGAAGACTCAGATGCAAAAACTCCATATTGGTACCTCAATGGCGGCATTTGGCCGTTCATTGGGGGATGGTATGTAGTGGCACTGATGAAAATGCGCGAGGCTGGCAAGGCGCATCGTGCATTGGCACTCCTTGCGGCGGCAAATAAAAAAGTAAAGCGCGGCGAGAGGGTGCCGGGCGGCAAGTGGGGGTTTCACGAATGGCTGCATGGCAAGAAGGGTTCAATAGGCGAGGGGAGTTCTCCTTATCAGGCGTGGAGCGCCGGCACGTTTCTTCTTGCGGCAGAAAGTGTAGAGCAGAGCAGGGGACTGCGCTATTTTTCTTAGGAGAGGTGTAGCCGCTCCCGAATTCGTGCCGCCATTTTTTTGGCGATATGGTGGTATTCAAAGTTTTGCACGGCATGTTCCCGTGCCGCCTTGCCCATCTTGATACGGAGTTCCTCGTCGGTCATCAGCATGAGGAGATACTTTGCAATATCGTCAACGTCCGCGCGGTATGCGAATGTTTTCGGCTTATCGAACACGACAAGGTGGCGTTTTTCAAATCCCATGCTGGTGTAGGCCCATTCCTGCTTGAGGTCAACGGTGGAGGCAACTTTGGCAAGGAACCCTGTTTTACCATGGATGACAGTTTCTTTTGGCCCCATCTCATTAATGGAAATCACCGGCTTCCCGCATGCCTGGGCTTCTACCTGAATCATGCCGAATCCTTCCAGCCGGCTTGGGGCGGCATAGATATCGCAAGCATTGAGAAGTAATGCCATAAAGTCAGGGGAGAGTGGCCCCTCGAGGTAGCGCACGCGGTCTTTCGCGTCGCCGAGCTCTTCAATGAGCGCCATTTCGTCTTCATAGTGGTCCTCGGCGCTTCCTCCTCCCCAAATTTTGCAAATATACTTCCAGTTGCGGAATTCTCTGTTGACTTTTTTGAGTGCCTTGAATACTTCCTGCGCCCCCTTAGAGGTAACATCGCCGCCGGCAGTGAGAATCATAATCTCATCGTCCTTGACTCCTAGCATTTTGCGGATGGTGCGGATGCGGTGGTCGGTCTTTGGAATGGGACGAAATTGTTCTGTATTGAATCCAATATGGAGTACCTCAAAGTTTTTTGTGTCTACGCCGTCGCGCGCGTAGGTGCGCTTGACCCATTCGCTGGTGACGAAAACCAACGGAAGTTCTCCGATGGGCTTTTGATAGTTTGCAACCCACCCGTCGGCGACAAACCATGGCACAGGCGTGACGCCAAACTTCTTGGTATGGAAGATAATGTCGGGCGTATAGTTCCAATAGCCAATCCCGATTGCCACATCCGGCTTGAAGTCTCGGTAAATCCATTCCTTTTGGAACTCGCTTGCGAGATGACAAGGAAGAACGTCCTCGCCGTTTTCTTTCATGCCGAGGTATAGATAATGCCCTTGTAAACTCAAGCCGTCTGGCTCAGGAGGGTATGCGTAGAGGATAACTGACTTCATGGCCTACGTTGTCGAAATGTCTCAACGCGCGCCGCACTTTGCACTTCAAACGACTGTTCAGGAAAATTATAAACCTCTCTTATGATAGCGCGTTTTTGCTGAAATGCCGATGGGGATAACCGCATGGTGACGCCATCGCGCGCAGGAGGATGGGGGACTGCGCGGTTGCCGCGCGCGGCGAGGCGGTACGAAAAGGTAAGCCACCGCTTTGTGCGCAATTTCCCTTCGCGCAGCAGTCCTTGCACCGCGCGAAAAGCTCCCTTATGGCGGGTATGCCCGTACTCGCCGGAGGGGCCGTGCGTGAACAGTATGTCGAAAGACCGCCGCGGGAGGGAGCGGAGCAGCAGTCGTTGCATTGGGGCAACGCTTTCCTTTAGTGAAGCGATTCCCTCGTCTTCGAAATTGGTAATGATGCCACGCCCTCCGAGCCGTGCGCAGGCACGGAGGAAGCGCGGCGCGCGATCGGCATCATCGCCGCGGCAGAGCGAGAAAATAGTCCATTTGCAGGAGGGATGGGTAAGCATCGTGCCGCCCATCCAGATTGTCTCGTCGTCGGGATGGGCAACGATGACGACGGCGCGCGAACCGCGATCGAGCCAGCGTTCGAGATGCATAAGCAGTATTGGCATTCTACCTAATATCGGAGCGCGCGGCAACTTTTGTGGTCGCCGCAAAGAAAAACCGCCGCGCTTTTCGCCGCGCAGCGGTTCTTGGTGATTGTCTTTACTTCAGGTGGTTCGTCACTTCCCATAGTTTCCCCTTATGGATCGTGGCCAGGATACGCTCGAAGAGGTTTCTTGTGTCGTTCGGGTTCGTCCCTTGGACAGTGATGGTCAGTTCGCGGTGGAGGCATGGCAATATTGAAGTGTCAGGCATTCTCGCAGTCACATCGCCGCGCTCGACTTTCCCCCATGCCTCACCGAGATAGAAGTAACTCTCCGCTGGCTCTATATCATCTCTAAGATAAGAGCGAGTGTAGAGAGCTACTTTTGCTCTTATTGTGATGACCATTCCCTCCGGCACCTTGTAGTGCTCGGGCAGTGACACGAGGTTCAGCTTCTTTGAGGCAAGACGAAGCTTGTGCCTGCCCTCCTTCTCGCTTTGGAGGATAATGGTAGTCGGCTCAAGAAGCACAACCTTCCTGTCCAGCATGAGAACCTCCTTTCTTTTTGTTTGTTGTTGACGAAGAACAGCACGTACTTTATGGCATACAAATACAAAGGAGTCAAGTAGAGAAGATATTACGAGGGTGGACCCGCGGGGAATCGAACCCCGAACTCGTCCATGCCATAGACGTGTGTTGCCGTTATACCACGGGCCCTCGGAAATATCGTAGGCAAATTTTCCCCTTCTTGCAATACCGCCGCGGAGCGGCTACCCTGATGAGGAAAACGCCCTTGTAGTTCAATGGACAGAACGGCTCCCTCCTAAGGAGCAGATGCAGGTTCGATTCCTGCCAGGGGCACCAATATCTACTTTCAGGGATTTTGCCGATTTATCTATCCATTTTTGGTTTATCTGTCTGCCTTGCCGCGCTCCGCGCGGCAGGAGGTGTGGAGTACTCCGATTCTGCCAAGTGTAAGGCTTTTTCTTTGGTGTTTGCTGTGAAAGATTAAATGGTGACAGAAGATTATGGTCGTGGTACAATAAAAGCTAATAG
The DNA here is from genome assembly GCA_964403045.1 of uncultured Candidatus Saccharibacteria bacterium. GTDB lineage: Bacteria > Patescibacteriota > Minisyncoccia > UBA6257 > 2-01-FULL-56-20 > CAYOEP01. The sequence continues at coordinate 10,949 of CAYOEP010000022.1, forward strand.
GAAGAATGGTGGACGAGGTAAGGGCAAACAGTGATTTTCGGTGGAACGAGTTCCTGCGCCGCGACTCGAGGTTTGTGGTGCCGGTGGTAAGCTTTTCTGTGTTGCTGATTCTCTTGCTGTTTGCGAGGGATCTGCCGCTCTGCTACCGGGAAACAATTATCCCTTCCCTTATTCTCTACACAATTGGCACTTCTATTATCTCAAGTATCCATGCTACTGCGGCGTCGCGGAAGAACGGGAGACTTGAGGGGTGGCGCTATGGGCTCGTGATGCTTGCCCATGCCATCTTGTTTATCCTTCTTGCGGCAATGTTTTGGAAAAATATGTGCCTTTCGGTTTAAATCAGCAGAACTGCAAAAGAGCGAAAAATTGAAAAGAAAAAAAGTCGAGCAATTGAAATGCATATTAAGGTCAACATTGTATGATTGAGCTTTACCAATTTGAGCAATGCCCCTATAGCAGGAAAGTACGGGAGAAACTTACGGAGCTCCATCTTGATTGGGTGGCGAGGTCGGCGCCGAAAGGATCGCCGCAGCGCCAAAAGCTCATCGAGCTTGGAGGAAAAG
>CAYOEP010000023.1:0-10407 GCA_964403045.1 uncultured Candidatus Saccharibacteria bacterium
TGCTTGTTGACTTAAAATTAAAATCGCCCTATAATACCTACTTGAACCGTGGACTTCCGCCCGGTCCTATTGGAAATCCTGGAATTTCGGCGATTCGCGCTGCGCTTTCGCCGAAATCATCGCCCTACTGGTACTATCTTAGCGATCCTATCACCGGGCGCACGGTATTTTCAAAAACCTTTGATGAACATAAAAGTAATAAGCGCAAGTTTCTTCAAGGGCGTGGGGTTTCTCTTTATAGGGGAGAGCACTAGCTAATCTGCCCCGCAAGGTTGCGGGAAAAATTCATTTTTACCACAACAATAGCAAGGTCGTGCAACGTGCTCCAGCAGACACCTGGAAGCGAAACGGCACCCCTTCGCACTAGAGATAGGGATAGAGAAAAATTATAAGGCAACATACGTATTACACTATGGTAGGTGCACTAAAAAAGAAAGAATTCGGGAAAGCAAAAGTTCTTCTTGAACAACCGAACTTAAACGAGATTCAAATTTCTTCCTACCAGTGGTTTCTCAAAGAAGGCCTCAAGGAGATATTGGATGAGGTATCTCCTATTCGCGACCACACAGGAAAGGAGCTCGAGCTGCACTTTGAGGGATATCGCTTTGACAAGCCGAGATACGACGAGGCAACTGCTCGGTTTCGGGAGATGACCTATGAAGCGCCATTGCGAGTACAGCTCCGGCTTGTCGATAAGAAGAATGGCACATCGCAAACTCAGGAAATTTACTTCGGCGATTTTCCGCTAATGACGGATCGGGGTACATTTATTATTAACGGCGTGGAGCGTGTTGTCGTTTCACAGCTGGTGCGCTCTGCAGGCGTGTACTTCACGATGTTCCCGTACCGAGGGAGGCGGCTTTTTGGCGCGAAGGTAATTCCCGGGCGTGGCGCGTGGCTTGAATTTGAAACTGAAATAGATGGATCGATTCAGGTAAAAATTGACAGGCACCGCAAGGTACCGGTTACTTCTCTCTTGAAAGTTTTTGGTGCAGGAGAGCGCGAGTGGAAAGTGTTGCAGGAAGCGGGAGGGAAATTCTGGGAGGCAACTGTTGCAGCAGACCCTGCAACGACACTTGAGGAAGCCTACCTCCAGATTTATCGCCGTCTCCGCCCCGGCGATCCCGCGACGCCGCAGACCGCGAAGAATATGATAGATGGGCTTTTCCAGCGCTTCGATCGCTATGATATTTCTGCGGTCGGGAGGTTTAAGCTCAACCGTCGCCTTGGCTTTTCTGACAACAAGGACAACCGCCTCCTTGACCTCGAGGATTTGGTTGCAATTGTAAAGGAAATTATGCGTCTCAACAGCGATCCGGACGCGGAGCCGGACGATATTGACCATTTGGGAAATCGCCGCCTTCGTGCCGTGGGAGAACTACTGCAAAGCCGTTTGCGTCTTGGATTCGCGCGTCTCCGCCGCATTGTTCAAGACAGAATGTCGACGTATGATCGCGATACCCTCACCATTGCACAGCTTGTGAATGCGCGTCCAATACTCGCAGTAATTAAAGAGTTTTTTTCCTCTTCCCAGCTCTCGCAGTTCATGGATCAAGTCAACCCGCTTGCGGAGTTGGAGCACAAGCGTCGCCTTTCTGCACTCGGTCCTGGTGGGCTCACGCGAGAGCGAGCGAGCTTTGAAGTGCGCGATGTGCACACTTCACACTATGGGAGGATTTGTCCTATCCAGACTCCTGAGGGTGCAAATATCGGCTTAATTAGCTACCTTGCTGGCTTCACGAGGATTAACAAGTTTGGATTTTTAGAAACTCCCTACGCGCGTGTGAAAGATGGGAAAGTAACGAACGAAATTGTATGGCTCGATGCATTTGAGGAGGAAAAGTATAAAATTGCACATGCAGGAGTAAAGCGAGACGCGAAAGGTGTAATTACAGAAAAGGTAGTGGAGGCGAGAATTCACGGTGAGCCGGGAACATGCTCCCCGAAGGAAATTGACTTTATTGATATCGCGCCGCACCAGTTTGTCAGCGTGGCAACTTCACTTATTCCATTCCTCCAGCATGATGATGCGAACCGTGCACTGATGGGGTCCAATATGCAGCGACAGGCAGTCGTCTCGGTTAAGCCGTCGGCTCCGTATGTGGGCACTGGAGTAGAGGAGAAAGTTGCGGAAGATTCTGGCTACGCACTGAAGGCGGAGGGGGATGGGAAAGTCATGGAGGTGGACGCAAATTACATTAAGATCCGATATGCGAACAATAAAGAAAAAACTTACCACCTTGCGAAATTTCACCGCTCTAACCAATTCACGTGCATCTCGCAGCGTCCGCTGGTTATGCCCGGCGAAAGGGTGAAGAAGGGACAAGTGATTGCAGACGGACCTTCTACTGACCATGGCGTATTGGGATTAGGCCAAAACCTTCTTGTTGCATTCATGTCATGGGAAGGAGCAAACTTTGAGGACGCAATTATTATTTCTGATCGCGTCCGCCGCGATGACCTTTTTACCTCGGTGCACATTGAGAGTTTCGAATGTGATGTGCGTGATACCAAACTTGGCCCTGAAGTAACTACTCCCGATATTCCCAACGCACCTGAAGAGAGTCTCCGTAATCTCGACGAAGAGGGTATTATTCGAATTGGCGCTGAGGTGCGCCCTGGCGATATTCTTGTGGGGAAAATTTCACCGAAGGGTGAACTTGAGCTTACTGCGGAAGAACGCCTTCTCCGCGCGATCTTTGGCGAGAAAGCTGCCGATGTCAAAGATACTTCCCTGACACTTCCTCATGGGAAGAGGGGGAGAGTTGTAGGGGTGAAGATTTTCTCCCGAGATCGTGGTGATAAATTAGAGCCGGGAATTATTAAGAGAATTCAGGTAGAAGTCGCGCAGCTACGGAAGGTGCAGGTAGGTGACAAGCTTGCGGGGCGCCATGGCAACAAGGGGGTAATTTCCCAGATTCGCCCTGTCGAGGATATGCCCTACCTCGCAGACGGGAGGCCGGTAGACATTATTTTAAATCCCCTCGGCGTTGCTTCTCGGATGAACCTCGGGCAAATTTTAGAAACACACCTTGGATGGGCTGCAGAAAAACTTGGATATCGAGCAATAACTCCATGTCTTGACTCTGCGACTGAGGAAGAAATCAGAGAAGAATTGAAGAAGGCAGGACTTCCGGAAGATGGGAAAATTACTCTCTATGACGGGCGCACCGGCAAAGCATTTGACCGCCCCGTGACGGTAGGAGTGATTTATATGATGAAGCTCAACCACCTTGTAGAGGATAAAGTGCATATGCGCTCTATCGGCCCTTACTCGCTTATTACCCAGCAGCCGCTCGGTGGAAAGGCACACCTTGGCGGACAGCGCTTTGGGGAAATGGAAGTGTGGGCGTTGGAGGCATACGGTGCGCGGCATACGCTACAAGAAATGCTTACTATTAAATCTGACGATGTATTAGGACGCGCCGCAGCGTATGAATCTATCATCCGCGGGGAAAAAATTCGGAGTACTAATTTACCCGCCTCCTTCAATGTGCTGGTGAATGAATTGAAGGCACTTTGCTTTGATATTGAACCTGTCTATCCGCCTGACGCTACGTCGCGGAGCGATTTCAACGGCATCCGCATTGGCATTGCATCGCCGGAAAAGATTCTCGAGTGGTCGCACGGGGAAGTTTTGAAGCCGGAAACGATTAACTACCGCACCCAGCGACCCGAGAAAGATGGGCTGTTTTCCGAGCGTATTTTCGGTCCTACCAAGGACTACGAGTGCTACTGTGGCAAGTACAGGAGAATTAAATACAAGGGTGTTGTCTGCGATAAGTGCGGCGTGGAGGTAACTCGATCGGTGGTGCGCCGAGAGCGGATGGGGCACATTACCCTTGCCGCACCTGTCAGTCACATTTGGTTTCTCAAGAGCGTTCCTTCCCGCCTTGGCCTGATTTTGGATGTGCCGAGCAATAAACTGGAACGGGTGATTTACTATGTAGACTTTATTGTAACTGAGGTAGACGAAGAAGCACGTAAGGAAGCGCTCGATATGTTGGACAAAGAACTGAAGCAACGCCTCCATGATTTAGGAAGAAAGGAAAAAGATCTGCGCGGAGCGCTCTCTGACGAGGCGGCGGAGCTCAGGAATTTCCTGAAGACGCTCCGTCCAGGCACTGTGCTTTCCGAAAGCTCCTATCTGCAGTATTCTCGCCGTTTCGGTAACGTGTTCAAGGCAGGAAGCGGCGCAGAAGCGGTGCGCGCAATTTTGGAGAAAATGGATCTTCGGAAGGAAGCGCAAGAAATTGAGCGAAAGGTACAGAAGCTTAAAAATCCGCTCTCCGACATTAAGACATTGCGCCGCCTGAAAATGATTAAGTCAATGATTAAGAATGGCCACCGTCCCGAATGGATGATTTTGACAGTACTGCCAGTGCTCCCCCCTGACCTGCGGCCGATGGTAGCGCTTGATGGAGGAAGATATGCCACTTCAGATCTCAACGATCTCTACCGCCGGGTCATTAATCGCAACAACCGCCTCAAGAAGCTAATGGCAATCAAGGCGCCAGATGTCATTATCCGCAACGAGAAGCGTATGCTTCAGGAGGCAGTCGATGCGCTGATTGACAATTCTTCCCGCTATGGAACTCAGCAGATGTCGAGCAGGAGAAGACCCTTGCGTTCGCTCGCCGACATGCTGAAAGGGAAGCAGGGGAGGTTTCGCCAGAACTTGCTGGGGAAGCGAGTGGATTACTCTGGGCGTTCGGTTATTGTTGTGGGGCCAAAGCTTGCTCTTGATGAGTGCGGTATTCCCAAAAAGATGGCGCTTGAGATCTTCCGCCCGTTTGTAATTGGGGAAATGTTGCGGCGTGAAATTGCACACAACATTCGCACAGCAAACCGCATTATCCGCCAAGAGGGAGATGAGGTATGGGAAATCTTGGAGGAGGTGATCCGCGGAAGAAGGGTGCTCTTGAACCGCGCACCTACACTTCACCGATTGAGCATTCAGGCATTTCGCCCCGTACTAGTAGAAGGCCTTGCCATCCAAATTCCTCCATCTGTGTGCGTTGCATTCAATGCAGATTTTGATGGCGACCAGATGGCAGTACACCTTCCGCTTTCTGAGATTGCCCAGCGTGAAGTGAGAGAGATTATGTCGGCAGACAAGAATATTCTTAAGCCTGCAACAGGTGAGATTATTGTTGCGCCGACCCAAGATATTGTGCTTGGTATTTACTATCTTACTACCCTACAAGAAACTGATCAGGTGCGCCTCTTTGCGAATGAGCAGGATGCGCTTATCGCTTACAATTTCTCTATTGTCGGGCTCCGCGATAAGATCAAAATCCGTCGGGAAGGAGAAGTGATAGAAACATCTGTGGGGCGTATTCTTTTCAACCGTGCGATTGGCAACTGCATTCCTTTTGTCAACGAAACATTAAACAAGAAAAAACTGCGCAAAGTTATTGAGCAAATTTTTGAGTTGCACGGGTTTGCGAAAGCCGTAGAGGCGCTCAACAAAGTAGTACAGCTCGGATTTGAATCTGCGACGCGCTCTGGCATTACTTGGGCAATGGCAGATCTCATTATCCCGAAAGAGAAAAAAGAAATCATTGAGCGCGCAGATCAAGAAGTTGCTCGGGTAAAGCATCTCTACGAGATAGGAATGTTGACAGAAGAAGAACGCCGCGCGCGGGTGATCGGTATTTGGGATGAGGCAAAGAACAAAATATCCAAGCTTATGGGGCCGACGCTTCCGAAGGATAACTCGATCTACCAGATTATCGATTCTGGTTCGAGGGGTTCTTGGGCGCAGCCGCTGCAAATGATGGGAATGAAGGGGTTAGTGCAGAATCCTCGGGGGGAGACTATCGAGCTTCCCATTAAATCTTCCTTCAAGGAAGGATTCAATACGCTGGAATACTTTATTTCTACCCATGGCGCGAGAAAGGGAACTACTGACACTGCGCTCAAAACTGCGCAGGCAGGCTATCTCACGCGTCGCCTCGTGGATGTAGTACAGGATGTGATTGTGCGCGAGGAAGATTGCGGCACAAGAACAGGAATAGAAATTTTGCGCCATTCTGAGCAGCCGTCGTTCCGTCAGTCATTTTCCGAGAGAATTTTCTCACGCATGCTGGTGGAAGATGTGAAGGTAGGCAGAAAAGTTCTTGCCCGTGCAGGAGAAATTATTTCTCGCCAAACAGCCGCAGCGATTGAAGCAGCGGGAGTAGATCGGGTCAAGGTGCGCTCGCCGCTGACTTGCAGGACGCTCTACGGAGTGTGTTCGAAATGTTACGGCGCTGATCTTACTACAGGAGAACTTATCCAGGTCGGCGAAGCGGTAGGGATTATCGCGGCGCAGTCGATTGGCGAGCCGGGAACTCAGCTTACGATGCGCACTTTCCACATCGGCGGAGTTGCAGGTACTGATATTACCCACGGACTTCCGCGTGTGGAAGAGCTTTTTGAAGCGCGCACGCCGAAAGGAAAGGCAGGAATCGCAATGCAGGATGGTTGGATTGAAAACATTGAGGAGCGTCCGCAAGGAGTGGTTATTACCTTTGTGCCGGGAAGCAAGAAAGATGCGAAGAAAGGAAAGACGACAAAACGCAAAGCGAGAAAGCAGGAGTTCGTTGTGCCACCTTCATCTTCTATTTTGGTGAAGAAGGGAGATGAGGTGAAGAAGGGCACGAAACTTTATGAAGGAAGCGTCGATTTGAAAGAGCTGCTGGAGCTGAAAGGAGAGCGCGAGGTGCAGCAATTCATTATCGATGAAGTGCAGAAGATTTATGCGGTGGAGGGAGCATCTATCCATGACAAGCATATTGAGATTATTGTCCGGCAGATGTTCGGGCGCGTCCGCGTGAAAGACCCTGGTGATTCTCCCGATCTCATCGTGGGCGAGATCATTGAAAAATCGCGCTTCTTGGAAATTAATCGTGAACTTAAGAAAGAGGGACGCACCCCTGCGAAGGCGCAGCAGCTGCTGCTGGGTATTACAAGGGTTGCGCTTACGACAGAGAGCTTCCTTTCCGCCGCCTCCTTCCAGGATACTGCGCGGGTATTGGTACGCGCGGCGGTAGAAGGACGCTTGGATCCGCTTCGCGGCTTAAAGGAGAATGTTATCATTGGAAGATTGATTCCCGCAGGAAGAAAATTTGAAGAAGAAGAGGAAGAAGGAGATAACGAGGAAGATCGCAATAACGATACTGCCGCCGAGACAGCGTCGGCGGTTGACGAAGGGATGAAAGTAAAGTAGGGTAGGGGCAATGGAGGCTGTATTACACCAGGAAGAACATACGAAGGAAGGCGAGCGCGTGCGGAGCTACGAGCTTTCCTATGTGGTGCGTAGCGAGAATGGCGTTTCTCGAATTCTCCAGATACTGAAAGATCAGGAGGGAGAGATAGAATTTGAAGGACCCTGTAATTCCTTGGAGCTTGCGTACCCCATCAAGAAAACAAAAAAAGCATACTTTGGCTATTTCCACCTCAAGCTTCCCGCGGAGAAGGTGGAGAATTTGACGAAAGCATTGCGGATGGAGGAGGAAGTGCTGCGCTTTTTGCTGATTACTCCCCCTATTGTGAAACCTAAACCTCGCCCGCAGCAAGCTGCGGCCTCGAGAGCACAAGGACAGACATCCCGCACGCAGATGCAGGAAGGAGGCAAGGAAACGGTTGTCAGAAAGCCAGAGAAACTTCCCCTAAGCAATGAAGATCTTGAAAAAAAGATTGAAGAAATTCTACAGTAATAGAAGAAGATATGAATCTCAATAAAGTATTTCTCGTAGGAAGAGTCACTGCAGATCCTGAGCTGCGTACCACGCCGGGCGGGCAGTCGGTAACTGGGTTTGGCGTTGCGACAAATCGTGTCTGGACAGACAAAACAGGAAAACGGCAGGAGGAGGCTGAGTTTCATAATGTGGTTGCGTGGGGGCGCCAAGCAGAAATCGCGAGTCAGTTTTTGAAGAAAGGGAGCATGGTGCTGGTCGAGGGGCGTCTCCGCACAAGGACATGGCAGGATAAAGAGGGAAGGAACAGAAGGACAACAGAGGTAATTTGCGAGCGCCTCCAACTTGGACCACGCCCGAGCGAAGGTAGCACTTTTCCCCAGAGCGCGCCGCCAGGCGATAGCGAATCGGCTCATCCTGCTCCCGCTGAGGAAATTCCCATTGTGGATCTTGATGCAGAAGAAAATGTGTCGAATGAAGATTTGCCGTTTTAAGGTGTGATCATGAAGCAGTGCTTCTTTTGTTCCCAAAACTTAAAGCAGATTGACTACAAGGAAGTAGACCAGTTGCGCAACTTTATTTCCAGCCAAGCGAAGATTATCGACCCGAGATATACCGGTGTATGCGCAACGCACCAGCGGAAGCTTGCCCGCGCCATCAAGCGTGCACGCTTTCTCGGCCTTCTTCCCTACGTACGCCGCTAGATGAACGAGCATCTTTTTTGGTTTTTCTTTCAGGCGAGCCACCAGCACGCGGCGCTTGATTTTGCGGTGAAATTTTTCGCGAGCTACCTGCCCTACCTCCTCCTGGCAGGGCTCGTGTACTTAGGGAAAATAGGCTACCGCGACTGGAGAGCGCGGTGGAATTTTTTTGTCACCCTTGTGCTGTCGGCAGTAATTGCCCGTGGTGTTCTTGTGGAGATTATCAGATTTTTCTACCCACATCCTCGGCCATTTGTGGCGTTGGGTATTGACCCATTGTTTATTTCTTCAGGCAATTCGTTCCCTTCAGGGCATGCGGCGACTTTTTTTGCGTTCGCGGCGGTAGTAATTATGCTTGCGCCGCGCTGGGGGTGGTGGCTGTTCTTCTTCGCACTCCTCAACGGGATGGGGCGTGTAGCGGCAGGAGTGCACTGGCCCGCGGATATTTTGGGAGGCATTGGAGTGGGAATTGCAAGCGGCCTGTTGGCGGTGCTGGCGACTAAAGCGCGCCCTCTATTCGAGGAAAAGGAAACGCCCTCTTCCGCGTAGTGCCAAGCGAGAGGCAAGACTAGTACAAGGAAGCGCTCTAGACAGGAGGGTTTGCCTCCGGAGTTGATTCTTCTTGGATGATTCGCTCTTTCTCTTCCTCGCTTATTAGCTCTCCTCCTTCTTCTTCCTCCTCCTCATGCTTAGCTTCCTGCGCCTCTTGGAGTTGCCGCAGTTGCTCTTTTTGGAAGGCAATGCTGGGAGGTTCTTCGTCAGTGAGAGGAATGCCAAGGCGCTCGCGCGTTGCGTCCAGTTGCTGCTTTGCGGTTTCGATAGATTGGGTGAGCTCTGTAATTTCCCGTTGCCGCGCCGCCGCAGAAGAATCTCCTTGCACTTCTTGAGGAAGAGAAGGCTGCCGCTCTGCTGCGTTTTCGCTTGCTTCCGACAGTGTGACTTCAGGGCTCTCCGCGGCGTTCTGCACAGATTTCTCGCCATTGCCGCTATCCCATCGTTCCAGACTCTGCATAAATTCATTGTAGAATTCTTGACAGAACAATACAATGCCGGCAAGAGAATTGCAGGGGGATTTATCCTGTGCGTTTTCCAGGAAATTTTGCTATACTGAAACGTAGAGCCTTGGGAAGTGAATACTCCTTGCGAGAAAGGAGATACCGAGATGCCGAAGAGAATGCTCGCCACTGCGGTATTTCTCTTTACGGTGGCAACAGGAATTGGAGTGCTAGTTGCGGCAACTCCACCGGAAAGGGACGCTATTAGGATAGATGCGACAGACCGAGATATTCTGGAACAGCGGCTTTTTATTGGAAGGAGTGATTTGATAGATCCCGAACATTTCTTGCCGTGGACGTTATCGTTTGTCGCACCACCGGCCTCCTTTGATGACAATCCTATTGTGGTTGCTTATTTCTGTCGTTGGAAGGCGCTTGCACGCGCATTCCAGTATGTCACGAAGAAGTATCCGGAAGTCTTTCGACAGATGAATCGCCAACTGGTGCGAGACCTTGGCCCCTTGCCAACTCTTTATGATCTTCGAGAAGCAGCGTTTGCTGCGCTCACTAGCGAAGGGCTGATTCGTGAAATTGTCCGAAGAGCAGACTTGTTCTGTCCCCGCGCACAAGAGATACCTTCTGTGTATCGTGCTGCTCCCCTCGCGGTATGGGGAAAGCAGAGAACAGGGGTTATTGCATATGTGAAAGATCCTGAGACGAGCTACCGCTGTTCCTCCCTCTTCAATTATTGTCCCGGCAAGGGGATAGTAATGCACACATTTGGCAACACACTCCTCGAGGAGTGCCTGCGCGCGCACCAATCATTGCTTCACAGAGATGCCGAATATCGGGCGCAGGTAGCGCGCTACCTTGCCCCGCTCATTTCCCGCGCGAAAAGTATTAATCCTTCCAGTGTGGAGGAAATTAGCGAATTGAAGCATCGATTGGTTGCGGTTCTGGAGAAAGAGTCGAGCATTGGAGCAAAGTTGGACCAAGAAGTGGCAAAGAGTACAATCACCGCCGCCGCTC
>CAYOEP010000024.1:0-1937 GCA_964403045.1 uncultured Candidatus Saccharibacteria bacterium
GCTGTTCTGCGCGCCCTAGGGGGGCGCAGTACGGGAGTTAAAACGGAGATGCATACTGTGCCTTCGATGAATTTGTGGAGACAGCACGGCGGTTTCAGCGTATAATAGAGGCGTGGGAGAAGAACGAACGGTGAGGGCGCGCCGCCACGGGCAGGTGATCATTGAGATGATGGTCGCGCTCTCGGTGGCAGTCGTCGCCCTCGCGTCGCTGTTAGGATTGCTGGCGCAGTCGTATTCCCTGAGCCGCACCGCGGAAGGATCATTTACCGCGACCTATCTTGCGTCAGAAGGCATTGAAGTGGTGAAAAACATCATTGACGCGAACTACCAAAGATGCGATACGCCGTGGAACAGCGGCTTTGCGCCCGGCTGGTACGAAGTGGACTATAACAGCAAAACGCTGGAGAACGCGAACTTTGTAGCACCCGGGCGTGAGTTACTCTTCGACCCGGCGACAAAGATGTACAGCTACGACGCAGGCAATCCCGTTCCCGAGCACTACTATCGGCGGATTGACATTGACCTTATCGGCGATTACGCCATTCAGGTAAAGTCCACCGTGACTTGGAGGGGAAGGCATGGGAACACCGAGCAAGTAGTTCTTGAAGACCAGTTTTACAACTGGCCGGAGTCGGACCAGCCTGCAAACTGCGGCCCGGCACAAACCTGCTCGGACAACACTCCTTTAGGCACTTGCTCGAACAATCGCCCGCTCTACTGTGATGCGAATGGGGTACTGGTGGATAATTGCAATGATTGCGGCTGTCCCCCGGGTGAATTGTGCCAAACAGCGGACGGAACTTGCTCCCCCACGCCGCTCTGTGATGACGGTACGTCGGGAAACACTTGCTCTGATACTCAGCCACTCTTCTGTGATACCAATAGCGCACCACCCCAGCTTGTGCCCGACTGCCAGACCTGCGGGTGCCCTGATGGATCCGTGTGCGATACCACTACACTTGATTGCGTGCCCGCCTGCCAGGACGATACGCCAGTAGGAAGGTGTTCTGCGACAAAGCCCTACTTCTGCGATGCGAATCAGAATTTGATAGAGGACTGCAATACCTGCGGGTGCAATGTGAATGAGGTGTGCGATGTGAGTGGGAAATGTGTGCCCGGCTGCAGTGATGGCACGCGGGTCGGTGAGTGCGCTGCCAACCAGCCAAAGTTCTGCGGCGCAGATTATAGTTTGGTAGATAACTGCCAGAAATGCGGCTGTCCGCCGGTCAACAACGGCCGTTACCAATGCGAGGCAACGGGGAGCTGTACCTACTATTGCCCGGGTGATATTCAGGAAAATACCTGCGACCCGAACAACCAGCCGAAATACTGCGATCCCGCCTCCCAATCGTTGGTGGATAAGTGCACGGTGTGCGGTTGTCCTCCTAATCTTGGATATGCCTGCGACGCACCGACAGATACCTGCGTGCTGGTTTGCCAAGACGGCACGCGGGTCAACCAGTGTTCCGCCAACCAGCCGAAATACTGCGATCCCGGCAGCGGGCCGGGTAACCAGAACCTTATCGACAACTGCCAGACCTGCGGTTGCCCTGACACTGATCCCCGCTATGCGTGTATGCCGAGCGGCAGCTGCGTGATTTGTTCCGGCATTATGCTCGGCGATGCCAATTCTAATCTTGCCTACGACATTGCCGTCGATACGAGCCAGCCTGCGCTGTATATCGTGGGAAATTTTCCATGGCGCATTGAGAAGCGCAATCCTGTGACCGGCGATCTCGATCCGAACTTCGGCGCGGGTGGGGTAATTTCTGTAAATGGCGCCAGTGCAGCACGTGGTGTTGCAGTTGACGGGCAGTACCTGTACGCAGTGGGAGGAAGCGACTCACACTATGAGTGGCGCATCGAGAAGCGCACCCTCGACACCGGCGCCCTCTGCGATGCGGCAACCTGCGGCACGGAGTTCGGCACGGGAGGGG
>CAYOEP010000024.1:2037-9979 GCA_964403045.1 uncultured Candidatus Saccharibacteria bacterium
GCGGCAACCTGCGGCACGGAGTTCGGCACGGGAGGGGTCATCTTGTTGAGCGATAGCGACAGCAATAGACATTACCCGGTTGCGGTCGCCGTCGACGAGTCTGCGAACGCAATGTATGTGTTCGGATGGAGCTATTACGAGAGGGGATGGTTTATCGAGAAGCGCGCGCTTGATACCGGCGACCTCGATACAACATTTGGCGGCGGCAAGGGATGGATTTCAGATCTTTCCGGAGAGGACCCCGGAGATATCGTAATTGATGCCAACGCGATGTATCTGGTAGGGAAAGATGCCAACTCCTATGACTGGCTTATCGAGAAGCGCACGCTCGATACCGGCGATCTTGATCCGAACTTCGGCGCGGGTGGGAAAAAGATTGTCCCTGACGGTTCCACGTTGCGTGGTATTGCAATCAATACAGCCTCTAGCTCGATTTATGTGGCAGGGGACGGAGATAATAATGATTGGCGAATGGAGACGAGGTCGACTGTTGATGGTTCACTTATCTGTAATTGATGTGATGTTGCGGGCAGGTGTTAGGAGAAAAGAGATGCAATATCGGCCGCATGGCGTTAGTTTTTTCCGCGGCGGCTTCACGCTGGTGGAAATTATGGTGGCGGCGGGAGTGTTCGCAATCCTTGCTGCAATTGCGATGGGGGGACTTGCCTATGGCATCAAAAGCCAGCGCCGTGCCCAGCAAATTATTATGGCAAATACTGAGGTGAGCTCGGTGCTTGAGTATATGGCGCGCGAGATGCGGACAGGAAAAAACTTCCGCTATCCTCCCACTCCCCTCGAATCGCCGCCGCTTGCCCCGCAACCCTACAGCCAAATCCAGTTTGAGAATTCTGATGGGAGAGTAGTTACCTACTTTTGGGATGATATTAATGGCTTAATCAAGAGAGATGAAGTCGCTTCAAATGCTACCCCGGGTAGCCATACTTTGCCGCTTACTTCCGACAAGGTAACAGTGCGCCACCTCTCTTTCACCCTTATTCCCGGCCATCCCAACTACGATGAGCCTGTAGAGTTTCCCCAGATGTATCCTCACCGCGTCGCGATAACTGTTACTTTCTCGCCTGCCCCGTTGGGCACCAAAGATCCCATTCTCCAAAACAAGGAAGTGACATTACAAACGACAGTAAGTCCTCGTCCTGAAATTACTACAGGCGCGGGATGTTTTGGCAAGGAAGGAGTGGTAATGCTAAAAAATGACAGCCAGGCCTCTACTATCTCAAAATTTTCTCCTTATGGGGTGGCAGTTGACAAAGAGAATGTATATGTAGTTGGAGCTATGATAACTGGAGAGAGGCGAAAGTTTGATTGGCGCATCGAAAAGCGTAACAAGAGGGATGGAATGCTTGATCCTAATTTTGGTGTAGGGGGAGTAGCACAGGTGAATTTTTCGTCGGAAGAAGCGCGTGCCATTGCTATCGACCCTCAGTATATGTATGTGGTTGGTCGCAACGACTCACAGCCGCTTACAAGAATTGAGAAGCGTGACCTTGCAACTGGCGCGCCGGATATTAATTTTGGCATCGGAGACGGGTTTGGAGTCGGGGGCGTGGTAACAGGGCCTCCGGAAACATTCGATCTGCGCCGCATTGCCGCAGATCCGCTTCATGACGCGCTTTTCGTGGTGGGATACGAGGATACACTTTCTGCTGGCGTGGCAAGACTAGAAAAACGAAGGCTTTCCACCGGCATGCTGGACACCAACTGGGACCAGGATGGGGTTTCTTATGATGGTTATGACACAACAGATTTTGACGGTGTGCAGAGGCTTAAAAATACATGGTATCTCGATGTAGAGGTAGCTGGCGCTTGGGTTTATGCGGTTGGATGGACGAACAGGAAGTGGGCACCAGCGGTTGGTGGTTATATTGGGGATTGGATTATTACTAAAAGAAGTGTTACAGAAGGAAAAGCAGACCCTAACTTTGGTCCGAATGGGAATGGACAATTAATTTTGGGCGGACAGCGCAATTGGGCAAGGGGAATAGCAGTTGATGGGGGAGCGATCTATATAGTGGGCACTGAATATTCGCCTTTGGAAGGAAACAGATGGCGACTTGAAAAGCGAGACGCGAGTACGGGATTGTTGTGTGACACTGTACATCCTTGCAATGGTTCACCGTTCTCGACAGATGGAGTAATAACAGGACTTTGGAATAAAGGTGATCAAACAGCGGCAACAGACG
The DNA here is from genome assembly GCA_964403045.1 of uncultured Candidatus Saccharibacteria bacterium. GTDB lineage: Bacteria > Patescibacteriota > Minisyncoccia > UBA6257 > 2-01-FULL-56-20 > CAYOEP01. The sequence goes on from CAYOEP010000024.1 coordinate 4,239, forward strand.
TACTAGTTGCAGGGCAGTATGTTTACGTGCTCATTAGGGAATTTGATAGCAGCACACTTCATAATTGGCTGGTTATGCGATTCAACAAAAACACGGGAGTAGCTGATGCCTTCTGGGGAGGCAATGGGAAGTCAGTTTACCCCGGCGGAGATTATCCTCACCGGTTTGCGACTGACGGAGCCAATCTCTATGTAGTAGGGAGCAAAGTAGGGGGCCGCTATGCATTCATAAGAATAAATCTTGCGACAGGAAGTAAAACCGGTGAGTACATTGCGCCATCTCTTGGCACTGCTTTTGATGTAACGGTGGCGAACGGGAAAATTTATGTAGCTACAGAAGAAAAAGGAAGGTGGCGCACGGAGCAACATCTTCCCAATATGGATTTGGGGACTGATTTTGGCGGAAATGGTGTAGTGCTTTCCAGTACGGCGACGCGGAATAACAAGAGTTTGGCAGTTGTGGGGACTACCATTGTTATCGCCGGCACGGATGACACTCCGAACTGGAGAATTGAGAAGCGAAATATCGCGGACGGGAGCTTGGCAAGCGGTTCGAAGGGAGTGCAGATGGGGAGCATACCTTCGCATGGTGGTTTTGATGTGGGCATAGGGGGAGATGTGATGTATGTGCTTGAAAAGCCCGAAAGCGTCACAAATAAAAACGCTATTATTGAGGAGCGTTACCTTGACGATGGAAGTTTAGGAAGCGGATTTCCCGATGGAATTGTTGAGATGGCAGCCAATGAGGACCCTAACGCCCTTGTAGTTTCTCCCGGGAGAGAAATCTACATTGTGGGACGGAACAGTAATAATAATTCTTTCTTAGTGAAGAAACTTGAGTCAGCAGGCTACGCTGCAGTAGGATTTGGCAGCAATGGAGTTGCGGATTCTCCTCCTCCCTCCCGGGGGGCTGCTCGAGCATATGATGTGGTGACAGACGGTCAATATGTGTATGTGGTAGGAAGGGTGCGAAGGACTATACGCAGAAATGGACCGCGCGGTCGTCCTATATTTGGGTACGTTTATGACTGGCGCATTGAGAAGTATCGCGGTGATACAGGAGAAATTTGCACGGCGGCTGCGTGCGGCGTTGAATTTGGTGTAGGGGGAGTTGTGCAGCTGAAAAAAGGAGGAGTTGCGCGAGCAATCGCAATTGACGGTAAGTATATGTACGTTGTAGGTGGTCTTGGCGAGTATGAGGCTCTTAATAGGGCGGGATCACAGGGGTGGCGCATCGAGAAGCGTCGTCTTGATACAGGGGAATTGTGTACTGTTGCTTCTTGTGGGGAGAACTTTGGGGACAATGGGGCTATTATAGAAAAACCTGGAGGGGCTGTACGTGCTGAGGCGAGAGGGATTGCGATTGACGATAAGTTTATGTATGTGGTGGGATCATATGGCAATGATTGGCGCATCGAGAAGCGATGGCTTTCCGATGGCACGCTGGTGTGTGAATAGCTATAGGGAAAAGTGTTTCCAAATGCAGAAACGTATATAATTAGCATCGGAGCAAAGTAATATGGATCAGAACTCTCGTACCCAGCAGAAAGCCGCAAAGGATTTCCTGCTCACGATAGGAATTCTCATAGGCCTTGTGGTTTTGATTGGGGGCAGTATATTGGTGCTTTGGAAGCAGGATAGCTTGCCGCGTTGGCCAAAAAACACCCCGCCGTCGCAGCAAACTCCTTCCGGTGCGGAATCTCAAGGAGCAACGGGAAACAAAACAGCTACTAATAATAAAAAGAAGAGTGACGACGAGAAAAGAATAGAACAACAGCTGCGAGAACTGGAGCGTCTCCGGGAGCAGGCAGAAAAGAGAGACAGCGCCCCGCCGGCTTCGCAGGCGCAGCCCGTTTCGCCGCGACAGAGCGAGCCGATGCCCGAAAACGAGGTCCAACGCCAACTGCAGGAGCTTGACGCGTTGCGGCAGAAAGCATTGCAGAAACAACAGCGATGAAAATGCGGCTGCAGAAAAAAATATTCTTGCGCACAGTGGCGCTCATCGCGGCAGGACTTTTGTTCCTTGAGGGATTGGTGCTGTGGCATACACCTGGCAAGCAACACGCGCGTGCGGGAGGTCCCCAGGAGCTTTCCGGCTACGCGTGGTCTTCCAATATTGGGTGGATCAAGTTCCGCGGCTTGGATGCGGCAGGGAACGAGTATGGGGTAAGTATTGACGCATCAGGGGTGCTGTCGGGAAGCGCGTGGGCGGGCGGCAAGGACAGCAACGGCGCGATGGTGGGGATTGGGTGGCTTGATTTTGACAGGACAAAAACTTGTGATCCTCCCACTGAAGAGGCGGGCGGCAGCGCCGGCGCCCCAAGAAATTTAAACGATCCCAGCGATCCGGGAAATTGTGACGGGAGCGGCCCGATTGCGCGCCTGAAAGATGGAGTGATTCAAGGATGGGCGCGATTTCGCAGCGGAGAAAATCCAAACCTCACTGCTGATCTGTGGAGCGGGTGGGACGGATGGGTAAAGTTCTCTGGCCTCGCGGCGAGCGGCGCACCCTATCGCGTGGAAATAGATCCGAATTATGCGGATAGGTTGCGCGGCTATGCGTGGGGTGGTGATGTGGTAGGCTGGATTAGCTTTCGGGGAAGCGCCCAGAACGGGGAACCCTACGGAGTATATATTGGCGCCCCGGCGGGGACTTTGCCGATGGATGTGGCACTTTTTGCAGAGCCCGATGTAGGAGTAGGAAAACTGGACAGCGTGGATCTCACGGCAGTGGCGTACAATGTGAAATCGGGTGACACAATCTCATTTACCTTTGCCTGTGGCATTGACAACAATAACGACGGGGTGGAAGACGGAAAAATGGTAACTGACACGGCAACCGGCAATCCCTTTCGGCATACTGAGATAGGAGTATGCAGCTACAGCGGGAAGGGAGTGTATAATGCGCGGGTGAAGGTGCAGCGCGGCAGCGAAACGCGCTACGCGAAAACCACGATTACAATTCTTTCCGGAGGGAGAGGTGAGACAAATCCAAGTATTGAATGATGAGACAGAAGAGAGGAAAGTTACGGGAAAATTGTGAAGGGCAAGCATTATTGCTTACGATGCTGGCAGTGGGCAGTACTTTACTGGCGGTCACCGCGATTGCGGGAATGCTGCTGCTTTTCCAAATACGGCAGATGGGTGATGTGGAAAATTCAACCAAGGCGGTATTCGCGGCGGATGCGGGCGTGGAATGGGAGCTTTTCCGCTTTGCTTGTGACAACTATCGCAATTCCAGCACAATGTCGTGCTATAACAATTTGAATAACCGCGCTGTGCCGCCGGGAATGCCAAGTCTTGGGGAATGCGATCCAGCAACTGACGTTTCCTGCGATCCCGGCTGCGATAAGGAAAGGAATCCCTCCTGCACAGATACGCATATCTTCAAACTTTCGAACGGCAGCACTTATCACACCACAAGGAGAAGCAAATTATTCCACGTTATCCGGTCATTTGGCAAATCCGGCGGATCTGTGAGGGCTTTTGAGGTAATATTCCATTAGTGCGCGTTTGCGTAGTAGTACAGTAGAAGTACAGTGAAAAAAAAAGAAGCGCAACAGCGTATTGAAAAACTGCGGGAGGCAATACGGCGCTACCGGTACGCCTATCATGTGCTGGACAAATCCCTCGTCTCAGATGCAGTACTTGATTCGTTGAAGAAAGAACTGTTCGATTTGGAGCAGCAGTTTCCAGATTTGATTACGCCGGATTCCCCCACGCAGCGGGTAGGAGGAGTGCCGCTGGAGAAATTTCAGAAAGTGCAGCATGAAACGCCTATGCTCTCGCTCAACGACGCGTTTACTGAGGATGATGTGCGGGCGTGGATGGAGCGCATTGAGCGGTTTTTGGGAAGGAAGCTGCGAAAGAGTGAACAGGAATTTTATTGTGACCTTAAGATGGATGGACTCGCGGTAGAACTGGTGTATGAAAAAGGAATCCTTGTGCGCGGTGCCACGCGGGGCGACGGGATAATTGGCGAGGATGTAACGCAAAATTTGAAGACCATCGAAGCAATCCCCCTTCGCCTCCACGCTCCCTTTCCATCCCACATTGTGGTGCGCGGCGAGGCATTTCTTACCAAGAAAGAATTCGCGCGGATTAACCGCGTGCAGGTGCGAGAAGGAAAAAAACCCTATGCGAATCCTCGTAATGTTGCTGCAGGATCAATTCGACAACTGGACCCCAAGGTAACTGCTGCACGCAAGCTTGATTTCTTTGCCTACGGAATTGCCCGTCGCCCCGGCGATGCGCGGCATTATCGGCGTTACCCCACATTGGCGGATGAGTATCGTGCCCTCCGCGCAATGGGACTTAAGACGAATCCCCATGGGAAGGTATTACATTGCTTGGAGGAAGTAATTGCGTTCTGGCGGGAGTGGGAGCGGAAGCGTGATCAGCTTCCCTACGAGATTGACGGGATTGTGGTATCGTTGAATTCCAGCAAGCTCTACGATGCGCTGGGGATTGTGGGGAAAACGCACCGCGCTGCCATTGCGCTCAAATTCTCGCCAAAGGAAGCGACAACAGTTGTAGAGGACATCAGGGTACAGGTGGGGCGCACGGGAATTCTTACCCCTGTCGCGATTCTCAAGCCGGTGCTGGTGGGAGGCGTGACCATTTCCCGTGCGACGCTCCACAACGAGGACGAGATACGAAGACTTGGAGTGAAGATTGGCGATACAGTGGTAGTAAGCCGCGCGGGCGATGTTATCCCAAAAATTACGAAAGTGTTGGCGAATCTTCGGACGGGGAAAGAAAAAGAGTTTCGAATGCCGTCCCGCTGTCCGGTAGACCATGCGCCTGTCCGCCGCGAGGGAGCTTTCTTCCGCTGCACGAACCGGAAATGCGCCGCCGCCGCGCGGGAGCAACTTTTCCACTTTGTGGCGAAAAGCGCGTTCGACATCCAAGGGATGGGACCGAAAGTACTGGATAGGTTTCTCGACGAGGGCTTGATAGGAGATGCGGCAGACATTTTCTTTTTAAAGAAGGGAGATATTGCAGTATTGGAAGGATTTGGGGAAAAATCTGCGGAAAACCTTATCGCGGAAATTCACCGCAAAAAGCACATTTCCCTCGCACGGTTCCTCTATGCATTGGGCATTCTCCATGTGGGCGAGGAAACAGCCCGGACGCTTGCGGCAATGTTCTGCGCAGCGTCCTGCAATCATGAGGGACGGCGGGAATATTCACCGCTGGAGGTAGGAGAGTTTTTTGCGGGATGTTCCGAGGAGCAGCTCCGCACACTTCCGGATGTGGGAGAAAAAGTTGCCAAGAGCATTTTACAGTGGTTTCATGATGCGGCGCACCATAGGCTTCTTAGTCGTTTGGCGGAGGCAGGGGTGCGGGTAGTGTGCGAAAAGATAGGCAGTACTGGCGGAGTGTTTTCAGGGGAAGTTGTGGTATTTACAGGTGAACTCGACTCGATGCCGCGCGCGGAGGCGGAGGCGCGTGTGCGGGAACAAGGCGGGAAGGCGGCAAAATCGGTAACCAAGAATACATCGCTGGTGGTGGTGGGATCCAACCCCGGGACGAAATTGCAGAAGGCAAGGGAGTTGGGAATTCGGGTCATAGGAGAGAAAGAGTTTCTCGCGATGCTCCAGAAAGGATAGACACCTCCCTTGCGGTGTTGGAGGAAAGTAGCTATACTTGCAAAGAGGAAAGAGGGTGCGTGGTGTAGCCTGGTTAACACACCTCTCTGTCACAGAGGAGATCGCCGGTTCAAATCCGGTCGCACCCGCA
>CAYOEP010000025.1:0-9898 GCA_964403045.1 uncultured Candidatus Saccharibacteria bacterium
GGTTTCCAATGAACTAGTGTAGGATTGAAAGTACATCCTTCTGTAAATCGGTAAGTTTGTGATCACTGTTTCCAATGAACTAGTGTAGGATTGAAACCTCTCGCAGACAGGGCAGGTGATGACGAGCATTATTCGTTTCCGATGAACTAATGTAGGATTGAAACCCGCTCTCCCTTCTTCGGATTGAGTTTTCGATAAAGCGCGTAGATTTTATAAGATCCTCGTTGTGCCAAAGTGCATCCGAGTGCAGTTTGCCAAGATTGATATTCTAAGTGAATCGAAGGCACCAGCGTTTTTGGGGGTGATGCAATCAAGCTATGGGCGGTTTGGTATAATGCGATTATGAGAAAAAGGCTGCAGCTGGAATGTGGAATTTCTCTCATTATTGCGGCGATGGTTTTGTCTTTGCCGCAGTTTGCCGCCGCGGGCGGTGTTTTGGTTGCGCCCCTGACTCCTGAAGATTTTGCGCCTTCCTCATCCACAAATCCGGTTGCTGTGACTTCTCCTGTACTGAAGGAGGGATGGCGCTATTTTCCCGAAGATTTTGAAAATGCGTTTATTGTCCATCGCGACGGCATCCAGAAAATGGTGGTCGCTGTGGGCCTCAAGAATAACACTATGCCTACGGCGTGGATTTTTCCTATTCCCGCTCCCGCGGATCAGATTACAGCTTTGCCGGCACCCGTCATTCGGTTCGCTGGCTTGGATTTGGCTCGGTATTGGGACACTGAATTTCTTCAAGATACTGCACGCCCTATACTTTTGCACTCGCAGATCTATCCTGCCATCTATGAGTTATTTTCGCGGAGGATATACGATGCCATAATTAGCATTGCTCCCGTTGGGTGGATGGGCATTTACGATGTGTATTACCCATCTATTGCCCCTTCTGTAGAGAAACAAGGAATTACTCCTCATATCTTTTCCGCGAATGCAGTAAAAGCGCTGTATGCCTATCTCCGTGAACATCATATTCCTGTACAGGATGGTGCGCTTTCTTCGCTTGATCCCTATCTCCAGAAGGGATTTTCATTTGCTGTCGCCATTCTCCCACCGCGTACTCCTGCCACACAGACACGCTTCTTTTCTGATGATAGTGATTATGCGAAGGCGATGTTTCTCTCTTTTCCCTCCGAGCATATTTTCTTTCCTCTCCGTGCGACAAGCGTGTATGATACAAAGAAAGTTTCCATTGATGTGAGAATTGCAGGTTTTGCGCGTCCACTCGGTCAAGGCATCTCGGAGTACAAATATTACTCCAAAGCTTCGTGGGATGTGAGGAAGTGGAGGGCACCGACTGATGATTTTGAGCGAGTACGGAACTATACCGCAATAAGCATTTACGGGAAACCGGCGAAGATGCTTACCAAAGACCTTATCGCTGTTGGGGGTGCACCTCTTCCTATATATTTCATCGAAGCGGTGATATTACACAAATACCCCTTTGTGATCGGGCTTTTTGTCCTGATTTCAATGCTTGCGGCAATCCTCGCGGGCGTGATTGTTTTTGGCAATCTCAGGAAGCGTGTAGGCCTCTTCGCGCTGATAGGGCTTTCAAACTTTGCAACGATTATTGGAGTTATTATGACGACGATGTTTTTGGGAACAAAAGACGAAATTCCTGCCGCACAGCCACTGCTTGCCAAGCTGAGAAAGAGCGGCTACATACGGATGAGAAGAATTGCACTGGTACTGGCGGCAATTTTTCTGGTTATATGGTTTCTCTTGTCTGTCTCGAGCTCTCTCTCTCCATTGTGGCTTGAAGATATAAGGCTGCACATCGCGCTTTCGACCTACTCCTTCCTTTTTTGGGAGGCCTGGAATTACCTTTTGCCTTCCATTATTTTGGCAACTTTCCTTGGTACTTTTGTAGCGTTAGCGTGGGCATGGTGGCTTGGTCACCGCAATCGGGAGCTTGTTCGTAAGCTCAAGAAGCTCGGCTACTCTGTGGTTTCTTTCCATCCCAAAGACAGGCGCAAGTTTTTCTTTGTGGTGCTGTTCTCTATTTTCTTTACTATTCTTGCTTCCCGCGTGATTGATTTTCTTCACTACTTGAACTATTAAGGGCAAGGAAGCTGTAATTTTCTCTCTACAAAATCGATGCGGCGCTATCGGGTGAACAGGAATGTTGCTATTCTCGCGATAGTTGCGGCGATTGCCATTATTGCTGGCATCATTATTGCGCGCATCCAGTCGCCGCAAATGGCGACGAGGAAAGGAAAGGCGTGCGCGCCGGAGAAAAGACTTTGCCCGGACGGGACACTGGTGGCACGTACAGGTCCCGATTGTACTTTTGCACTCTGTCCGGGGGCGGAAGAGTACGCGGGATGGGAGGCAAAACTGGATGGCGCGACGGGAACCTCGTTTCGCTATCCGCCGCGCGTTGGCGCAAGCTATATCCACACGGCGGAGTGGCCTCCGAGTGTGCGGCTGCTCGACCAGCAATTTTCCTGCGCGGCGGGGAATGATGCGATGTCGCGCACCCGGGAACTTGCCCTGCAGGGGATGCGGATGTGCGTTACTGAATCCGCAGAGGGTGCGGGGGGGAGCTTGTATATCCGCTATACCTACCAGTTTCCGTGGGAAGGGCGCACGGCGGCGCTGGAATTTTCGCTGCAGTACCTGCAGTGCGGCAATTATGATGAGCCACAGCGCACGGAGTGCAGGCGCGAGCGCGCGGCGTTTTCAGTGGACGCCCTCGCGGCAAAGATGGCACGCAGTTTGCATAATCTCCGCGAGGAACGATAATCTAGTTGCTATATGTTGCTGAATGTGCAAAATTAAAAAGTGGTGGAGAAAAAAGGAAAGTTTGATATACCCCCGTCTGCCCCTCCGCAGAACTCTCAGGATACGCAGGAGTTAAGGGAGGAGGTGGATAAGTTATTTCAGGAGAGGCGCGATTTGCTGGCGGAAGGTGGGCGTGCAATGCGGGAAAGTAAAGAGATTGTTGAGGAAGCAATATTCGCGTATCTTGCTGAGCAGGAGCTTCGCCAGCGCGTGGCGGACCTACTTGATGATGTCGTTTCCGAGCTTTCAGCTGAAGGCGCCCCCTATGCGGAGGAGTATTTTGCTGACGAGGATCCTGAAAGGGTGGTGGAAAACCTGCTTCGAGGGCTACAGGGGGGAGGCGATTCTGATGCTGCTTTCCAACAGCAGCGACTGAACCTCCTTGCATTTCTCGCTACGCATCCGCTGCTGATTAAAAATTCGTTGCGGGGAAAAGAGAACCTTCCCGCGGCGTTGGCGCAGCTTCGGGACACGATATTAGAGAAAGGAACGGGACGTGCTGTCTATCATGTGTCTCCCGTGGCGCATCTTCGGGAAATTATAGGACGCTCACAGGACGAGCGGCGGGGGAATTTACCTACTGCCTACACTGCGTTGGATTATAAAAGTCTTTATCGCGCTCGCGGTCAGGGAGAGAAGATGTACGTATATATTGCATGGGCACCGGATGATGAGCGTTTGGTGCAAAAGGAGAAAAGTGATCAGCACGAATGGCTATACGCATCCTCATTTGACGTCGCTTGCGAGTTCTCAAAGCCACTCGCTGAACTGCAGGAGAAAGTAAATGAACTGCGGGATGTGATTGCGAAAAGTCCCGTTCGCGATTCGCATGGACAGGAAGGCGGCGATGGTATTTCTGGCACCGCGGCGGAACTTTACCCGGGGGAATCCAAGGAGCAGTAAAAACGGCTCCACTTTCGCAGAGCCGTTTCTGAACAAAGAAAACGTACTTCAATCGTCCTCGTGTTGGACGATGAGGAGGTTTACATCCAGTGCTTCGCGGAGCTTTGGATGTCCGTAAAGATTTTTTTTGAGCCACTCCGCAATTTCGGGTTCCCACTCGAAGAGTGCGGCAAGGTTCTTGACTTTCTGTGCCCTCGAGAGAGTGGGATTCTTTACGATTTTGAGAAGCTCCCTGATGTATCTCGGTTCTTCGGGGGACATTCTCTTGATGGTGATTGTTGGGCCGCGTGGCTCCTCTGAGAAGAAGTGGATAAAATCTTCCGCGAGGAGCCGGTTTGCATGTCGCTGCATGACGCACCTCCTTTCGTCAATTTGTTTTGCTGGTGTAGTGTGCTATGGTTTATAATGCCCCTTTTTTATCTTTTTGTCAATCTCTTGTGTATCTTTATTTGAGCGGGGAGGAGAATATTTATTTGAAAAAACCCCGTGTCGAAGGGATGACACGGGGGTATGACTTGATGAGGTTAAGAGGTCGTTTTGAGGACAGCTCCCAGGCTTTGGAAAGAATAGTGAGGGAATGTTAGTTGCGATTTCTCGAAGCATTATCTCGCTGTAGACGATCGCGCGTTCTTTGAGTATTTGGACTTTGTCAAAGTATTCAATGCCGTACTCTCGCACATGCTTTTCCCATGCGTAGATTTCTTGAAGTGGCGCAGAGACAAGAATTTTGTTCCCTTTTGGTCGTTCTCTTCGTGCGAGATGGAGCATTTGCTCCAAACTTTTGCCACCAATCTGTTTGCGAGGCTTCCTGACGATCGTGTTAAGTTTGCTAAATATCCAGTTGCATATTTTCTGTTTTTCTGATTCGGATGTTAGCTGGTAGTTCTTGGACGAAATCCATTCCGGAAGACGAATCTCTCTGAGTTCTTTTGCTGCTTCCTCGTAGGCAAGTCGGTAGGCTCTATTGTGTTTTATAAGAACCTGAAACCGCACATATCCCTCAACACATTCTGGATGCCAGTATATCCTAGGATTGTAGTTAGTAATTGGTGCAATCACAGAAAGAGAAAGATGCTCTTTTCCTGTTGCGTCAGCTTGGATGAAGGCGTAGAAAGGGTAAATTGGATCTACCACGGGACCTTGTTTGGCATTTGCGGTAATTCCAGGAAGAGTTGCTGTGAGAATAGCGAGAGGAAATGTAATCAGCTTCATACTAAAATTGCCTCCCTTTTCAATTTTGAAGGTGCTGTTCCTCAAGTCTATTTTTCGCTTTTTCTATGTATTCTGTCAATTAAAAATGCATTTATGTGTGGATAACTTTTCACTGGACAAATGAAAAAATTATAGTACAATCTTGGCTTGTTGGCGCAGGATCAGTGCGTTTTTCATTCGTTTAATTTGTACAAAAAAGTGTATGGATAATGAAGGAGACATATACAACAACAGGAGGGCTTCACATTTTGGCGAAGCTGTATTCGCGCGATTCGGCGTGCCTCCGCGACGTGGGCCGCGCGAAGCAGGGAATCTCTGCCGCGGTAGCAGAGGCAGGATTGCAGGAACTCGGTTCCTATTATCACGAGTTTCCTGAGGGAGGATTTACCGGCGTAGTATGCCTCGCGGAGTCGCACATCGCGCTCCATACTTGGCCTGAGCATGGCTACCTGACAATGGATGTTTACGTGTGCAACTACACGAAAGATAATTCTACCGCCTGTCGCGAGATATTTGCTGCAATGTGCAGGCTGTTCGCTGCCGATCGCGTGGAAAAGCATGAGTTGAGCAGATAGCGCGCGCCTCGGCACGCGCGGTAGTTGCGCCTTTCTCGGAGTCTGCTACAATGGGCGTTGGGTGCCTTTGCCAGCGTAGCTCAGTCGGTAGAGCAATGCTTTCGTAAAGCAGAGGTCGTGGGTTCGAATCCCACCGCTGGCTCATGTCAGAGAAGGAAGAGAAAAAAAATCTTGCAGAAGAGACCCGCCGCTTAGGCGGGAGGCTTTGACATTGCAGGAAAGAGAAAGGAAATTGCGGAGATCGAACGCCGCCTTGGCGATCCTTCGTTTTGGAGCGACCGCGCGGCGGCGGATCGTACCATTGAGCGATTGGGAGAGTTGAAAGATTTGGACGATCGTTTCCGCGAGCTTGAACGGCTTGTTGCGGATCTTCAAGAGAGCAAGGAGAATGATTCGGAGCGCGTTGCGGAAGCACGGAGGTTACTCCAGTCGCTGCTTTTGCGGGAGCTTTTCACTGGTCCATATGATAACCGTGCTGCTGTCATCAGTATTTACCCCGGTGCAGGGGGAGAAGACGCAGAGGATTGGGCTGGAATGCTTGCGGCGATGTACCGCAAGTACGCCGAGATGCGCGGGTGGAAGGTCAAAGTAATTGATCCTCAGCCAAACCGCCGCACCTTTGAAATCGCGGGCAAGTACGCCTACGGGTATCTTAAATATGAGTCGGGCGTGCATCGGCTTGTACGCATCTCGCCGTTTTCCGCGAAAAAGCTTCGCCACACGTCTTTTGCGCTGGTGGAAGTACTGCCGGACTTGCCGGAAGTGGACGAGCAAAAATTTTCCATCCCCGACGAAGATTTGAAGTTTGAATTTTCCCGATCAGGAGGACCGGGGGGACAGAATGTCAACAAGGTGGAGACTGCCGTGCGGGTGGTGCATATTCCTACGGGGATTTCTGCGAGCTCGCAGGTGGAGCGCTCACAGGCCGCGAACCGCGAGCGGGCACTCAGGCTTTTAAAAGCAAAACTCTACCACCAGCTGCTCCAGCGCCGCGTGGCGACGCTTGATGAATTGAAAGTCAAAGCGAAGCCCGAGTGGGGGAGCCAAATCCGTTCCTATGTGCTCCATCCCTATAAATTGGTGAAAGATCATCGGACAGGAGTGGAAACGAGTAATGCAGAGGAAGTGCTAGAGGGAGCGCTTGATGTTTTTATTGAAAGTGAGATAGAATTATTGGGCGGCGGGCAAGGTAAAACGTCCGCCTCGCGTTTGTAAGATATGATTTCATTTAAGGGTGTTTCGAAGGTATATAACGGGGGCTCTGTAGCGCTGGAGGATGTGAGTTTTCATGTGGATCCAGGGGAGTTCGTTTCCCTGGTGGGAAAGTCTGGCGCAGGGAAATCTACTGTGATCAAAATTCTTATTGGCGAGGAACGTCCCACAAAGGGAAGAGTATTCTTTGGCCAGTATGAGGTGAACAAGCTGCGAAGCTCGGAACTGCCTTATTTTCGCCGCCACATCGGCGTCATTTTTCAGGATTTTCGCCTCCTTCCCAATAAGAATGCGTACGAGAATGTTGCCTTCGCTCTCGAGGTTGCGGGCCGCCCCCAGCGGGAAATTGATGAGCTAGTGCCGCAGGTACTCGATATGGTGGGGCTTTCGGATCGGATGCAGAACTTTCCCCACGAGCTGTCAGGCGGCGAGAAGCAGCGCGTTGCGATTGCCCGTGCAATGGTGCACCGTCCCGAGGTCATTATCGCCGACGAGCCGACCGGCAATCTCGATCCGTTCCACACTTGGGAAATTATTGGCCTTCTCCAAAAGATTAACGAGCTTGGCACAACGGTAATCCTCGCAACGCACAGCAAGGAAATTGTCAACACTTTGGAACGGAGAGTAATTAGCCTGGATCAGGGGCGTGTGATACGGGACGAGGAAAAGGGAAGGTATATTTTAGTATAATCTATGTTCACAATCGCATTACGTATTCTTCGTTACGGAGTAAAAAACTTTACCCGCAATGGGTGGCTTTCCACGACCACGGTCATTGTCACTACTATTTCGTTACTAGTATCAATATGGTTAATGCTTTTCAATGTGGTGACGAGAACTGCAATTGCTTCGGTACAAGATAAAATCGATATTAGTTTGTATTTCAAATCAAGTACCTCTGAAGATGACATTCTCGCCATAAAGGAGGCGCTTGAGAAGCTACCTGATGTGAAAAGCGTAGAATATGTCTCGCGCGACAAGGCTCTCGAGCAGTTCCGCGCGGCCCATAAGGATGATCCGACGATTGTCCAGGCACTGGCAGAGCTCGACGAAAATCCGTTGGAAGCGTATCTCAATATTAAGGCGAAAGACCCCTCACGCTATGCGGCGATTAATGAATATCTCCGTACACCCAATATCGCGTTGCTAGTGAGTAGTGCTACCTATACACAGAGTAAGCCGGTAATTGATCGGCTGAACGCGATTATTAGGCGCGTGAACAGCGGCGGCCTTGCAGTGACAATTATTATGGCGCTTATCGCGGGCCTGGTGGTGTTCAACACTATCCGCCTCGCGATCTACTCGAGCAGGGACGAAATTGGCATTATGCGCGTGGTGGGCGCATCAAATATTTTGGTGCGCGGTCCCTTTGTAGTGGAAGGGATTCTCAACGGCATTATCGCTGCGGTGCTGAGTGTCTTGGTGACTGCACCCATTGTGTTTTGGGTATCGCCATACTTTCGGACTTTCATCCCGGAGCTGAATCTCTTCGCCTACTTTACCAGCAATATCTTTACCCTTCTTCTCTACCAACTTTTCTTCGGCGCCTTTATCGGCGGGCTGTCCAGCTTTGTAGCGGTGCGCCGTTATCTGCGCAACTAGGACGTGCCGTGGGCACTTTCCATTTCCTCTTACCTCAAGGTCGCTTGTTTTTTGCACAGCGTAACGATGCATACTCTTCCTGAATTACCCTACGGTTACGACGCGCTCGAGCCCTACATTGATGAGGAGACGATGCGCATTCACCATACGAAGCACCATCAGGCGTACGTGAACAAGCTCAATGCCGCGCTGGAGGGACATACAGACTTACAGCAGAAATCAGTAGAAGATCTTCTTCGCGGGCTTGCGGAGATTCCCGAGGAAGTGCGCACCGCCGTGCGCAACCACGGAGGCGGACACTATAACCACTCGCTGTTTTGGACGATACTCAAGAAAGACGTGCCGATGCCTGATGCGCTTACCGCCGCTCTTACCGAGTCGTTCGGCAGCACGGAGGAATTTCAGCAGCGGTTTTCGGCCGCCGCCGCGGGCGTGTTTGGCAGCGGCTGGGCGTGGCTTGTGGTACGTGACGGCAAGCTCGACATCGTAGCGACGCAGAACCAAGATTGCCCCCTTTCGCAGGGACTGGTGCCGGTACTCGGCATTGATGTGTGGGAGCACGCTTACTACCTCAAGTACCGCAACCGCCGCGCCGACTACATTGCGGCATTCTTCCATGTCATTAATTGGGAGAATGTTGCCGCACGCCTCCGCGCCGCGCGGGAGGGGCAGGCGAGCTAGAGCCAGTTTTTCTTGCGGAAGTAGAAAAGCATTCCCAAGGCGATGATGCCCATCAGGGCGAGCGAGAGGAAGTAGCCCGAGGGCCATTCGAGCTCCGGCATGTAGCGGAAGTTCATTCCATAGATACCCGTGATGAAGGTGAGGGGAATAAAAATCGTCGCGATGACGGTAAGGGTTTTCATTACCTCGTTCATGCGGTTGTTGATGCTGGTGAGGTAGATGTCAATCATTCCTGAGGTAATGTCACGGAGCGCTTCGGTGGAGTCGATAAGCTGGATAATGTGATTGTAGACATCGCGGAAGTAGGGAGTGGTGCGCTTGGCGATGAGCGGCGAAGGGGTGCGCTCGAACGAAAGCACGGCTTCCCGCAGGGGCCAGATGGCGCGCCGCACTTCCAACATGTCGCGCTTGAGGCGGCGAATTTCCCGCAGGATATGGGAGGAAGGGTCAGTCATAATCTTTTCCTCTAGCCTTTCGGTGGTTTCGCCGACTGTTTCGAGGACGGCAAAATAGCTGTCCACGATTGCATCTAGGAGGGCGTAGACGAGATAGTCAGCGCCCATTTTTCTGAGGATGCCCTTATCTTCCCGCAGTTCCTTCCTAATTCGGGCGAAAATATTTTCCTGCCCCTGCTGGAAGGTGAGCACAAAGTTGCCGCCGAGGATGAGACTAATCTGTTCACTTTTGAGGCGTCCCTTCTCCTGCGGCGAGAGGAGGTGGACAACGAGGTAGAGATAGTCGTCGTAGATTTCCAGCTTGGGGCGCTGGTTCATATTGGCGAGATCGGCGACGACCAGCGGATGGAGCCCAAACTCTGCGCCCAGCTTTGCGAGGGCGGCGCCGTCGTGGACGTTGTCAATGTGAATCCACGTTACCCCCTCCGCTTTGCGGGATTTCGCGCATTCCTCTATGGAAGCGCGCCGCAC
>CAYOEP010000026.1:0-7879 GCA_964403045.1 uncultured Candidatus Saccharibacteria bacterium
TCGGCGCCGAAAGGATCGCCGCAGCGCCAAAAGCTCATCGAGCTTGGAGGAAAAGACCAGGTCCCGTTTCTCTACGATCCGGAGAAGGGGATAAAGCTCTACGAGTCAGACGCGATTATTGCCTATCTTGAGAAAGAGTACGGGAATACTGCCTAGCCTGCCCGCCGCTGTAGAATATTGACATCTGCTGCATTTATTGTATGATATAGACTGATGCATCCGGCGCAGGCAGTTTTACGGGCAATTCAGGGAATGCCGCTTCCGGAAGGAGCGGTTGTTTCCGGCAACGAAATTGCAACCACGCCGCCGCGGAAGAAAAAGGAAAAAGATACCCGCGCGCTGTTCTGGAGTGAAGTATTCACGATACTGCACAAAAGCAGGGTAGAATCACTGCTCCTCTGCGAGGCATATCTTCCCAAAAATCAGCGTACCGTATTCCGTGATATCAATCTTCGCCTCCTGCATCGAGAGATGCTGGAGAAGGGAATTATAAGCTTTTGCATACGAAACGCGGAGCAGTTACAGCCCTTTGCGCGCCACCACGGATCGGCATTTGCAGTGGAACGACTTCCGTTTCATACCACTCATCCTTACAGAGTATTTTTCCCTGCAGATGCAATTCTGAAGATTCAGCTTCCTCCTGTTGCGTGAGAGAGTATAAATATTGACTTTTCGAAAACTTTCTGCACACAATAAGGTTCTTGTTCTTTGGAAAAGAGAAAGGAGGTGGATGGTGCGGCAAGCGGGCTGTATTACCGATATCGACCTCGCGTTTTGCGAAGTACTTGGATGCGTGCCGCGTCCCAGAGGTACTAAAATCTGCAGTGAGCGGTGGATGGTGGAAGTCGCTCCCCCTCGCTCCTGCAAGGAGCAAATCGATAGATTCTATTACTGGAATGAAGTACTGGAAGTTCTTGTTCGCAATGGCATTACTCGCATCTACGGAATGGAGTTTTTTATTGAAGAATTTGGAGAAGCAAAAAGGAGTGGTATTTGGCAGTGGCTTTGGTGCGGATTCCTTGACATCGTTCACAGTGTGGAACAGTTTGGTTCTGATCATACTGTCAGCGCTTGTGATTTAGAATTGTGCTGCGATGGAGGTCGCTGGGATGGAGACGTAGTATATTTCAGGGTGGATTATCGGCAATGGCGTATACTGCGGGCAGCGCTTTCGAAACCTGTGAGCGGCATTCGCACTGCGCGGACGCCAGCAGATCCTTTTGGAGTGCGGGTGGATAGGATTTACCGGATTCATATTCTCAAAGGGAGGACTGGATGAAAATTATTGTAGCTCAGCGCCACTATATAGATCTCGAGATGATCGAATGGGAGTTACGACACCTTGATCCTTCCCGTGCCGCCGGGGCGATCTTCACTACTTCTCCTGCTGAAGTAGAATCTGCTGCCTACAATGCGAGAGAGCCGCTATTTCTAGTTACAGGACAAATGCTGCTTACTGACCTGCTGTGGAGCGTCAACGAAATGGCGCGGCGTGTGCGCATAATGCGGGGTGAGCTCAAAACGACAATCCTCCTCTATACCCGTCTCCCTTATGGAGAAGAGTATATTGATTGTGTTGCGATGAAAGGTCGGGTGCGGCATAGTGAGATTGCCCGCATTCTTGCAGAGCGGGACCTTGCAGCAATGAACGTGCTGCAGCTCAAGGAGAAGTATCCGTTTCTTACAGTTACAACCAGAGGAAGGGAGGCGAGCCGCTGGGAAAAGTAGGAGACCATTTCCACCACACAATCCTGGCGCACCATACCCGGTGCGCCGTTTCATATCTTGACATTGTAATATTTTTATGGTACATTTGCGCCTAGCTGATTTTACTTTGCGGTGGGGAAAAGGAGGAATTAATGCTGGAGATCCATCTGCAGGACTACAACGACTCTATCTACTGCGGAGTAAAAACAGTGCGACCGGCAGGAAGGAAATACGATATCCTTGCTGAGCCGTCGCGAGATCTGGCGACAAAGATTGCCGCGAACCTCAAGGCGATGATGGCGACAGAATTCATCGCCGATGGGGAAGTGGCAATTGTCGGGATGCCGACGGTCTTTACTTTTCCCCTTGTGCGCCAAGGGGAAGAAGTGGTAATCGGCGCTCCTGAGCCGTTTGAGGTGTACCAGCTGGTGCTCCAGTTGGCAACCTCGTCACCTGCTGTCCAGGCTGTCTGGTATTTCGGGCAGTTTGGATGGCAAAAGGTATTCTGGTCCCCCGTCTCATGATGGGGGACTTTTCCTTCCTGTGTTGCATCTTTCTAAAGATCTTGCTAGAATGCACGACAATGCAGAAATACGAGAAAGGATTTCTCGTCGCGGTGATCGCGGCAACAGTGTTTGCCGCGGCATTTATTCATCCGCGCTTGCTGGGCAATAAATGGCGCCCGTGGCGGCTGGGGCTTGACTTGCTGGGAGGAAGTCATCTGGTCTACCGCGTGGATCTTAGCAAGGTTGCACCCTCTGATCAGGAATCGGTTGTCAATGGGCTTCGTGACGTGATCGAGAAAAGGGTGAACCTTTTTGGGGTAAGCGAGCCGCAGGTATTTGTGGCGCAGAGCGCGGGAGAGACTCGCCTTGTGGTAGAACTTGCGGGTGTTCGGGATGTGCACAAGGCGATTCAGGAAATAGGCGCGACACCATTTTTGGAGTTTCGTGAAGTTCGGGAGAAAGGAGAGGGAACTTCGACAGAGCCTGTTTTTGTCCCCACAAAGCTTACCGGACGTTACATTACCGGCGCCCAGCTTTCCTTTGATACGACGGGTGCTCCTCAGGTATCGCTGACGCTCAACAGCGAGGGAGCAAAGATTTTTGAGGAACTTACCGCGCGAAATGTGGGGCGATCTATCGCCGTGTTTTTGGATGGCAACCTTATCACAGCACCTGTGGTACAGCAGAAAATTTCTGGCGGCAAGGCACGCATCACGGGGAGTTTCACGGTAGAAGAAGCAAAAAAACTTGCTGAGCGGTTTAATGCAGGGGCCTTGCCGGCACCCATTACGTTGATTAATCAGCAAACGGTGAGTGCACAGCTGGGTATTGGTTCGTTGCGCTACTCCATAATTGCAGGTGCCATTGGAACAATCGCGGTCATTGCCTTTATGCTATTCTACTATGGCTTGCTCGGCATTTTCGCCGCGATTGCTCTTCTTATCTATATTTTCCTTACACTCGCGCTCTTCAAGGCGATTCCCGTTACCATGACGCTCGCGGGTCTTGCCGGATTCATTCTCACTATCGGGATGGCGGTGGATGCAAATATTCTTATTTTCGAACGCACCTATGAGGAGCTTGACCGAGGGCTTACGTGGCGCGCGGCAGTAGAAGAAGGATTTCGTCGTGCATGGCCTTCTATCCGCGACTCAAATGTCTCGACGATGATTACCGCCCTTATTCTCTACTTCTTTACCTCGAGCTTTATCCGTGGGTTTGCGCTCACGCTCTTTTTGGGGACTCTCTTGAGTATGTTTAGCGCTATCACAGTTACGAGGAGTATGTTGCATGTGTTCTTGCTGAAAAAACGTCGCAGTGCGCAGGCAACATCATAATCAGCGTATGGAGCAACGGGAGAAAAAACTCAATATCGTCGCGGCATCCCGGATTTCACTCACGGTATCGGGTACGTTGGTGCTTGCTTCTATTCTCGCAATCGGATTACTCGGATTCCGGCTCGGCATTGATTTTCAAGGAGGAACGCTCTGGCAATTTCGGATTGACGGAGATACTCCCCCACAGCATGAGATAAACGCTGTTATCCAGAATGTGCTTGAAGAGGGAAATAGTTATCTCAGCTACAGCCCTACCAACCACACCTTTCTCGCGCGCCTCCCGGTGCTTACTGAGGAAACGCATAGCAAACTAAAAGAAGCGCTCGCGAAAGTTTATCCTTCATTTGAAGAACTGAGTTTCCAGTCAATTGGTCCTTCGGTGGGCGCAGAGTTGCGTAAGAAAGCAATCTTGGCGCTTCTATTAGTACTGGTGGGAATTTCTGCCTACATCGCGTTTGCATTCCGCAAGGCATCGTGGCCAATCCAGTCATGGAAATACGGCGTCGTGACACTAGTAACACTTTTTCACGATGTAGTGGTGCCCGCAGGATTCCTCGCGGTGGGGGGGAGATATTTCAACTTGGACCTTGACAGCAGCTTTGCGGTTGCACTGCTCGTCATTATGGGATTTTCGGTGCACGATACGATTGTGGTATTTGACAGAATACGTGAGAACCTCCTGCTTCGGAAGAGGAGCACAAGCTTCCGCGAAATTATTAATGAAAGCGTCAACCAAACTCTCGCGCGGTCCCTCAATACTTCTCTCACGCTCTTATTCGTACTTGTTGCGCTCTATTTCTGGGGTCCTGCAACATTACAGCTGTTCATTCTCACGCTTCTTATTGGCACGATATTGGGCACCTATTCTTCAATTTTTGTGGCGAGCCCACTCTTACTGCTGATTAGCCCGCGGAGGATAAAGTAGGGAGCCGGAGTTTCCACAGAATACTATTGACTTAGTTGCAAAAGCAGTTTATAGTATGACTAGAAGCGAAAAGAAAAATTTTCTCCCTTTTGCATATGCTTTCGGCGAAGAAAATATTTTCTCCTTTGTTGCAAGAACTGCCCTCGCGGCAGCGGGAAGTAGTGGCGGCAAGATTTGGAGTTGATGGAGAAAAGCCGCAGACGCTCGCGGCGATTGGCGCCCGCTATGGAATTACGAGGGAGCGGGTGCGGCAAATTGAAGCGGCGGGACTCCGCAACCTCCAGAGCGCGATTTTCTCAAATCGCGAGTGCAAAGTACTTCTTGCAAAAGCAACTTCTTTCTTGAAGAGAAGAGGTGGTGTTGCGAGTGAAGAGGAGTTTATTGCACGCTTAAATTCTATGATGCGCGGTGCCTCAAAGGGTTATGCGTTGCTTCTTGCGAAGGCATCGCGGATGTTGCACTACTACCGTGGCGATGCGCTCGTTGTGCCGCTTTACTATCTCGACAAGCAGTCACTGCATAGTGCGACGAGGTTTCTTGCGCAATTTGTCAAATACATGCAGAAAGTAAAGGCGGGAGTACTAGAAGGAAAGTTTTCTGTGTACCTCAAAGAGTTTGCCAAGCAGAACGGAGTGAATGCACGCCTTGCCGCGCACTATGTAGACCTCTCTTGTAGGATCCGCAAAAACGTATTCGGCGATATTGGGCTTGTGGAATGGCCAGAAGTGCACCCTAAAACGATCCGGGATAAGATTTACCTTGTATTGAAAAAAGAAGGGAAGCCAGTGCACTTTGAAGGAATTGCCCAGCTTATCAATGCAGCTCGGTTTGATACCCGGAGAGCGCTTGCGCCCACCGTGCATAACGAACTAATTAAAGATGATCGGTTTGTACTTGTCGGAAGGGGTATTTATGCGTTGGCAGAGCATGGCTATGCCCCCGGCGTGGCGCGGGAAGTTATCGCGCGTATTTTGAAAAAGCATGGCCCAATGCGTTTTCCGGAAATTGTGGCGGCAGTTCAGAAAGAGCGCCTTCTGAAACCCAATACCGTGCTCGCAAATTTGCAGAACAAAAAACTCTTTGAGCGCCTCAAGGATGGGACCTATCGAGTGCGGGAGGCATAGACAATGCAGAAACTCATTTCGATTTTCCAAAACCTCTCATTGCTCCCGGTAGGGAAAGTAGGAGAGTGGTTTACGGCAAATTGGCTTTATCTTTTAGGAAGCATAGCACTTGTTGCACTCGCTATTGCATTGATAAAACTTCTTGCCTCGGCTTGGCTGTTTTGGCGGCGGGAGCTGTTTAAGCAGGCAATTCGTTATGTGCTTTTGGAAATTAAAATTCCCCGCGAGACGAGAAAAAGTCCCCGCGCGATGGAGCAAGTGCTTGCCGCAATCCATGCGCTTCGCAACAGCCCTTCGGATCTCCTAGAAAAGTACTGGGATGGTGAGGTGACGCGATGGTTCTCGCTGGAGATGGTTAGCTTTGGGGGAGAAATTCATTACTATGTACGTACTTACTACAAGCTGCGCGACCTTGTGGAGGCAGCATTTTTTTCGTACTACCCCGACATAGAAATTGAGGAAGTGCCTGACTATATCGAACGCCTCCCCGAAACCCTTGAAGAGCTCTATGCGCAGGGATACGACATTTGGGGCACGGAGATGGTGCTTGCAAAATCTGAAGCGTATCCCATCAAAACGTATCCGAAATTTGAAGCGGCCGAAGAGGAAAAAGAATTTGACCCCGCCTCTGCGTTCCTTGAAGTGCTTGCGAAGGTGAAGCAGGAGGAAATGGTAGGCATTCAAATTTTAATTGCTCCTGCAAAGCATGAATGGTGCGACCAATACCAAGATTTGGTAGACGAACTGCGCGCGGCGCAGTTGAAATCACTGAAAAAGAAAAAAACAAAATGGGACTTTTCCAGCGGCCCTCTTCCTGCGTTGAAAGAAGTGGGCAACGATGCCACGACAGTTGATCCGGAGCTTTTTCGCCACACCCTTGCCCGCACGCCCGGCGAAACGGATGTCCTCGAGGCGGTGGAGCGAAACTTATCGAAACCTGCGTTTGATACATTGATCCGCTTTTTCTATCTTTCCCCAAAGCCACTTTTCTATGACAGCTTTGCCCGGCGCGGCATTGTGGGTGCGTTTAACCAGTATAGCGCTCTCAACCTCAACTATTTTACGCAGAATTGGAATATGGGTACGAAAGTGAGTAAATTGCGAAAGCCATTTGTGTTTGTGAAAGCAAGAAAGGAAATGCGCAAGCGGCGCTTACTCTGTAACTATCGACGGCGTGAAATGCCGCCAGATACAGCAGTAGGGAGAATCTTGACTTCTCATTTGCTGCACTGGAATGTCTCGAAAACATTTAAGATGACTACAGAAGCGATCGCGACTATCTTTCATCCTCCCACATATGTGGTACTCACCGCGCCCCATGTGCCTCGTGTAGAAAGCAGAAAGGGAGGGCCTCCGGCAGGAATCCCTATCTATGGAGAGGAGTCGGATATTGCGCAGTTTCGCGGAGAGCAGCAATAAATAATGAAGGAGCTGTTCTATATCTTGTTGGCAATTGACGGGGTGTTGATAATTGCCTTTGGTATAGTACTGTGGCTTGGGTGGAAGGTGCGGCCGAGAATTCCCTACGGGCGCAAGCAGCGGATAGCTGGGCTCACTCTGGAAGAGGCATTATTTCGGGAGGACTGGGAAAAGATTGCAGTGGAGGCGAATACGGGAACTCCGCAGGCGCTCCGGCAGGCGCTGGAGAAGGCAGATGCGCTTGTCGATGCAGTACTGCGCCACATTGGTCTGCCTGGTGCGCATATGCTGGACCGTCTCAACGAATTAAGCGGGGGAGAACTGCGCACTCTTGAAGGGGTATGGCGTGCGCACCATCTTCGCACAAAACTAAGCGAGGATCCTAATCTTCACCCCGAATGTGAAGAGCTTAAAGAAGCACTGCGAAGCTACGAAGCATTTCTCCATGAAATTGGAGCAATATAGTCTTTCCTACAGTGAAAGTGATAGAATAGAGGAAAATTATGCCAAGGGCGGGAAAAGTACAAATCATCAAATATGCGCCCCCTCCCCCCGAGCTTCCTGTTTACGGCAAGGTGGATCCTGCAAAAGTTTCGTTTATTGGAAGGACAAACTATGTCGCCGCGCTTGAGGAAAAGAAATTTATTTTTGGCATCAAGAGAAAGGACAGGCGGCGCCATCTCTACATTATTGGGAAGAGCGGCGTGGGAAAATCAAAATTACTGGAACTCCTGATACGCCAAGATATTGCTTATGGGTATGGCCTTTGCCTCCTCGATCCCCACGGAGACGTAATTCAAGAGATCCTTGATTTTGTTCCGAAAGAACGGATTGATGACGTGGTGTTAATTGACCCCACTG
>CAYOEP010000027.1:0-7210 GCA_964403045.1 uncultured Candidatus Saccharibacteria bacterium
TTCCTATCGTACCACGGCGGGCGAGCCAAATGCTACTGTACCAAAAAAGCCGCCCGGCAAGTTGGGCGGGCGGCATTGTGGTTATGCATTCCAGTCAGGATAGGTTGCGCGCACGCGGCGGGAAAAGCTGAAATAGGAATACCAAACGACAAACTGCGCGATGGCCACAAGGGTAAAGAAGAAAGCATCTTCCTCGAGCGTGTAGCGCACCAAAAATCCTGCCCCATCCCATTGCGCGACAAATGGCTCAAGGATGGAATAGAAAATATGCACCCCGAACGTGATGGTGAGCCAGCGCTTGGTCGTCTGGACAGCGCCTGCCTCGATGCGGGCCAACTTCCCCGCGATAAGGAACCATTGGAGCGCGAGGAACCCGTCCATCACAAGCGAGCTGTAGAGGAACGCGCTGAGGAGAATGTAGCCCTGCCGGGCAATCTCCGAGGCATCTGCTGACGAGATGAGGATGCCGATCAAGGTTGCGAAAGGGTTCAGGATGCGGTTGACGATAACAAACAACCACAGCCATCCCTTCACGCCATAGAGAGGATGTGAGGATTGGTCTGGAACAGAAGCTATCCGGACATCGTCGGACATCGATTCCTCCTTTGGGGGATGCAGAGAAAAGAAAAAAGATTTTGAAGAGCTGCACCGGCATTTTCTTTCGTTTTCGCTCCGCGGTCAAGCGGCAGCTTGATTTTTTCAGCTGCCCTCCCGTTCCGCTCCACTTATTTTGTCATTCCCCGTATATTCCTTATGACGCAAGAGATAGCGCGACTTCCCGTTCGCTGATAATACTTCGCACTTGTTGCGCCGCTTTTTGCTTTGAATTTTTCTCTCACGTCGTTCCAGAAACTTCATATCCCTAACACCATATCCCTAACACTAGAAATCCTGCATTGGAAGCAGGAGAAGCAATCTGCTATCATGAAATTATGACAGCAAAAAACAAGAAGACGGCCTTCATCGCCCTCTTGGTGATTAGCGTGGTCGGAGTTGCCCTGCTTGCATTTTTTGCCTCAAAACCAAAACAGACTACTCCCTCAACTCCCAACATCATGATTTCGCCTGAAGGTGTTACAATATCCACAGACAAAAATGTCTATAGCAAAGGTGAAATTATAAACATTGCCGTGAAGAATGGGTTGGGCAGGTCTATTTGGTATTACGGCGGCGCGGATAGGGTTTGGGGTATTGAATATTTTCAGGATGGCAGATGGGTAAATCCTGTTTACGAGGAAAGCGGCGGATTCCAGTTGACCGAGAAAAAGGTGGGCGATGCCTGTTACGTGGTCCTGTATGAAAGAATGCACCCTTCTGAATTAAAGCCAAATGCTGCACTTACGGGACAATGGAATCAAAAAATCTGTCCGTTTGAGCCGCGGAATCCTTCGGAACCAAGAACTGTTAGGTATATGGCAAGCGGCAAATATAGATTGACTTTTCACTACGGCCTTGGAATATCTGACAGCGACCCCTTGCAGATTACAGAGGCAAAGACAGCGCATTCAAGTGCCTTTACGATAAAATAAAGGGATCGGACTTCTTAAAAGAACGTTGCAGAAACCGCCTGTTATACGCAGTTCAAAAATATTTTTCTAATAGATAAAAATGACGATAGGCTTTCTAAAGGGGGATAAATTTGATTTTCTTATTTATCAAGAGGGGAATAAGATTGTGTTTTCTTCCGCTATCGCTCCAGAAAACGAATTATTTATAAACAATTAATTTTATAGAGTATATAGTGGCTAATCTCTTTACTCGTTCAAAATATAATCCAATTCTGCAGCCCAATCCAAAAAATTCGTGGGAGGCAAAAAAAATATATAATCCAGGCGCCGTTTTTTATGACGGGAAATATCATTTGTTTTATAGAGCTATCGGCAACGGTGAAAATTGGAAGTCGGTAATTGGTTATGCTGTTTCTAAGGACGGAGAAAATTTTAAAAGATTTGATAGACCATTATTGTCTGGTGCTGGTAAGATCGAAAAAAGAGGCTTGGAAGATCCAAGAATCACAAAAATTGAAGATACATTTTATATGGCCTATGCGGCCTATGACGGAATTACTCCTAGATTGTCAATAGCAACATCGAAAGATTTAAAAACATGGCAAAAACATGGCCCTGCATTTTCTAATTCTAATTGGAATTTTAAGAAAGCTGGAGGTACTTTTATAGAATGGGACAAAAATGGAAAAATTGTTACCAAACCAAAGTTTACCGAGTGGTCAAAGTCAGGAGGGATATTCCCAGAAAAAATTGACGGTAAATTTTGGATGTTATTTGGTGAATATAAAATGTGGTTTGCTACTTCTGGTAATGGTTTGAATTGGGTTGGCGACCAATCACCATTTCTTGAGTCTCGCCAAGGAAATATTTTTGATAACACATTTGTTGAAATGGGTCCACCGCCAATAAAAACCAAGAAAGGTTGGCTTGTTTTGTACCATGGTATCAACGATAAACATTGGTACCAAATCGGTTTTTTATTGTTAGATTTACGAAATCCGAGAAAAATATTATTTAGATCAAAGACACCAGTTTTTAAACCAGAAAAAAAATATGAAATGAGAGGAACTGTTGATGTTTTGCCTGGCGGTCTTACGGCAATGCAAAAAATGTCAGACGAAGAATTACAAAATTTCTTATCCATAAATGATACGAAAGGCACAATGCCAAAAGTGACCTTTTGTTGTGGGGCAACTGTAGTAGATAATGTTTTACGAATTTTCTATGGCGCAAGTGACTCCGTAATTTGTACTGCCACAGCAAATATAGAAAAATTATTGAGTTTAAAAAAGGAGCTTTGAAAAATGAAATTCCTGCCTGCCGATAGGCAGGTATGCCTAACTCCTCTTTTATTTTCCAAAACGGAAAAATTAATTTTTTCCATCCCTTTTGCCATTTATTGCAAACGAGGCTATACCCCGCGACTTCATTGCTACTTAGCTATGAAGAGGAGTGATGGTAGATTTTATGCCTTTTGTTTTTAAGATATTGGTCAGCTAGGTTGGCCAGTATTGCGCTGTCTAATATGTAACTTGCTCTACCATCAATAGAAACAAAGGTCAAAAAGACCCTATTTCTTCTCTTAGCTAAAGGATTTGTATCCTGTCCAAGAAGACGAGAAGTCCTTCCCCGTCGAGGAAGAAACTCGAATATGATCTTTGAATTACTGGAAAGATGAATCGGATTTCTTTCTTTGCTTGCCAATCTTGTCATTGCTATTGGTATTGGTTTTACAACTCGATTAATAAATTCCTCCAGCGCCTCTTTGTCTTTACAGATATTAATTAAATCAAAACTTTTTCTTGTGCCTACGATACTTCTGGACCGCATAAGTGTAGGCGTCATTCTAAGGTAACGATCCAAGAGGAACCCGAGAGCCTGAACGCGTTCTTTGAGCGGTAAGGATGGATTAAAGTCTAATTCAACTTTCTGTCTCGCTCTTTTTTTTCTACGATGAGGAGTGCCCTTTAATACTTCTTCACCATACTCCATTTGAAAATTTTCTTCTCCAGTGTAAACTTTGGATTCATCTTTGAAAGGACTTACTTCGCCCAGGGGCGTTCGAATGTTTTTACCAATCTTTCTTGCTTGTGCTCGTAGGGCATCATCCATCTCTTTTCCTTCGGGCGAAGAAATGAATTCTACATAAACAGCAGGAGGGCGCTTTTCCAGTCTCCGCCGAGATAATCTTCTTAATAGTTCTGCCCCTGCAATTAGAAAAATAGGAGCAGGCAAAACTAAAACGTAGTCTTTTTCATTAGTTTCAACTCTAATCGAGACTTTTCTCTTACTTCCTATTATTCTATCTAAATCTTCCCTTACCTGCTTGGCAGTTATTTCGCCATCATTATAATTTTTAATCAATTCCATCAGTGCTTCGTTTTCGGGTTCACCTTCCTCAGCTAATCTAATTTGGTACACGTCCTCTAGTAATTTTTCTCTTTCTTCTAAAGATAGTGGCAATTCGCCTTCGCCTCTATACTTTATTTCTTCTACTTGAATACCTTTCCTGTCAAAAAGCTTTTTAAGAACATAAGATGCGTTTTCAGCTCTTAATTCAGACAGCTTTTCGTTTCTAAGATCTTGGATACCGATATCAGTTTTGCTTTCTGGAGAGGCGAAGCCATCAATTCTCACCTCACTTATTTTAGAACTATGATGGCCGATATCTTGAAGTTCTTCTTTGAAGAACGAAAATCCTATAACCTGAGGGAGGATTTTTTCAAGTAATACTTGAGCTTTTTCTTCCATATCTTTTTCCATTTTTTCTCTATCGACCGGGCTTGCTTTCCTAAAATCCTCGGCATATTCGTAAGGAATATCAACTTCAAACATAAAAGGATCTTGCTCTTGGCCCGAAAGAACTTTAGTTTGCAGAAAAGAATCTTTTCCCACTTTGAATTTGATCCCAAATGATACTGGCTCAACAAACATTTTCCCTAACTCAACCAATGACTCAGGCATTCTTAAATTATGCTTAGCAAAAAGGCCGTATTTATCTCCTTCAATTACCACTTTATCTCTCTCAACTCTAACTGCAATAGGAGGCCGAGGAGGTTCCTTTTCTTGTTGGACGATTTTATATTCTTCTTCCCTATGGATACCTGAATTTGGAGGAGGAAATGTCGCCTCAGCTGCAGCAATTTCTGTGCTTAAAACTAAGACACCTAACCCTCCTTTTAGAACTGCGGGCAATTCTCTTAATTTCTGCAAAATGGTAGTACCTTTTCTCTCTCCTTTCTTACGAGATTCACTTTTTTCAATAATTTCGGTAAGATGATTAATCTCTTCTGCAATTTCTTCTTTATTTTCAAGATTGATTTCTTCTTCCGCTCCGCCAAAAAACTGCTTCACTGCCGAGAGCATATCCGACAGGCGCTCGCGGGTGGTTCGTCTTTTTTCGATTACTTCAGCTCTTTCAAGATATTCTTTAGGAGCCTCCTTTTCCGATGGAGAATTCCCTTGGCTGGTATCTTTTTGCCTGAAAAAATCACCTTCTTTTTTCATTGATCTATCTATGCCGCATTATACTAATATTATACCAATTGTACCATGGGAAGCTCCATTATTCTTTTATTCTTTGTTGCTATCAAGATTCTAAGTTTTCTGCTTGAGGGTCTTTCCGAGCTCGCGATGGTGACTCGATATTGAAATTTGAATTTTCTGGCTTTATACGAAGAGAAATTAATAATCAGGGTAACTCATTTTATATTTTTCTGCGGGCGGAGGGGGTGGGACTCGAACCCACAAGCCCGTGAGGGCGGCAGTTTTCAAGACTGCTGGCTTGCCATTCGCCGCACCCCTCCTTGGCATAATTGGTAGCAAAATGTAGGGCATTTGTAAATGCTTTGAGCGTTGCAATAGCTATGACTTATCACGCATGGGAAAAGGGATATACTTTAAGGAAGCTGAAGAATGCCGTGTAACATTTCTCTTAGCGCTGTACATTGCCTTATATGTGTAGCATACGGACGAGAAGAATAATTGCCTGGAGCGTGCTTGTCGCGATAAGCGTGATGCCGCTCTTTTTATGGGTGATTGAGGCGTCTCCTCGATGGGACAACATGGCGCTTGTCGCCACTCAGATGGGAAGAATGGCGGCGTTAGTGGGGATGGCGGCATTGTCGCTTACAATGGCGCTCTCGGCGCGAGTACGCTTTCTCGAAAAAAAATTTTTTGGATTGGGAGAAATGTATACCGCGCACCATCTGCTGGGAGTGTTTGGATTTCTTTTGCTCCTTGCACACCCGCTCGCGCTTGCAGCCTCCTATGTTGATATTTCTCTGCATGCGGCGGCAGTGTTCTTCCTTCCCACATTGGACAATATCCCCAAACTTTTTGGCATTCTTGCGCTTTTGCTCTTGATGGCACCGCTGCTGATAACGCTTTTCGCACGCTTTCGCTACCAAGTACTCAAATGGTGGCACCGCATGTTGGGCGTTGCATTCCTGCTGGGAGGAATTCATATGCTTACAATTCCCGGGATGCTGCAGGGCACCTTTTGGCTGAAGGGATATATGATAGCACTGTTTCTTTTGGGGATTGCGGCGTATGGCTATCGCGTGATATTGGGAAACATTGCGGTAAGGACATTCCCGTATCTGGTAGCCGGCGTGCGGGCGCGGGGCAGGGGGATGGTTGAGATCATTTTGCAGCCCCTGCGGGATATGCTTCGCTACCATGCAGGGCAGGTGATCTTTTTGAGCGTCCGGGGGGCAGATACAAGCAAGGAAGTCCATCCTTTCTCACTTACTTCTTCTCCCCAGGATTCCAAGCTTTCGGTACTTGTGAAAGCGCTGGGGGATTATACAAAATCATTGCAGCGCCTTCGTGAAGGAAGTATTGCGCGTGTCGAGGGGCCATATGGCACTTTTTCCTACTGCCGTCCACCGCAGGGAAACTATGGCAGGCAGATATGGGTTGCGGGAGGCAGCGGCATTGCGCCTTTTCTTGGAATGGCGCGTGATTTTTCTGCAAAACTTCGCAGGAAGGGATACGACAGTCCGTACGGAGATTTTCAAATAGACCTCTACTATGTAGTGAGAACGATTGAAGAGGGGGGCGATATTGTCGCAGAGCTCGAGGGGCTAGCATCTCAGACGGGAGGGAGGTTGCGCGTGTTTCCTTATTTCAGCGAGCAGGAAGGGAGATTATTCTCGATGAACTATGTGCGAGAGAAAGGGGGCATTCCTCGGGGTGCGGCAGTCCTTCTCTGCGGCCCGCCAATGATGGTCGCTGCTATTGCCACGCAGGCGCGGGAGGCGGGCATTCCCGAAGGCGCAATTTTTAAAGAGTCGTTTACCTTGCTTTAGAGAATGGCATGGATACCGCATCTTCATTGGTAAAGAGGGCAGTTCTTTTCTCACTCACCGCATTTTGGGCAGTAGTTCTCTTCTTGCTCGTTGTGGGATTACCGCAGCAAGAACAGCTGAAGACATCTTCTCCGCCACAAAACCAACCAGCACAAAGCCAGAGCCCGCAAGAAGGAGAATTCCAGACGCAGTCGCACACTGCTCCCCAAGAGAAACCCTCGGCCAATCAGAGGATTCCCTCGAAGGAAGTTGGCGCACCGCAGCAAGAGCAACGTACTGCACCTGCGCCGCCGCTTTCGTGGAGTGAAATCCACCAGCACCAGAGTGCAGATGACTGCTGGATTGTGGTGGACGGCGGGGTGTATGAGGTGACTGGCTATCTTGCTTCTC
>CAYOEP010000028.1:0-7119 GCA_964403045.1 uncultured Candidatus Saccharibacteria bacterium
TGCTGGATTGTGGTGGACGGCGGGGTGTATGAGGTGACTGGCTATCTTGCTTCTCATCCCGGAGGGGCGGGTATTATTCTTTCTTACTGCGGCAAGGATGCTTCCGCGGCATTCCACAGCAAGGGGAAGCGCAAACCGAAGGATCATAGCCCCAAGGCATATCAACAGCTTTCCCGTTACTACATTGGCCCTCTTGGAGGGAAAAAACTCATTGGCAAGTGAATAACCTGTGTATATCTGAGATGGAAGATGCAGAAAAAGCCCTTAAATAAAGGGCTTTTTCTGTAGTTGATTGCTATTTTGACGAAAAGGGGAGGAGTGGTGTATCCTTATAGCGAAGTGGGGAATTGTGGATAATTTTGGGGATAAGTGCCCACTTCTGTGGATAACTTTCACACTATGCTCCTAGGAGAATTTCGCCATAACTTGGACAATAAAGGTCGGCTCGCAATACCGGCGAAGTTTCGGCCGGAAATCGCAGGGGGAGCAATTATCACGAGAGGGCTGGACAACTGTTTGTTTCTCTTCACTGCGAAAGAATGGGATACCCTAGTGCGAAAACTGAATGCTCTTCCGCTTGCGCAGGCAAATTCTCGGGCGTTTGTGCGCCTGATGCTCTCCGGCGCGATGGATGTGGATTTGGACAGCCAGGGGCGCATTCTTATTCCTGATTACCTCAGGAAATACGCGGGACTTGAGAAACGGGTAGTCGTCGCAGGCCTCTACAGCAGGATTGAAGTGTGGGGAGAGCGGCAGTGGGAAGAATACCAGGCGCGCACAGAAAGCGCCTCAGAGGAGATTGCAGAAAAACTTGGGGAATTGGGGATTTGAAGAAGCGAGAAGGTCGTCCGCCTACTGCAAAAGAGTACGATGCCCCACATACCCGTTCTTTTACAGGAAACGCTCCATTCGCTTGGCCTTGCTCCCGGAATGTTTGTAATTGACGCGACGGTGGGGAGCGGCGGCCACGCGACAGCGATTATGGAGCGAATTCAGCCGGGGGGAATGCTTTTAGGCATTGATTGGGATCCGGAGATGGCACGGCGGGCGCAGGAACGCCTCGCGCAGGGAAAGGGAAAGTATATGGTGGTGCGGGGGAATTATGCGGAACTTCCCGACATTCTCCACGCACACGGGCTTCCCCGCGCGGACGCATTGCTGTTCGACTTTGGCTTTTCTTCAGAGCAACTAGAGATGTCGGAACGGGGGTTTAGCTTCACATCAGAGGGGCCGTTGCGATTGACTTACAGCCCGGAGTCTATTCCCGCCTACGAAGTCCTTGCGGCGAGCAGTGAAGATGAGCTTACCCGCATTTTTCGTGAATTTGGCGAGGAGCGGTGGGCGCGCAGGATAGCCCGCGCGGTGAAGGCAGAAATGGAAAATCTCCGCGTGCCTCGGGAGATGACCGCGCGGCGGTTTGCAGAGATTGTGGCGCGCGCGGTTCCCCGCGGGAAGGGGAGAAGAATTCATCCTGCAACGAGAGCGTTCCAGGCACTGCGCATTTATGTGAATTATGAGCTGGATAATATTGCGCGCGCAATGGCGAACATTCCTCGTGTGGTGGCGCAGGGAGGCCGGGTTGCGGCGATTAGCTTTCACTCGCTGGAAGACCGGATTGTAAAGCAATGGCTTCAGAAAATGTCCCGTGCGGGAGTAATGAAAATTCTCACCAAAAAGCCCATTACCCCTTCGGCAAACGAGAAAGAAAGTAATCCGAGGAGCAGGTCCGCAAAACTTCGAGCGGGAGAGCTGCTCAATGCAGTATGAAAAAAATCTACCTTTCCAAACGAATACGAGCGATGTCGTATGCTGCGCGAATTGTGGCGGTGGTTTTGGGCGTGGTCATTCTTGCCGGATCTTCACTCTTCGTCGCGTTCGAGTACCATTTGGCGGCATTGAGGAAAAAAGTTCGCAGCACCGAGCAGGAAATCGCGATTCTCAAAGCAGAAAACAACAAGCTCACTGCTCAGCTTCTCGAGATATTTAATCCCCAGAAGGCGGCGGAGCTTGCAAAAAAATTTGACTTGGTAGAGGAAAGAAATCCCCACTACTTTAAACTTTCCTATCAACAGCTATGGCGTGGCGTTTCAAGATTACCGCAGGACTAGTTGCGCTGGCATATATTGCGCTGGGCGCATATTTATATTCCCTGCAAGTGGGGAATATAGATTTGGTGCATCCTCCCGCGCGCGCTGCCGCCGAGAAGCAACAGGTGCGCGTGCTTTCTGACAGGGGAGTTATCTATCTCCGCGACAGGGACGGCATTCCTGTCCCGGCCGCAACCAACCGCACGTTCTCAGTCATTTACGCCGTGCCGAAAGAAATTGAAGATCCTCTCGAAACCTCCTACCGCCTCGCGGCAAAACTCCCCCTTTCTCAAGAAGAGATTTTCCAAAAACTTTCCAAGAAGGATGATCCTTACGAACTTCTGGCGAAGAAAGTGTCCGAAGAAACAGTACGGGAAATTGCCCAGATGCACATTCGGGGTATCTACACCGGGAAAGATCTGGAACGTTTCTATCCTCTCGGCGAGCTTACTGCTCATGTGATAGGGTTTGTGGGGCCGAGAGACGATCAGCCGGGCGTGCAGGGGAAATATGGGATTGAGCGGTACTATGATGAAGCATTGCAGGCGGAGGTTGCTCCCGGGCGGCAGGGGCTTGGCGATACAGATCTGAGCCTCACTATTGACGTGAGTATTCAACAGGAAGCGGAAGAGATTTTGCGTAACCTTGTGACAAAGTACCAGGCAGAAGGGGGGCTTGCCATTGTGGAAGATGTGGCAACCGGAGCAATCCTTGCGATGGTAAGCGTCCCTTCCTATGACCCGAATAAATATTCTCGATACCCTCTTGGCCTTTTTCTCAATCCTGCAGTGGAAAAAATTTATGAACCGGGGTCAGTGATGAAAGTTATTACGATGGCGGCAGGGATTGACAGCGGCGCGGTGACGCCATCTACCACCTATATAGATAAGGGCTATCTTGTGATCGACGGGAGCCGCATTCAAAACTACGACTTTCTTACCAAAGGCCCCCACGGCAAGACTACAATGACTAACGTTATTGAGCACTCTATTAACACCGGCTCAGTGTTTGTCCAACAAAAAATGGGGCGAGACATTTTTCTTTCCTATCTCAAAAAGTTTGGTTTTGATGAGAAGACAGGCATTGATCTCCCCGGGGAGCTTAAGGGAAATCTTCGGCAGCTGCATCCTCATGCGAAAGACATTGCATATGCAACTGCATCCTACGGGCAGGGAATTGCGGTAACGCCGATTGAGCTAATAAGTGCTTTTTCTGCGATTGCGAACGACGGCGTGTTGATGCGTCCTTACCTCAATGCTGCCTTACAGCCGAAAGTTGTGCGGCGAGTGGTACGCCCAGAGACGGCAAAACAAGTTCGCGAGATGATGGTTTCGGCGGTAGATAAAGCAAAAGTGGCTACCATTCCCGGCTATTCGGTAGGAGGCAAAACGGGAACTGCATACGTGCCGGATTTCGAGCATGGGGGCTATACTCACGAAGTAATCAACACCTACATTGGATTTGCTCCTGCCTCCAAACCCCGCTTTACTGTACTTATTCGCCTCGATAAACCAGAAGGCGCTCCCTATGCGGCGTTGACAGTTGTGCCCGCCTTTCGCGAGCTAATGCAGTTTTTACTCAATTACAGCCAGGTGCCTGCGGATCGGGTCGAATAGCGCAAGAGGAGTAGAGAAAGTGTTGCGTATGGCGCGCCGTATTGCAAGAATTGGTATCCAGAAAATAATCGGGACAATTGCGCGGATTGTCATTGCAAGATTTCAGCCTGCAGTAGTAGGAGTAACGGGCAGCGTGGGAAAAACTTCTACCACAGCAGCGATTTCCCATCTATTGGCGAAAAGGTACTCCGTACGGAGCACGAGGGGGAATTTGAATACTCAGTTTGGCCTCCCCCTCACCATTTTCAAGGACTGGAAAGAAGAAGAGCTTGCACCCCTCCGCGATAGATTGCAGGCAGGCAAACACCTTGGAAGGAAACTACTATTTTGGCTCAAGGCGATTGGGGAAGGCATCCGCGCGGCGGCAGGGAAAGAGAAAAACTTTGCGCCCGAGGTGCTGGTCTTGGAGTATGCCGCGGATCATCCTGGCGACATTGCACGGCTGACCTCGGTGGTTGCTCCCGATGTCGCAGTGGTGACGGCAATTGGCGAGGTTCCCGTGCATGTGGAATTTTTTCCAAATCCGGCGGCAGTGGTTAGGGAGAAAGCCCACCTCATCGAGCAAGTTCCTCCTTCTGGGTTTGTGGTACTGAATTATGATGACCCCCTTGTGTATGGGATGCGCCACCGTGCCCGGGGCCGCGTAGTCACATTCGGCTTCGCGAAGGAAGCGGATATCAGAATTACGCGGTTCCAGAACCGTGCTGTGCGGGGAAAGCCATGGGGGGTATCGTTTACTCTGCAGTACGGCGGCGAGAAGGCGGCGGTAAAACTGCCAGCGGTCTTTGGCAAGGCGCAGGCATATGCGATTGCGGCGGCTGCAGCGGTAGCAATGATATTTGGCATTGGACTTCAAGAAGCGGCGAAAGCAATTGAGGGCTATCGCCCACCGCTGGGAAGGATGACTATCGTACATGGAATTAAGGGGTCAATATTGCTCTACGATGCCTATAATGCCAGCCCGCTCTCTATGCAGGCAGCACTCGAAACACTCGCTTGTCTTCCCGCGGAAAGAAAGGTGGCGGTACTGGGGGATATGCTGGAGCTGGGATCCTATGCCGAAGAAGCGCATCGGCGGGCAGGGAGGCAAGTGGTTGCCGAAGGAATCGATGTGTTGGCCACAATTGGCCCGCATGCCGCTTTTATCGCGGAAGAAGCGATGCGACAGGGAATGCAAAAAGCGAGAGTGCACCACTACGGGGACGTGGAAGAAGCAAAAGAAGAACTCCCACGCTTGATAAAAAGCGGCGACTTGGTTTTAATAAAGGGGTCGCGGGCAATGCAGCTGGAGAAGGCGGCACATGTGCTTACGGCAGTGGGGTAAGCGAGCGACAATGCCCCTATCGTCTAGCCTGGCCTAGGACGCATGGTTCTCAGCCATGAAACTGGGGTTCGAATCCCCATGGGGGCGCTGAGAGAAGGTGTAACTTTTTCCAGTGAATGCGCCATTAAAACAAGAGCAGGGCGCGGGTCCTCGTGCAGTGCAGTGCGAGTCTTGTCCCACACAAGTGTAACGAAAAAGCAACGTGCATCCATTATCTCAACAGAACAGCAACAGCCTCCAAAAGTCCTCGCTTGCGGTTGCAGACGCACTTGCGGGTGCGAGAGGCGGAAATGAGGAAGCATTCCGGTGGCTCTTCGAACGTCTGAGCGACGGGGTATTTCGCTACATCGCGTCCAGAATTTCCTCACGGGAGGAAGCGCTGGACCTCACCCAGGAAGTATTTATTGATTTGTGGAAAGCACTTCCGAAGTTTCAGTATCGGTCGGATCGGGAGTTCTACTCGTTTGTGTTCACGATAGCCCGAAAAAAGATTGCGAAGTGGCATCGGAATCAAAGGAAGGAAGTGACAATTGAGGAGTCCTATGTGGAAGAGAATTATGAGCTTCCCTACAAAGATTATCGTGAGTTGTGGCAGTGGATTGCGAAACTGAAGCCGAAGTATCAGGATCTCCTCCGCCTTCGCTACGTGAGTGATCTCTCTTTCGCGGAAGTTGCTGCCGCACTTGGCATCCGCGAAGGCACAGCAAAAGTGTGGCACCATAGGGCGATTAAAAAATTACAAGAAATCGCACAACAGTCACTATGAAAGAAAAATTTTTTGCAAGAAAGATGGGGCAGTTGCGCCACAGACCTCTTTCCCCTCAGGAAAGGGAGTATATGTGGCGCGGCATTGTCGCGGCAATACGGGAAGCGCGTGCGCGGGGCGACGAGATGCCGGCGTGGCGCGTATGGTGGACGGCATACGGAGGGCGTATTCTCCGCGCGCCGGTGATTGCAGGTGTTGCCGTGGTGCTGGGGATGGTATCGGTTGGTGCACTTGTGCGCGTGGCAGACAGCGCGCGCCCCGGCGACTTGCTCTACCCCGTGGATCTGACAACAGAAAAGCTGCGAATGGTGCTTGCGGCGACACCCCAGCAGAAGAAGGCGCTCTCTCTGCAGTTCGCGATGGAGCGCGTGGAGGAAGTGCGAGAATTATTGGGACCTGTGGTGCATGCCGCCGGGACGTCTCCAGAAGGATCTGCATCCAGCACGGCGTCCAGCACTGCATCGAGCACTGCAGGGAATGCTGGATTTGACGGAGGGGGCAGTGCTTCTTCGACTGCAACGAGCACAGACCAGCAATCGGGAGCATCATCGACTGCTTCTTCTAGTATTGCCACGAGCACGCCGCCGGGAGGGAGCGCGTCAAGCTCCGCATCTTCAACCGACAGTGAAGCAGGAGAGGAGACCGAAGAGAATAAAGAAAGTAATATTCCTTCCCTTAGGGAAGTAGAACGCGCGCGCGACGCGCTAGAGAAAGCGTTGAGCTATCTGCAACGTGTGCGGGAAGAGCTGCAGCGCGAGAATGACCAGGCGGCGCTTCAGCAAATCGATGCACTCATCGCGCAGCTTTCGGAAATGGGAGCTCGGTATGCAGATCGCCTTGAGCAGGTGCGGATTAAGATAAAGGATAAGAAGTCCGAACTAAAACTGCGCCTCGAAGACATCGGGAAGGAAATTAAAATTAGGATTAAAGTAAAAGATGAAGAGAAATTACGCGAGCACGGAAAGGAACACGGGAAGGAACAAGAAAAGGAAGATAGAAAAGACAAGTCAAAAGGGAATGTTAGCGGAGACATAGAAAAAGAACTGCAGGGCAAGGATAATGAACAACAGGAGCATAAAGATAAAAAAGAGGACGATGACGAACAGAACGAATCTCCCCGAGAGTGGAAAATAAAGCTGGACGATGAGATCTTCTCTTTCCCTGTCACTGCCTCGGGAACGTCTTCAAGTACAAGTTCATCGTCGGCAAGCGACGCTTCGGGAGCGGGAACGACGGCGCAGAATCTCCCCACGCGAATTAAGGTGGAACTTCACGCAGATCGCGGCGAGGCAAAAGTGGAAGCAAAATACAGCGACGGCACAGAAG
>CAYOEP010000029.1:0-6688 GCA_964403045.1 uncultured Candidatus Saccharibacteria bacterium
ATTCAAGGCTTCCCCTTTGGACGGCGGTTCAACTCCGCCCATCTCCACTATAGAGCGAACAGGGTGCAGGTAGCTTGACTTTCTGGCGTGTTGCGCTATTGTTGTCCTCGGCACCTCGCCAGTCCTCCTTTCGTGTGGTATGGCCGCGGCACGGCATGCTTACTTGCGGAAGTTGTAGAAAAAGTGTCATCTTTGACATTTTTGTGACATTTTCCTCCTTTCTTCGATGAAGCCGTGCCGCGGCCTCCTTCGTCCCTTCGCTTTGCGCGGAGGGATTTTATTTTATTCCCCGATGTCGCCGCATTTCCCGGAGCGCCGCTTTCTTTTTTAGTAATTCTCTTTTGTCGTACTGCCGTCTGCTTTTCCCAAGTCCAAGGCGGATCTTCACGAGGTTTCGCGTGGCATATACCCTGAGCGGCACTAGCACGGTGCCTTTCTCATGGAGTTTGCCGATGAGTTTTTTTATCTCGCTTTTTTTGAGCAGCAATTTTCTGGTGCGCCGTGGATCGTAGTCGGGGGGTGTGTTTTTTTCTTGGTAAGGGGGAATGTCGGCATTAAGCAGTACCAACTCTTCTCCCTGCGCTACCACATAGCTTCCCGGGAGGTGTATTTTCCCCGCCTTTGCGCTTTTGACTTCCTGACCGGTAAGCTCGATGCCCGCCTCGTAGGTTTCCTGGATGACGTAATCGAAGCGCGCCCGTCGGTTTTCGGCAAGAAGTTTGGTAGTTGCGGGTGTCGGCATAGTTATTCCCATTATACTGTGACTTGCGGCGTTTCCCTATTGCCCCGATGTGTGGTTATAATCTTTTGTATGGAAAGCTATGAATTGAGGGCGCGGGTGCGAGAGGTTGTGGCGGAGGCGACAGGTTTCCGTGAAGTTGTAGTGTCGGTCCCTAAGCACCCAGAGTATGGCCACTATACAACTCCTCTAGCACTGCGTGCGGGGCGTACTTCAGGACAGAAGGATGCTATGGAGACGGCCGCGCGCATGGCGGAGGAAATTCGCTCCCATCCTTCCGCTGGTGAGCTGATCGAAAAAGTGGAAGTTGCCCCTCCTGGTTTTCTCAATTTTTGGATTACCTCTTCGGCCACCCAGCGTGCCTTTTCCTCTCTTGCTGCCCGCGGTGCGGAATTTTGGGTAAGTAGAGAAGGAGAAGGAAAGCGTGTGATTGTGGAGTATTCCCAGCCCAACATCGCAAAGCGGATGCATGTGGGCCACTTGCGTACCACCATTATCGGCGACGCTCTCGCGCGCATCTATCGTGCTCTTGGTTATGAAGTGGTACGCTGGAATTATCTGGGCGACTGGGGAACGCAGTTTGGCAAGCTTATTGCTGCCTATAAGCGATGGGGGAACGAGGAGGCGGTACGTAGCAATCCCATTCAGTCGCTGCTGCAGCTCTATATTAAGTTCCATGATGCAGCTCGGAATGACCCGAAGCTTGAGGAAGAAGGCAGACATGAGTTCAAGAAGCTTGCTGATGGCGATTCGGAGAATGTGAAGTTGTGGCGATGGTTTAAGGAGGAGTCGCTCAAAGAATTTAAGGCGCTCTACGCCAAGCTTGGCGTAGAGTTCGACTTATATTTAGGGGAGAGTAAATTCGACAAGGATGCCGCGCTGCTGGTGGAAGAATTACTCGAAAAGGGCATCGCGCAACACAGCGAGGGATCGGTTATTGTTCCACTTGACCGATTTGACCTCCCACCCGCCCTGTTGCGGAAATCGGATGGCGCCACGTTG
This sequence comes from uncultured Candidatus Saccharibacteria bacterium, assembly GCA_964403045.1. GTDB lineage: Bacteria > Patescibacteriota > Minisyncoccia > UBA6257 > 2-01-FULL-56-20 > CAYOEP01. Next base: position 1,742 of record CAYOEP010000029.1, read on the forward strand.
TATTTGAGTCGCGATGTGGCAAGCTTACGCTACCGCCTCGCAACTTATCATCCCGAGAAGATTCTCTATGTAGTGGCAAACGAACAGTCTCTGCATTTCCAGCAGCTCTTCGCGCTGGCGCGGTTGCTGCGGCTTGACGGCGCTGAATTGGTGCACGTGAAGTATGGAATGATGCTTGGCCCTGATGGAAAAAAATTCGCGACTCGTGAAGGGAAGGCGATAGCTGCAGACGATCTTATTCAGCAAATTATCGAGAAGAGCTATGCAGTGGTATCCGAGAAGCGTCCTGACCTTCCTGAGGAGCGCCGCCGCGAAATCGCGCACGCAATTGGGATTGGTGCACTGAAGTATAATGATCTTAAGGAACATCGGCTTTCTGATATCGTTTTTGACTGGAAGCAGATGCTTTCTTTCCGGGGGAATAGCGCGCCGTATCTCCAGTATACGTATGCCCGCTTCGCCTCTATCACGAGGAAATTTGGGAAGGGGGGAAGGGGTGGCGAGTGTGCCGCGCATCTTTCGCACTCTCTCGAGCTGCAGCTCATTCGCCACTTGACTGAATATCCTGCCACGCTGCGCGACAGCGCATATACCTACCTTCCTCATCTCCTCGCGGGATACCTCTATGCCCTGTGTGAAATTGGGAACAAGTGGTACGAGACAGTCCCAATAGGAAACGAGCAGGACGATGAGGTCCGTGCCGCACGGCTTGCCTTACTGGACATTACCGCGCACACTTTAAAGAAAGGTCTCGAGCTTCTTGGCATTAACGTGCCTGAAGAAATTTAAGATATATGGGAAAGGGAACTCCGCGTCGGGAGCGCAATGAGAAAGAGGTTTTCTCGCTGCCGGAGGAAGAGGAAAAGGTGCTCCGCTATTGGCAGCAGCACCAAATTTTCGCGCGGAGCGTCGCACGGCGCGCGAAGAGCAGAAAAAAATTTGTGTTTTATGAAGGTCCCCCTTATGCCAACGGGAAGCCAGGGGTACACCATGTACTTTCCCGAGTTTACAAGGATATCATCCTTCGTTTTCGCACGATGCGTGGCTACTTTGTGCCCCGTCGTGCGGGATGGGACACCCACGGACTTCCTGTGGAAATTGCCGCCGAGAAGGCGCTCGGGCTTTCTTCCAAGCGTGATATCGAGCGATTGGGTATTGCCCGTTTCAACAAAAAAGCAAAGGAGCTTGTGTGGCTGTATCGGGATGAATGGAACAGGATTACCGAACGGGTGGGCTACTGGCTTGACCTTTCCCGCGCGTATGTCACTTACCGCAACGAGTATATTGAAACATTGTGGTGGATTCTCAAGCGCATCTGGGAGCGGAAGCTGCTCTATCAAGGGAAACGTGTGGTGCCGTGGTGCCCCCGCTGCGGCACTGCGCTCTCCTCGCACGAGCTTGCGCAGGGGTATAAGGAAGTAACGGACGCGTCGGTGTATGTACGATTTCGGTTGCTTTCCCCGCGGGGGAGTACGCGGGTGCGGCTTGGCGGGAAAACATTTTCCAATCTTTTTATTCTCTCGTGGACGACAACGCCGTGGACCTTGCCGGGCAATGTGGCGCTGGCAGTGGGAAGCGAGATGACCTATGTAGTCACTGAGGTGCGGGATGCGAAGGATAAAACTTTCCTTGCTGTAGTTGCCGAGGCGTCGCCGCTTGGCAAGAAGCTTCAAGGAAAGGTGCATGCACGAATAAAAGGCAAAGAACTTATAGGGCTTTCCTACGAGCCTCTTTTCTCAATTGCTGCCCTCCGCACTGCTGCGGCGCATAAGATATACGCGGCAGAGTTTGTGACGCCGGAGGAGGGCACAGGCGTGGTGCATACTGCAGTGATGTATGGCGTGGATGACTTCGCGCTTGGTGAGCAGATGGGGCTACCCCAGTACCACACGGTGGATGAGGAGGGAAAATTCACTGCTGATGTGAAGGAGCTGCAAGGGCGTTTTGTGAAAAGCACTGAGACAGAACAACTTATTTTCCGCATCCTGCAAGAGAAAGGAGCGCTCCTTCAAGTTGTTCCCTATACCCACGAGTATCCCTACTGCTGGAGGTGCGACACTCCCGTGCTTTACTATGCCCGCACCTCATGGTTTATCGCGATGCGGTCGCTCCGCGACAAACTTTTGCGGGAGAATGCACGTATCAATTGGATCCCATCCCATATTCGTGAAGGACGGTTTGGGGAATGGCTCCGCGAAGTGAAGGATTGGAATATTTCCCGGGAGCGTTACTGGGGCACACCGCTTCCCGTCTGGGATTGTTCTTCCTGCGGGGCCCGGCGGTTGGTGGGGAGCATTGAAGAGCTGCGAGCAGAAAGTATTCCTGCGAATACCTTTTTCTTTCTTCGGCACGGGGAAGCAGATCACAATGTGCTCGATGTGTGTGCCCCCGCGAATGATTCTGAGCAATTCACCTCACGTCTTACACCGCGGGGAAAGAGGCAAGTACAGGCGGTTGCGAGAAGGCTTGCGAAGGAAAAGATTGACCTTATTTATACCTCGCCTCTTTTGCGGACCCGTGAGACCGCGGCAATTATTTCCCGTGCCACTGGTGCTCCGGTGAAAGTCGCGAAGGGACTTCGGGAAATAGACCTTGGAGATTTTGTAGGGAAGCCAATTGAGGAATACCGATCGTACTTTGCGGACAAACTAGATCGATTTTCTGTAGCACCCCCCGGCGGTGAGAGCAAGAATCAGGTAAAGGATCGCGTGTGGAAATTTTTCCAGCGGGTGAATCGCATACACCACGGAAAGCGCATTCTTTTTGTGAGCCATGGAGACCCCCTTTGGCTTCTTAGAGGCGCGGCTGAGGGACTCAGCAATGAGGAAATTTTGCAGACTTCTTATCCCCAAGTAGGAAAGCTTTATACTATTGACACCCGCCCTATTCCAAGGAATGAGGATGGGCTTCTCGACTTGCATCGTCCCTATATCGACGCAATAATCTTGCGCTGCGAACGTTGCGGAGGGGAAATGCGGCGCATTCAAGACGTTGTTGATGTATGGTTTGATTCGGGAGCGATGCCGTTCGCACAGGATCACTGGCCATTTTCTCTAGGAGGGAAGGCTGAGAAAGCTAGAAAAGTAGCTCTTCCCCGAGAGTATCCTGCCGACTATATTGCGGAAGGCATTGATCAAACAAGAGGATGGTTCTATACCATGCTCGCGATTGCGACGGCTCTTGGCTATTCCGCTCCCTACCGCAATGTGGTGGTATTAGGACTTATTCGTGATAAGCATGGGAAGAAAATGTCGAAATCCAGAGGTAATATTGTGGAGCCGTGGAGCGTAATCAATTCCTACGGCGCAGATGCGCTCCGCTGGTATTTCTATACCGTCAATCCTGCTTCGGAGCCGAAGAATTTTGACGAGCGGGATGTGGCGAAAGCATTCAGAAAGTTTCATTTGCTGGTCTACCACACGGTTGCGTTCTATCTTACCTATGCTGCGCATACTCGGAAAAGTGCTGTGCCGCCGCCTGGGGCAGCACATCCGCTTGATGCCTGGATACTTGCCCGCCTCGCTGCAGTGCATCGGGAAGTTACTAAAGAACTTGACCATTACCATGTACGGGAAGCGGCGCTTTCTCTTGAAAAATTTGTGGATGATCTCTCACGCTGGTACATACGGAGATCGCGGCGGCGATTCCAGAAGCCAGATAGCAAAGAGGACTTTCGTGCTGCCAGCGCGGTGCTGGGGTATGTGCTTGAGACGTTGATACAACTTCTTGCTCCCTTCACGCCATTTTTCGCGGAGTTTCTTTGGCGGAGAATGGGAAAGAAAGAATCGGTGCATTTTGCGGACTGGCCATCAGTGCCGAAACGTTTTGCTCGCAAGGGAATACTTGACGCAATGCAGGAAGTACGCCGTCTTGCCGCGCTTGCACTTTCGTCCCGTGCAGCAGCGAACATTAAAGTGCGGCAGCCGCTCCGGGAGCTTCGCTTCCGTACTCCGAATCGTGAGGTGGCGCGCGACGCTACACTGCAGCAGATTCTTGCCGCTGAAGTGAATGTACATAGGGTGCGTTTCCAGAATGATCTTCAAGAGGAAATAGTACTTGACACGACGCTTACCCCGGCGCTTCGCGAAGAAGGTACTGTGCGGGAAATAGTGCGCCTCCTCCAGGGGTTGCGACAGAAGGCAGGCTATCAAATGCGCGACCGCGTGACACTCTTTGTGCATGCTGACGCGCAGACTTCCTCAGTCATTACGAAATTTTCTTCTTTCATCAAGAAAGAGGCAGGTATTGCACAAATCTTTTTCAAGAAAACAATGCAGTTCGATGCGGAAGCGGAAGTTACATTGGATGACAGCAAGTTGTGGATTGGTATCCGGAGACGCTAGGAAGAAGTCTACTCTTGACTTCTTTTGATCTCTTGGATATAGTAGCGCGCACTGGCACCTTGACATTATTGCCGCGCTTGGTGATTTTTCGGAATTGCTTGTAGTGCACCGCATTAGGAGCATTGGTGCGCATTGTTCCAGCAACGTTCCCACTATCACTGCAAGGAGGATCTGCGATGCGTACATTCTTCGCGCTTGGCGCAATAGTGACGCTCCTGCTTGCCGTCGGCACCTACCCGGCGGCAGCGGGGGATAGTGTGGCGTTTTCGTTCGAGTTGCACTACGACCCCGCGACGCGCACTTCTGTGGCGATCGTTCGCAGCGGAAGCACCGGCGCAGAGCTTGCGCGCGTGCCTTGGGAAGGGCGGCTCCCGCTTGGCGCGGACGTGGCAAGCGGCGCTCCCCTTGTGCCTGCACGCCTCATCGCGCAGTTGCGTGACATTCTCGATGACATGCCTTCTGCCGAGGCACAAGAGGCGGCCGCGCGGATGCGCATCTTTCTGGGGGAGGACCGCAACACTCCCGCCTGTGATATCGGCGATTTTTCCTTTGCGGCAGTGTTGGGAGGAACAATAGAGGTATGGTGGTGCGGCGAGAGGATACT
>CAYOEP010000030.1:0-6401 GCA_964403045.1 uncultured Candidatus Saccharibacteria bacterium
CTGAAAGTGTACGCGCCGCCGACAGGATACTATGCGGTACTGCCGTCCGGTCCGTCCGCGTCCACAATTGCGGAAGCTCCAGTCAGTCATTCTTCCGCCCCGCGGCAGGTTGCGCTCAAAAAGCAGGAACAGCAGACACCTGCCGCCCCGGAAGCTGCGCCGACAGAGAAGCAGCAGGCAAAGGAACTGACGCAGAACGTCGCGAATGAGGAAGAACAGGAGAAAAAGAAAGAGGAACAGCGAGAGAAGAACGGAGCTGCTGCGGTTGCAGAGGGAGAGTCTCCCACGCCCCCTTCGGCACAGAGTGCCGCGGCGGCGCTGGCGAGTGGCATTTCTCCCCAGAAGACAATTGGTGCCCTTTTGGTACTTGCCGCGATCGCGCTCGCAGTTTATGCCTACTGGGATGTGATTAAGAGAAAGTGGCAGGAGTTGGGAGAGGAGCCGGCGGAAGCTCCCGCGCACGGATTTGCCCCTGAGGGCAGTAGCAGCGAACAGATGAGCACCTAAGAAGCCAAAAGCCGCCTTGTAAGGCGGCTTTTGGCTTCTTTACGCTCCAGCGCTACAATAGTACGGAAGTACAGCAATGCGGAAAATTCTCGTGAAAGTGCATCCTTCTTCTTCCCGGCAGCAAGTTGCGAAGCAAACAGAAGAAAAATATGAAGTATGGGTGCGTGCTCGCGCGGAGAAGGGGGCGGCAAACCAAGAAATGCGCGCGCTCCTCGCCGCACATTTTGGGATAGCTCCTTCTGCGGTAGTGATCCTTCGCGGTATGAAAACAACTTCAAAATTATGCCTTCTCTATGATGGGAAAACCAAAGAAAGCGAGAAAAAAAGGGCAGGAGGGCAGAAAAATTGACAATGAGAAAAATATTTGGTAGCTTTATTACCTACCCTCACAGGGGGAGAAAGGTACAAAAAGCAATACTAAAGAATGAAGAAAAACGCTAAAGGATTTTACATCCCGGCAGGAGCAGTAATTGCGCTTGCCCCGCTTCTTGCTGCCGCTGCGGGGTTTTCTCCGAGTACAAGCGGGAGAGCAAACGTGGGGACAGGTCCTTGCAATGGGAGCGGGCCTAATGTCCCGATTGCCGCGACTTGCGGCCATAAAAACCCCGTTCCGCCGGTTCCAAGTCCTGCGCCTCGCACTGAGGAAAATGTGGGGCATATTGGGGGAGATTTTTCCGGCGCGCTGTACCGCTGGGATCTCCCGTTCGGCTTTGCGGATTTTCATCCTCCCGCGACAGCGCGGGTAGGGGAGCGCTACTTCTACCCTGTTGCCGTGGAAAATCCAAATAAGTTTCCTGTGACATTCCAGCTCTTGCAGGGTCCGGAGGGAATGCAGTTGGTCCCCTCTGGATTGACGATGGCGCTTTCTTGGACGCCGCGCAGCGAGCAGGCGGCACAGCTCCCCATTCCTGTAGCGCTCTCGATTAGTGACGGCTACCGGACTGCGAGAGGCGAGTTTGCCATCACAGAGATCAGCGGCGCCACGGCCCCACAGCAAACTGCGGCGGCACAGAAGCCATCTGCGAATCCGCCATCCGCCACGCCGCCTGTGCCTTCCTCCGGACAAAATACCCCGCCGCCGCGCCATCTCGCCGCGGCAGGGAGCTTCCGCGGGACGCCGGGAACGCAAATAGGCGCCGGTGGGGGCAGTCTGCGGAGCCCTGTTGTGCCGGTTCCTGCCGAAGAGGTGCAGGAAGGGGAGAGCAGTGGCGCAGGAGCGTTGCCGGAGGCGGAACCAGAGGAGAACCAGCAGAACAGCAACCCGCCCGCGCAGCCCTCCGCTCCCGTCCCGCCGCCCCAAACGGCGGCAGTGGCATTTGCGGGCATTTCGGTTCCGCGGCTCCTCGGCATTCTCCTTGTCCTTGCTGCAATTGCGCTCATTCTCTATTCCTACCGGGGCGTGCTCTGGCGGCGCAGGAAAGAATAGCGCGAAAAAGAGATTTCCACAGCCTTCGGCAAGCTTTGCGGCGCTATTTGCTATACTGAAAAAGTGAACGAAGGCAACATTCCGGAAGAGAAAAGCTCCCCGTCGCCCCAGGAAATGGCGCCGCAGCCTTCTTCTCCTCCTTTTTGGCTGTGGATGGGAATGTTTGTGCTCGTGGTCGCGCTCGCAGGAGGCGCGGTTTTCTATTTCCGCTTCCTTGCGCCGCAGTCCCATACCCTCCCGCCGCAGTCTTCTCCGCCGCAAAAATCGGAACCGCCTTCCGGCAACAAAGTGCTTCCTTCCCAGAGCGCCCTCCCGCAGAAACCGAAGCTCCTGACGGGCGACACATCGCTTCCCGAGCAGCCGCAGGTAACTCCCGAGGTTCCCTCGTACCCGCTGCCGCTCGATCTCGCTTCGGTAGTCAATATGGACGCGGTACAGAAAAAAACGCACCTCAGTGCGGCGGCGCGGCAGTTGTTGGCAAAAAACGGCTTTGTCGTCACTGACTTCCCTCCTTTCGTTCCGCAAAAGGAATATTTTCTTGATGCCTACGACGCGATAAAGAGGAGAGAGATTCCAATTTTCGTCACTTCCGACAGCCTGCTCCACTACGCGCATGTGTTTTTCGACACCGCCCTCTCGCGCGCGGAAGAGGAAATTTTCTACAATGACATTTGGGAAATCAGCAAGCGGCTGCTCGACGACAACCTCGCGCTCTCCCAAAATGCAGACGATCCCGCTGTCAAAGCTGCGGCAAAAAAGAATATCGCGTACGTGAGCGTGGCGCTGGCATTGTTGCAGCCAAAGAAAGAGCAAATTATTTCTGAGGAGCAAGTAGAGCGCACAAGAGGATGTGGGTATCTGCGCAGCGAGGAGATGCGGCAAAGATGCCGTCAGTCTGAATCCTATCAAAAGTTGTTGCGAAAAGGGGATGTGTCATTGTTTGGCACAGAAGAAGCAGCACGCTATGCGTTCCAAGTTCCTCCGATGGTGCAGCAGGCAGTGGCAGAGGAGTTACGGCAGGTTGAGGCGCACAAGGGACAAAGTTGCTCTCCGATATTTTCTTATATTGAAGACTACTCCCAATATGTGCCGCGCGGCCACTACACCAAGTCAGAGAAGTTGAAGAATTATTTCAAGGCGGTGATGTGGTATGGGAGGATGACCGATATCTTGCATGGATCGCCAAATCTTAAAAAAGGCACCTGCCAACCTGCGAGCTCGCGAGAAGCGTTTCTTTCTGAAGAGGATGCCAAGGAGCAGACACTCGCGGCGCTCCTCCTCGCGAGGAAGTTCGCGAACGATCAGGAGATGCGCCGCAGGTGGGAGCGGCTGTATGCTGTCACGTCATTTTTCGTGGGGTTTTCGGATGATCTCGGCCCGGTGGAGTATGCGAAAACGCTCCGCGATGTGATGGGGGAGGAAGACGCCGCCGCGGCTGGCAAGATCGCCAAAAATTTGGCGAAGATAATGGAAGCGCTCAAAGCGCTCCCCTCGCCAAAGATTTACAGCGGTTTGGGGAATGCAGTTGTGGGGAACATAAATGACAGCGGGAAAGAAGTGGAGCAGATGCTTGATTTCACGAAAGGCTTTCGCCTGCTCGGCCAGCGATACACGGTGGATTCGTATCTCTTCTCGAAACTGGTAGGCAGCTACACGGGCAGCTACACGGGTCCGGCGGACAAAAAGCCGTTTACCTATACAATGACAGCAATGGGCCCTATCCGCGGATTTCCCCGGGGACTTGACATAATGGCGCTGTTTGGATCGGACCGGGCGAAAACAATTCTCCACGATCTTGGCGATGCGAGCTACCATGACTACGAGAAGCAGTTTCAAAAACTTCAAGGGGAGCTTCGGGCGCTTCCTGAAGAACAGTGGCACCGCAACCTCTACTGGACCTGGCTCGATGTCCTCAAATCACTGCTTGGCGCTGTGGGCAAGGGCTACCCGACCTTTATGCAGACGACAGCATGGCAGGACAAGGAACTGCATACCGCACTCGCTTCGTGGGCGGAACTGCGCCACGACACTATTCTCTATGTAAAGCAGAGCTATACTGCGACGGCAGGGAGCATCCCCCCTCAGTACAGAGTGGAAGGGTACGTGGAACCGGTGCCCCAGCTCTACTCCAAGCTTTCGAGGATGATGGCGATGCTGCAGGGCGGCATTACCCGCCTGTTCTCCCAAGATGAGCAGGAGCGCCTCGGGATTGCAAAAGCGCTGGACAGATTTCTCGAAATCCTCTCCCGCCTGACCAACATTGCCAACAAAGAGCTCCAGAACAAAGTACTGACCGATGAAGATTACCAGTTCATTAAATATTTTGCGGGATCCCTGCAGGGAATTAACAACAGCCTCTTTGCCGGGCATCGCGTGGAAGAGGACAAGAACACATTCAAGACATCGCTGGTGGCAGACGTGCATACAGACGGGAATTCAGGTAACGTCCTTGAGGAAGGAGTAGGGCAGGTGAAGATGCTGGTCGCGGCATACCCGATGCCTGACGGGGGAATTGTGGTAGGCGCGGGGCCGGTGTTCAGCTACTATGAGTTCAAACAGCCGATGGCGCACCGCCTCACTGACGAAGACTGGCGCGCGATGCTGGCAAAAAATCCTCCCGCCCCGCCTGCGTGGACGAAGACATTTATGGAGCAAAGCGAGGCGCCTTCGCGGTAGCGGATTATTGCTGTCAATGGAATAAAGTTGCAGCTGCATGTTGCGCAACAATGCGGAAGGAAGTGGGCGGAAATGTGCAAGGGAGCAAAGGGGAGCAGAGGGGAGGAATGAAAGATTTCAATTATAGGAAGTACCGCAACGATCTCGCCCGCGAGGTGAAGCAAGAGCAGGACCGGGGGAGGCGCCGTGAGATTTTAGAGGCTGCGAGGGAAACGCCCGAGTACCAGAGGGCAGCAATCTTGCATCGTGCGGACGCGGCAAGGCAGCAGGAAAAACTCCGCGCGGCGGGATTTTTCGAGGAAGCGGAAGCATTTCGGAAAGTTGCGGAATTTGCGAAGGCGGTGGAATCTGCAGGAGGAAGAGCATTGCTCGTAGGGGGATGCGTGCGGGATGAACTGATGGGAATTCCGCCGAAGGATTACGACATCGAGGTATATCGTATCCCGCCAGAGAAATTGAAACAGCTTGCGAGTGCCTTCGGTGAGGTGAGCGAGGTGGGTATGGCTTTCGGCATCTTGAAGTTGCACATAGGTGATATCGAAATAGATGTGTCGTTGCCGCGGCGGGAATCAAAAACAGGCAGAGGGCATAAAGATTTCTCCATTGGGGCGGATCCTCATATGCGCGTGGAGGAAGCAGCGCGGAGGAGGGATTTTACCATCAATGCCTTGGCACAGGATATTTTAACTGGAGAAATTTACGACTATTTTGGCGGTGTACGGGATATAGCGCAGCGTACGCTCCGGGCAGTTGATGAAGAGCGATTTCGCGACGATCCCCTTCGGGTATTGCGCGGAGTACAGTTTGTGGGGCGCTTTGGCTTGCGGGTAGAAGACCGCACTGCTGCAATGATGCGCGAGATGAGAGGGGAATTGCGCCATCTCTCGAAAGAGCGGATGCGGGAGGAGTGGATAAAGCTCTTTACCAAATCGAGAAAGCCGTCGTTGGGATTGCAAGCAGCGATGGAGTGGGGAATTTTTCATGAGATGCATCCCGAGGTGCGCAATCTGCCACAAACGCTCCAGGATCCCCGCTGGCACCCGGAGGGCGACGCATGGGTGCATACCCTTATGGTGGTTGACGCGATGGCGCGGATTGTGGAGCAGGAACATATCCAAGGAAAAGAAGCGCTCATTTTGATGCTGGCGGCGTTTTGTCATGATTTTGGCAAGCCGGCTACCACAAAAGAAGAAGGGGGAAGGATACGTTCATTGGGGCATGAGCAAGCTGGAGTTGCACCTGCGGCAAAATTCCTCTCAGAGATTGGCATCGAGTCTTCCTTAATCGATCCTATAACGAAGCTTGTTGCGGAGCATCTCAAGCCGTCTGTGTTCTATGTGCAAGAAGTACAGCGTGGCAGTCGAGTGACTGACGGGGCGATTAAGCGTCTTGCGGCACGAATTAGTCCCGCAACCCTGCGGCAACTTGCATATGTAGCGAAAGCAGATCACATGGGACGCGGTCCATTTGTTGATCCGGATAATCCGGAAAAATCGCTCATTCCAGATGAGTATCCTGCAGGTGATTGGCTTTTGGAACGGGCGGCAAAGCTCGGGATACAAGAAGAGAAGCCAAAGCCGGTGCTCTTTGGGCGCGATCTTATCGCCCTGGGCTTCCCGCCAGGGAAAATGTTTGGCAAAATACTCCGTGTAGCTGAAGACCTGCATGTACAGGGACTCTCTCGCGAGGAGATTCTCAATGTTCTCGCCGCGCATCGCGGGCATTCTTTGGAAGAACTTGCCATGATTTTGGAGGGAAAGAGAGAGCATGAAGGCCCGGGCAATGATTTTGC
>CAYOEP010000031.1:0-5688 GCA_964403045.1 uncultured Candidatus Saccharibacteria bacterium
ATTCAGAGTATATGCTTTTGTTTATATCTTTTCAAAAGCTCGTACGCAGAGGGGAAATTGGTTCGGTTTGGAGGAGGATTTTTGCCAACTGCCGGTCTGAAGCTGCCATGGGACAGCTTCAAAATTCCAGAGATGAGTATCGAGATCTACAAGTATACGACGTAGAGGCAGTTATTTTCTGCCAAAAGCTTTCAAAAGTTGCATCTGGTCGGGCCAGCGGGAGTCGAACCCGCCATCACACCCACCCCAAGGGTGTATGTTGCCGCTACACCATGGCCCGGCACTCCCAGCTTACCGAAAATACCCCCTTTGCTCAAGGGGTATTGCGGAAAGAGATGTTGTGCGCTATTTTGCGCGCTTTTTGAGGCAGGAGGTGCAGACTTTCACCCGGGCGCCGTCAATGCGCGCCCACTGGAGGTTGGGATGCTTGCGCTGTTTGGTGGTGGGGTTGTAGTTGCCGCGGAGCTTCTTGCGCTTGCCCCGCATTATGGATCCTTTTTCACAAATTGCGCACTGCCGCATTGTTGCTATTCCACTTTTACTTTCAACTTTTTCGCTTTCTTCTTGCTCAATTTCGGAAGGTGAACGGTGAGGATGCCGTTCTTGAACACTGCGTGGGCTTTCTCCGCGTCAATCTCCTGGGGGAGGATGACGGAGCGGGAGAATTTGCCCCAGTAGCATTCTTGGTAGAAGTAGTCTTCGTCCTTGACTTCCCGCTGGCGCTTGCGCTCGCCGCGGATGGTGATTGCGTCGGTGGTGACGTTGATATCGATGTCCTCCGGGCTGACCCCCGCGAGCGCGGACTCCACCACGATTTCGGACGGCGTTTGGTAGACGTCGATGGTGAGCTGGCCTTCGGTTTCTCCCGTGTCCTCTTCTGTATCTGTAGAGGGAGTAATGCGCTGTTCCACGCTCGGCGCTTTTGCCGCGGCGAATTCTACCTGAACGTCCGGGGAATGCTCCAGATCGTCTGCCTCAGGATCGATGCGCAATGGCTCCTTGTGGCGGTTGTCCGTCATATTTTTTGAGATTGTTCGCTGGGTTCGCCTCTGAGATCCTCAAAATCGGTGAGGACGAAGAATCCGACAATGAGCAGAAGCAGGATTGCGTAGACCTGGCTTTCGTAGTGCAGTATAAGATAATTGAAGAGAGTATGCAAGGCGATGGCGATTGAGAGTCCCCCGAGGAGCATAAGCTCTTCTTTGAGGAAGGGTTTTGCCATTCCTTTTGCCCACGCGTAGCCCACGAGCGCGGAGGCGAGGGAGTGGAGAAGAGTTGCGCCGAGGAAGCGCAGTGAGATGATGGAAAATGTTTCGCCGATAAAGAGGGAGTTGTCCCTGATGAGAGTGATGCCGAGGTTTTCCACGGCGGCGAAGCCGAGCGCGGTGGTGACGGTGTAAATCATTGCGTCGATGGGCTCGTCGAATTCCGGATTGTCCGCAATCAGCAGGTAGGCGGTGCCAAACTTTACAATCTCCTCCACGATGGCGAAGAGAAAAAGCCCCAAGGGGCTTAGGACGGCAATCGCGTGCGCTTTGAGGGCGTCTTGGATATTCGTTTCAATGGCGAGCGCGACGAGCGCGGAGCCCATTCCTCCCATAAAAGTAAGGGCAATCAGCCGTTTCGGCTCGGGGTGCAGATCTTCGTGCAGGTAGAAGAACAGCCACGCGAAGCTTGGGAGTAAGCCGAGGAGTACTGCGAGGAGTATCATTCTATTGTTATTGTACTTTATTTTCCCAGCTCGTGGCTATGAGCGGCGTGCCGCCAATGAGGCGCTGGTGAATTTCCTCAGTTACAAAGGGGATGAAGGGATGGAGCATTACAAGGCAGCCGCGCAGTACTTCGTGGAGTGTGTAGCGCGCGGCGGGATCGTTACGCTGTTTGACTTGCTCGAGGTAGCGGTCTGCGAATTGGTGCCACACGAAGTTGTAGGCGGTCTGGAGTGCTTTCGCGAACTGGTATTCCTCGATGTGGGTGGCAACTTCGCGCTTTGCCTTGCGCATCGCGGCAATAATTTCGAGGTCTTCCTGCTCGAGATTGTCGATGTCGCCGCCGTCGGCCGCCCGCGCCTGCACGAAGCGTGCGATGTTCCACAACTTGGTGACGAATTTTTTCCCCGCCTGGATTGCGGTCTCGTCCCAGCGGATGTCCTGCAGGCCGGTTGCCTGCCAGAGGATGCCAAATCGCGTTGCATCCGCGCCATATTCCTCGATATAGCGCATCGGGTCGATGCCGGTGCCTTTGCTTTTGGACATTCGCTTGCCTTCCTTGGTGAGTACGGTGGCGTGGATGAGGACTTCGGGGAAGGGAACTTTACCGCGAAACTCGATGCCGGAGAATATCATCCTTGCCACCCAGAGGTTGATGATATCGCGGGCAGTGATGAGCACGTGGGAAGGATAGAAGCGGGCAAGGTCTTCTTTGGAGAGCGCGGCGAAGGGCCAAAGCGCGGATGAGAACCAGGTATCAAGCACATCTTCGGACTGCCGCATTGTGCAGCTGCCGCAGGAGGGGCATTTGGACGGCGGCTCTGCGGCGACGACGAACGAAGATTCTTCTTTGTCGTTGGCGCAGAAATAGACGGGGAGGCGGTGCCCCCACCAGATTTGCCGCGAGATGCACCAGTCGCGGATGTGCTCCAGCCAGTCGCGGTAGGGCTTTGCGAAATTTTCCGGGAGGATGCGTACCTGTTTGCGGTCGACGGCGTCCAGTGCCGCCCGCGCAAGCTCCTCCATTTTGAGGAACCATTGCTTGCTGGGGATAGGCTCGAGGATATGGTGGCAGCGGGAACAGACGGCAAGGTTGTGGGTGTATGTTTCTTCCTTGGTGAGGACGCCAAGCTCCTTGAGGCGAGCGAGCACTTTCTCGCGCGCGTCTTTGACGGAAAGCCCCTGGTAGTCGGCGCCCGCTTCTTTGGTCATTTTGCCGTCCTCGCCGATGACTTGGTAGAGGGGGAGGTGGTGCCGCTCGCCGATTTCCGCATCGAGGATATCGTGGGCGGGTGTGACTTTGACGGCGCCGGTGCCAAAGTCTTTTTCGATTGCGCTGTCGGCAAGGATGGGAATTTCCCGCCCCACGATGGGGAGAATGGCGTGGAGGCCCACGAGATCTTTGTAGCGCGTATCATCAGGGTGCACTGCCACTGCCGCGTCGCCGAGCATTGTTTCGGGGCGGACGGTTGCGACGGTGATAGTTCCTTCTTTTTCCTTGAGGGGATAGGAAATGTACCAGAGCGTTTCTTGTGCTTCTTCATGCTCTACTTCAAGGTCGGAGAGGCTGGTGCGGCAGCGGGGGCACCAGTTGATGACGCGGGTGCCGCGGTAGATCCAGCCGCGCTGGTGGTAATGGATGAAGGCTTTTTTCACTTCGTCTGCGTACGCTTTGTCCATTGTGAAGCGGAGGCGTGACCAGTCGCAGGAAACACCAAGGCGCTTGAACTGCTCGAGGATAATGGAGCCATACTGTTCCTTCCATTGCCAGACGCGTTCGATAAATGCCTCGCGCCCCAGATCCCATCGGGTTTTTCCTTCTTTTTTGAGCTGGCGCTCTACCACGTTTTGAGTAGCAATGCCTGCGTGGTCGATACCGGGAAACCATACCGTTTTCCTTCCGCGCATGCGGTGGTAGCGGATGAGAACATCGCTGAGCGATGCATTGAGCGCGTGCCCCATATGGAGGGAGCCGGTAATGTTGGGTGGCGGGAGCAATATCACGTAGGGCACTGCCTCTTCCGGTGCGGCGTCGGGAGAAAAATAGCCCGATTGTTCCCAAAGGCTATAGATGCGCGGCTCGGACTCTTTGAAGTCGTAGCGTTTTCCTAAGTCGTTTTCCATTTTTGATATGGATGTATTGTAGCTTCCAACGCTTGCGAGGGCAAGATATTGCGGCGGCGGGAGCGAAAAATCGGCACGTCGCTTTTTCTATCGCGTTTTCTGCGGCGAGGGGCGTATGGTATAATAACTGCAATGAAGCGACTCGGGGAAAATATGCTGCTCATTGTGCTTCTCGCCCTTGCGGTGGCCGCATCGGTGGCGGTGCTGATATTCCGAGGCGTAATGATTGTCCGCACGCCGCACGAGAGTGCTCCAAAGTCTCACTCGGGTGTTGTCGCGCCGAATCAGAATTCTAACCCTAGTCCGAATCCAAATGCTGGCGCGGGCAGTACGCGTCCTGAAAACCTTACCTCGTGCGTGACCGACAGCGACTGCGTGGTGGTCCCCTATGAGGGCTGTTGCGAGCAGTTTCGCGCAATTAACACCCGCTACAAGAAGGCATACCTGAAAAACGGCTGGCAGAAAATGACGCCCCAAGAGGCAGAATTATGCACCCGTGTGGAGTGCAGTCCCCAGTTTCGTGGGGAGCCCGCCGCCGCGTGCGTGCAGGGTTCCTGCGTGCTGCGGGAGCAGGGGAAATAATGCGGGAGGGTAAATAGACTTTGATGTGGCACAAATTGATTGAAAAAAGAAATATCCTTCACGGGATCGCCGTGGGAATTATCTCGGTCGCGGCTCTCTGGCTTATGGTTACAATAACTTTTATTGGCTTTGAGTATTTTACTCCTGTCCTTATGATGTATTACTCTGAAGATCTTTTTTGGGGTGTCTTTATGCCGATGCTGGTTTCCGCTCTTCTTGTCTTCCCCGGGACTCTAATTATTCCTTTTATTGTGGCGAGTCTTTATCTTGTGATCATTAAAGCCTTTCGGTCAAGTTTGCGGCAGCAACTGTCATGGATTAGTGTATGCATTTGGGGTATTGTAACGACAGTTGCCATTGTCGCAGCATTTCTTGCTTATAGTACCTTGGCGAATGAAAATCTCGCCGCCCTTTCCGCGCGCCGCGGCGAACTTGAACATCAGTTCATCAACATCATGCAGAGCGGAGATATTTCCCGTTGCGCGGAATTTTCTTCCATCCATAAGGAGCTAATGGAGATAAATCGCAAACTTTCGGGAACAGAGTATTACGGGATGTCCCCTCGTGCATCCTTCAAACGGTACCTTCTCTACAGCGAAGAGGCATGCAGGAGAATGATGGAGGGGGATTATGCACATTTTGCTTCACAGTCTTTTTCTCTAGACACCTGGGATCCTCCTACGGCACCAGCCAATGTCTTTTCTCCGATGCTTATCGCATGGAAGGTTATTTTTGACCTGCACGGCTACGATCATTGCCGCGCCGCGGCGCAGTCGTTGCATAATTTTCCAACAAAGCAACAGGCGGATTTTCTCCAGAAATTTTGTGCGCTGGAACAAGCTGTTGCCACCCGTGATCCACGCTACTGTGTTGCTCTTCCGGGAGATGGCGGCAAGGATGAGAGGATGGGAAAAGTGCGTGTTGGCATTTCTCCATTTGAATATAGTTCCTGCATGGATGGTGTTGCATTGCTCTCGAAGGATGAGAAAGTTTGCGATGCACTTCAGGATGCACTCCTTGCGAAACAGCGGGCGGAAGATGTAGAGGAACGGGATGTCGCTTTACTCCTTTCTTCGTGTCGTGATTCACTTCGAATGGATATGCTGGTGGGCCCAGAAAGAGAGCTTCTCTATGGAAAATTTGGAGATTCGTATTCTTCTTTAAGAAACAGAAAAGAAGAAGGGGAGCGGAGGTAGTGCGCGTCTGAAAAGCGATGGGTTATGCAATGCCCATTGAGCCGCGCGCGACGAGCTTTCGTGTGATGCCTCTCCTG
>CAYOEP010000032.1:0-5480 GCA_964403045.1 uncultured Candidatus Saccharibacteria bacterium
CCAAGCAGCTTATGGAGCAAGCCCAAGAGGCGCAAGAGTCAAGCGAAAGCTCCTAGTTAGTTATGGAGGAAAAAAAATTTAATCTTATCATCGTATTTGTCATACTACCCTTCATCTTCTTGGGGGATGTTTTTGACATTATTGCAGAATTTGTTTCGCTCACAGTAATAGGTTTGGTGGTGCTGTTTATCGCGAAAGCTTTTAGCTTCTTTTTGTGGATTTCTCTACAATTATGGTTCTTGATAAAAGGAGTGCGCCAATATGCCTATCTTGCTGCCAGCATCGCTGACCTTCTCGGGTTTCCCTTTGGCCAAACTATTGGCTTTCTGTTAACTGTAATTCTTACAAATCTCTTAGAAGGGAAGTCGGAGAAAGAACAGCAAACAATCAAAAGAGGGGTGAAAAAAATTGCGAGAAGAGTCGCAAATTTCGCAAGAAAGTAGCAAATGTGGATAAATTACCAGCAACCAAAATTTCTTATTGTGGTATAATGCAAGCGTGCATACGCCGCCTCTTAAATACATAGCCATTGTTAGTAGGTGTCTTTCCGCTACCTATACACCAAAAAAGAGGCACCCTCTTCTCGCTCTCCTTTTTTCTATAATTCTCGTAATCTTTCTAGTAGCACAACCAACCCTGGGTGCATCTCCAACAGGCAATACAAGTAATAAAGAAAATGCAGAAAAGATGCAGCCGCTTAAAGAGCAGCTCCAGCAACAATTATCCCAACAATTCAGTAAAATAAACAGTAGTTTGGAAAAGACATTTCTTGATGTTTTAGGGAAGGCGGCAAAGAAATCAATTTATGGTGACAATATTAACCCTGATGCCTTTCTCAACGAGATAAGTAAGCTTATCGGCGGAGGGGGAGGAATTGCGATCCCCAATATAGATCTTACTCCTTACTATTCCGCCATCGATAAATTTATAGAGCAATATGTGGACAGTCGTCTCGATTTCAGCGTTTCTCCCGAACCAAAAAAGGCTGATGTGCAATTCCTTATAGACTGGAAGGCTGATAGTGTTATCCCAAAAAGCTACCAAGGAAAAGCACTGCCAGGACCTTCTACAAAAGTTACCATCTCATTCAACATTCTCGAAAAAGGGAAGCTCGTCGACGTATCGAACCAGAAAATATTCTGGTATCTAGATGATAACTTAGTGAAAAATGGAATAGGAGCACAATCATTTTCATTTTACACATTTATTCGAGGCGGAACTTTTCACAAAGTAAGAATAATGATAGATAACTACAACAACCGCAATGAAATTGCTATACAAACAGTTCGAATCCCCGTCGTTTTCCCTAAGGTAGTTCTCGAAGCTCCTTTTCCTAATCACGTGTTCTCCACGCAAAAAATACGTATCCCTGCGAAGCTTTTCTATTTTAACAAAGGCGATGTTCCTCTTATACGCCTCTCTTGGGAGGTAAATCAAAACCAAACTTCAGCTCCTGAGTTAAAAGATCAATTATTTCTCGATCTAAACCTTGAAGGCGCAAGGAGGACTCAGGAGTTTAATATTGCCGTAGAAGCAAGAAATCTATCAGACGTTATACAAACAGCAATATCTCAAACATCGCTTACTTATCAACCATAGAGTATGGCAAACAGCGCTTCTCTAAAATCTCTAAGAATCCCAACCCTTAGTGCCCTCTTCTTAGTGAGCGTCTTAGGGGTGATAATCATTATCATGCCCCTCTCAACAAGCGCAGTCAATATCAGCATGTCTATCCCTTCTCCTGAGGGAAGTCGTGGCAACACCCCTGCGGAAACCGTCCGTAATTTCTACTCCTTTTCTCTCGCAATAGCGGGGCTTCTTGCCTTTGGCGCTGTTGTTATTGCTGCTATTGAGTATAGCGCGTCGGGGGGTAATCCATCAAAGCAGTCTGATGCAAAGGATCGCATCCGAAGCGCAATTTTAGGAATATTACTCCTCGCAGGCGCGGCTCTTATTTTTAACACCATCAATCCAGAAATTACCCAATTACAAAATCCGGCGTTAGAAAAACATACGAGCGGGAGAGGGGCAGGGGGGATTACAACTTGCCCAGCGGGCCAAAATAATCCCCACTATGTGCCGCAGCGTGTTAGGTATGGACGAATATACCGCATTGTGTGTAAGCCAGTTTCCGGCTGCGGGCAAGACCGTTGCAGTCTTTAATTCTTATTTGTAAGATAAATTTTAAGAGCAGGAAAGTGAGCACCAAAATATGAAACGTATTCTTTCTATCATCGGGGTTATCGCGGTCATTGTAGCAATTATTCTGATTGCCTACTTCCTCTTTGGCAGAGGAACTTCGGTGACGCCCCCAGGGGAGCACGAGCCTGGCACGTCACAGGGAGGACTTCTCCCTCCTGGCACTCCGCCGCAGCCAACTACTGGAACCGGCGGCCTTATCGACAAAGAAGGGAACCTCCTCCCGGTCGTCGATCCCACAAAGCTCAGCGAAAAAACCCGCGCGGTATTTGAAGCAGTTGCACAGAACCCGGTGCTGGACTACTTCGTGCGCGAAGACGGCAGCGTGCTGCTTATTCAACCAGACGGCAAGGTAATAAAAATTGCCAATAAGAAAGAAGAGGTGCTCAGCGACAGCACTGACCCGTCCCTCGCAGCTGCCTCATTTTCATCAGACGGGAAATATATTCTTGCCATGTCAAGCGACCGAGAAGGAAAGAAATTATATTCATTTTTCAATACGTCATCGCGAGTATGGCAGCTCATTAGTGACGGGGCAATCTCCTCTGCTGCGTGGGCTCCCACCGGCGCAAAGCTGGTATATCTCACTTCCCCGCCGCCTTCCGGAAAAAGCTCGCTCGCGATACTCGACCTTGCCGCAAAGACACCTTCCCCCCAGCCGCTCCTCAGCATTTATCAGCAGGATATGAGGGTTGCATGGCCAAAGCCCGATGAGGTTGTGCTCTACTCCCCGCCCTCTGCAGAGGCAGAAGGAAGTGTGTGGAAAGTTTCCGTTGCTGAGAAAACTATCTCTCTTGTAGATGATCAAACGCAAGGCATGGTAACAAAATGGAGTGCACTTGGATCTGCAAAAATTACCTATATTTCACAACCCTCCCTCGTAAGTAAAAATAGCGCCTATTCTATATCACTCCCGGAACGAACCCTCGCGGTCCCCTTTATAACTTTCCCCACGAAGTGTGCTTTCGACTCCCGTATCACTACCGAAGGCGACACCGGCAGGGCGCGTGAAGAGATAGCCGCCCTCTACTGCGCAGTGCCGAGAAACGAAAATGACTTTCTCTCCCACGAGCTTCCGGACGACTACTTCGCGAAAGCATTCTTCACCCTCGACCGATTCCGAAAAATCGATCCGAAGGACGGCTCCTCGATCCTCATCTTCGATGACCCCAAGGTGAATGTAGACGCGGTAAATCTCAAAGTATTCGGCAACGATCTCTATCTCGTGAACCGCTACGATCAGCGACTCTACGTCATCCATATCGACGAAGCGCTGAAAAGAATTGGCGAAGGGCTTACGCCAAACAGCGGGAACGCGCAGTAGTTTTTCTTCCTATTTCTTCCTAGGCGGAGGAGGTTTTGCTCACGCTTCTTCTTTCGCCGCCTCGGCTGGCGCTTCTTCTATAAGCTTCACCACCACGAATCTCCCTTTTCCTACCCCCTGGCTTTCTGTCCTCACGTCGGGGTGGGTAGCGAGTGTAAGATGCACAATCCGCCGCTCGTATGCGTTCATCGCGGGGAGCGGCACTTCTGATTTTGTCGCGCATGCTTTCCGCGCCGCGGCGCGCGCGAGCTCCACAATAAGGTTTTCCCGCTCTTTCCGATAATTGTTGATGTCAAAAAAGAGCGGTACCGTCTGCTGCTTCCGCGCAATCAGCTGAATGAGGTAGTTGATGTTCTTTACCAAGAGGGGGAGGTGCTCCTGGATGAGTTTTTGATGGCCGTGGATGAAGATGGCGCCGCGCCTGTTTTCCTCATCAATCTGGATCGCGTAGTCATCAAACCCGAGTAATTCAATTGTCTTCTGTACGAATTCCTTCCAATCCTGCATCATGTTCCAATTTTCTCTTAATGACTTCTTGCTGGATTATAGAGAAAAGAATGGTGGTAAGCAAGTAGACGCCGAGTGCCGCGGGGAGCTTCACAAGAAAGAAAAAGATAAACAGCGGCATAATGCCCGCCATCATTCCCTGCACCATCTTCGCCTTTCCCTCTACTTTCCCCTGCGGTGATCTCTGGAGGAGACGCAGCTGCCCGTACTGCAGTGCCGCCGCAATCACCGCGAGGACGTAGCTCGGCTGCTGGAGATCGAGAAAACCAAGAGAGATATGATGCAGTGTCTGCGGCGCCGCAATAAAGCCATAGAGGCCGCGCAGTGCACCATCTTTGAAGATATTGAGAAAAATCCGATAAATTGCGATGAGGACGGGGATTTGCACCACCATTACCCCCAATCCCGCAAATGGACTGATGTTGTGCTCTTTGTAGAGCGCCATAAGTTCTTCTCCCTGCTTTTGCAAGTTTTTCTTATGCTTCTTCTTTATCTCGGCAATTTTTGGCTGTATCTTCTGGAGCAGTACCTGCTGCCTCGTACTCTTATGGAAGAGGGGAAACAAGAGAAGCCGCACGAGGATGGTGAGGAGAATAATCGCAACCCCAAGGTCGCCAAACGCAACCGTGTTGTAGAAAAATATCAAGAGATTCAGAAGGGGATCGTGGATAAAGGTATTCCAAAACGCAACCATACGCTATTCACCTTCAGTAAAAAACGCGCCGAGTACCGATTCCATTCGCGCGCCTATTGCTTCCTCTTGGGCAGGCGAGGGCGGCGCAGCAATCTTTACCGCGACCACCACGTCGTAGCAACATCTCCCCGGCGCAGTGAACTTACGAAGTCTCTCGTAGAGTTTCCGCCGGAGGCGATTCCGCGCCACACTTTTTCCCTTTCCTCCTGCCACCACAACCGCAAACCTGTTGCCCCAATTCCCCGTGCGTTCCCTGAAAAAAAGCGCGAGTGAAAACTTTCCTTCCTCCCTGCAGGTGAGGATTTTCGCGTGGCGGCGCCGTATTTCCGCAACCTCCTCCCCCGAAAGCCGCAGGTGCTTCTTGAGCATAGTCGCTATTCTCTTGTCGCTCACGGCGTGAGGCGCTTTCTCCCTTTCGCTCTCCTCCTCTTTATCACCTTCCTTCCTCCCGCGCTTGATTGCCGCTTGCGAAATCCGTGTGTCCCCGCCCGTTTTTTCTTTTTCGGCCGATACGTGAAGGACATATACCACCCATCCTAGCAAATATCCTTTCTTGCCGCAAGGAACTGGGGTATGAGAAAGGAAAGTTTTCAACATTTAATGCACAGTTTATTGCCAACGCCCGCAGGGGGAATATAATAAACTTAATCAACGGAAGCTTGCCTATGGATCTTCGCAAACTGTGGGAAATCACACTGGGAGAAATGGAAGTCCAAATTCCGCGGGCAAGCTTTGCAACATGGCTCAAAAACAGCA
>CAYOEP010000033.1:0-4339 GCA_964403045.1 uncultured Candidatus Saccharibacteria bacterium
TTGCGGCGGCGGCGTTTTACCGACTTTCTTTTAAACTTTGGGGGGGTTCCCATCGCTTGTTATTATATTGCATCCCCCAAAAAAATCGCTACAATAAGTTATGCACACCCCCCATAGCTCAATTGGTAGAGCAACTGGCTCTTAACCAGGTGGTTCTAGGTTCGAGTCCTAGTGGGGGGACAAAAATCTTCAACCTCTCCACTCGTTGAAGTCAGCGAGGCAACGTTCTACAATGGAAGCATGCAGCATCGAGGCATCGCGATAGGAGTAGTTGGAGGTATAGTTGTTATCACCATCCTCGCTGTCATTGGTGCAGTCACCTCACGCTCTATCGTAGTCGAGAAAAAAGCCGCCAAGCCCCACACTACAACTTCTCCCGCGATGCCCACGCCCAATATTTCCTATGAAGTACAGGAAAATAGGTTTCTCGTAAAATGGACAAACCTTCCTGACGGCACGTCTGTCGTCCGCGTTTTCCGTGCAAAACGTTCTTCTCACAGCAATTGGGAGTTTTGGAAAGAGGTAGTAATCCCTAACGGTATCACAAGTGGCTCGGCAGAAATTGTCGTCAGCGGTGAAGACCTCACGCAGTACCTCTACGCGTTCCAGGCGGTTGCCGAACAGCACGCTACTACTGAAGGTGGCGGCGGGGCAGTACTTTGGCAATCCGAAGAACTTGCCGCCGCGCAGGAATCCTCCTCCCAAGACGACAGCAACGGCGCCACCTCCCCCCCGCCTTCCTCTTCATCCCATTCCTCAAACCAGCAGGGTGGCACGGGAACTTCCTCCTCCCCGCCTCCGGCCTCCAATACCGATACCAACAAATCGAACTCCTCTCCGGAACAAAAC
Organism: uncultured Candidatus Saccharibacteria bacterium; assembly: GCA_964403045.1. Classification (GTDB taxonomy): domain Bacteria; phylum Patescibacteriota; class Minisyncoccia; order UBA6257; family 2-01-FULL-56-20; genus CAYOEP01. The sequence goes on from CAYOEP010000033.1 coordinate 850, forward strand.
CAAGAATCCAATGGTACGCCTTCTTCAAATCAGCCCCCTGCCCAAGAAGGCACGTTCTATACTCCCGAGCTGAAAGTATCCAGTACGGAGCTTCCCGACCCCACTGAACACTTTTGGGCGCGGCATGTGAATAATCAAATCGAACTAGGCTGGCAGGAAATCCCCTCTGCAACTTCGCTGGTCATTGTGCAGCGATCCCCTCAAGCGCAAGGCGGATTCCAAGAGCTGCTGCGGCAAAACAATCCAGAAACTGTAGGCCCGTATACCCTTCGCCTTGTCGACGACACGCTCCACAAGCCGCGCTACTACCTCATGCAAGCATACGGCGCGGACGACGAACTCCTGCAAGAGTATGGCCCTGTCTTTCTCGACGCACTGCCCTAACCGCAACGTATGATTTCCATTGATGCCCCCCTTGTCTCCCTTGGGCGACTCACCGCACGCTACCTTCGCCCCCTCGAACGGCTCGGCATTACCACCGTGCGTGATCTCCTCTGGCACTTCCCCTACCGCTATGACGATTTTTCCCGCATCGTGCCCATCGCCAGCCTCAAGGAAGGAATGCGCGCGACTGTCCAGGGAGTCGTGACGAAGTCATCGGCGCGGAGGAGCTGGAAGAGAAAAATCACCCTGACCGAAGTGACCATTCAAGATGACAGCGGCTCCATCAAGGCAGTCTGGTTCCATCAACCCTACCTCGCGAAAACGCTCACGCCGGGCACGCGCGTCAGCGTCGCGGGCAAAGCAGAATATGCCCAAGGAAACGAGTTGCGGCTACTCCATCCCTCCTATGAAATCCTCCAGGGTAAGGAGACGCGGCATACCGCGCGCCTTGTGCCTGTCTACCCCGAGACCAAACAGCTCACCTCGCGGATTCTCCGATTCCTTATCCAAACTATCCTCGCGCGGCTTGAACCACTCGAAGAATGGCTCCCTGAATTCGTACTCCGGCAAGAAAATTTCCCTACACTTGAACGCGCAATCCGTGCTGTGCACTTTCCTGCATCCCTCGCCGAAGCAACGCGCGCGAAAAAGAGATTTGCCTTTGAGAACCTTTTCCTGCTCCAGGTGTGGCACCTGTTAACCCGTGCCGAGCTCGCAAAAAAGCACGCTCCCGCCATTCCCCTTCGCCTCGCAACGCTCCGCCAGCTCGCCAGCTCACTCCCTTTCACGCTCACTCCCTCCCAAAAGCGCTGTGTATGGGAGATTCTCAAGGATATGCAGCAGCCCGCTCCTATGTACCGCCTCCTGCAGGGTGATGTAGGATCGGGAAAAACTGTTGTCGCGGCAATCGCGGCCTTTATGGCGCAGGCGCAAGGGTTTCAAACTGCCCTGATGGCGCCTACCGAAATTCTCGCTCGCCAACACTTCGCAACATTCACCACGCTTGCTTCCCATATCTATCGATCGGGCGCATCTCCGCTTTCCCCTCGGCCGACTATCGCACTGCTGACGAGGAGCAGTGCGGAGGTCTTCTGGGAAGAGAATGTGCGCGGCGACATCAAAAAACCCTCCCTCAAGGCAATGCTGCAAAAGGGAGAGGTAGATATCATAATTGGCACCCACGCGCTCCTGCAAAAAGACATCGCGTTCCACCGTCTCGCGCTCGTCATTGTTGATGAACAGCACCGCTTCGGTGTGGCACAGCGGGCAGCGCTCGCGCACTCCCCATCCAAGGATGCCGCCGCTTCTGCTCCTCACTTCCTCAGTATGTCTGCCACTCCTATCCCGCGCACCCTCACCCTCACCATTTTCGGTGACCTTGATGTCTCCACCATCACTGAACTTCCGGAGGGGCGAAAGCCTGTCATTACCAAAATTATCCCCCCGCACCGTCGTGCCGCCGCCTACCGGTTTATCCGGGAACAAATCCAGCACGGCAACCAGGCATTCGTCGTGTGTCCGCGCATTGATCCTCCCGAGGAAGCAAGCGCACAGCCCCAAGAAGCACAGCGGCGCCTCTACAAAGCGCTGGAAGTCAAATCGGTGAAGGAGGAATACGAAAAACTTTCCTCAAAAATCTTTCCGGATCTCCGCGTGGCGATGCTGCACGGCCAAATGAAAGCGCGAGAAAAAGAAGAAATTATGCAAGCGTTCTACCGCGGGGACATCGATGTTCTTGTTGCAACCTCGGTGATCGAGGTAGGTGTCGATGCGCCCAACGCGACGGTAATGATGATTGAGGGAAGTGAACGGTTCGGACTTGCCCAGCTCTATCAGTTCCGCGGACGCGTCGGGCGAAGAGAAAAGCAAGCATATTGTTTTCTCTTCACCGACTCTAACTCTCCCACCACAATTGCTCGCCTGCAGGCAATCGTCACAGCAAAGAACGGGTTTGAGCTCGCGGAAAAAGATCTTGCACTGCGCGGCCCTGGTGAATTCCTCGGCAAGGAGCAGACAGGATTTCCCGACATCGTAATGCGCGGCATTCAAGACATCCAGCTTGTGGCCGCAAGCCGCCGCGCGGCGCAACGCCTTTTCAGAAATGACCCTTCACTCCGCGCCCATCCCCTCCTCGCCGAAAAGGTGGCGCACCTGGCAACACGTACACATTTTGAGTAGGGGAATTTAGCTCCTACTTTGCTATCCAAGTGGAGCCGTTACAGATATAGAGATTATTATCAGTAACATTGAACTTCATCCTTCCCGCATTCGATACAGTACAATCTCCTGAAGGAGGCGGACCTGCACCCGAAATGGTGTCTATTACCAAATATCCGCTCACCACAATCGAATCATCGCCACTGCTCACAGCGCTTGCCTTTATTGCTCCACTATCGCCGGTTTGTGCCATCACTTCTAATCGATAAGCTGCAGGGTTCGCCGTGCCAATACCTACATGTGCTCCATTGAAAAACGAGTAACCGTGGTCTGAAGTAATCTTTGTCTTCAAAGCTCCTGAATTATTATAGAGCTCCAGCACTCCTTGTGCGTAGTTATAGCTTCCAGACTTTAACCGGGCTACCTCCTTGCCATTTAAGCTCACAAGTATTCCTGTTTTTGTAGTATCATTACCACCAGTTTCTATATGCAATGCTTCCGAGGGAGTCGTAGTTCCAACACCTACTTTTCCATCAGATCGAATGACAAATCGCTTTTGCAGCCCGTTGGTAGTATCTGCAGTAGAAAAAGTAATTTTACTTGGCACTCTATTCCCGCTCGGCGTGCCATCTACCGCAACGGTAATCTCCCCCGCGCGGTAATATGTACTTCCCTCATACCCCAACGCGCTGAGATCAAGTAGAAAGTCGCTATCCTGTACCACAGCAGGGGCCGCAATAGTGCCTCGTGCACGTTTTGTATAGAGATTCGGCGCATCGAATCTCGCATTCGACGCAGATTCTATCCGCAGTTGCGTATCTCCGTCATTCGCCAAGTGCAAAATGCTTGCGCTTGCAGGATTGGTCGTCCCGATACCCACGCTTGTCACCGAGGTGTTGGCATACATCTGGGTGCCGCTGATCGTCCAGTCGTTGTCGCCGCCCCCGCC
>CAYOEP010000034.1:0-4238 GCA_964403045.1 uncultured Candidatus Saccharibacteria bacterium
TTGATCGCGAACAGGATGCGCTGATGAACATCCATATATTCCTTGTAGTCGCCGCTGTTAACGTAGTACACAATCTCGAAGGTGAGCGAAGAATCATCAAAGGAACTGAAATGCGCGCGGTCAAAGGTCACATTTTTTTGGCGCGTGATGATGCCGCGGACGAGATCTGGGATTTGCTCCAATAGCTCGGAGGGTGTTTCGTATACTACGCCAATGCGGAAAAGAACACGCCGCGCTTTCATTCGTTTAAAGTTTTGAATGCGGGTGGCAGTAAGCTCGCGGTTCGAAATGACAATTTCTTCGCCTTGAAGCGCGCGGAGGCGCGTTGTCTTAATTCCTATTTTTTCCACAACACCCATATGCTCGCCAACGACGATGAAATCGCCTGGCACAAAGGGTTTATCAACGAGGATAGTAAAGGAGCTGAAAAGGTCGCTGAGGATGTTTTGCACGGCGAGCGCGACCGCAATGCCGCCGATGCCGAGTCCTGCAATGAGCGATGAAACATCAAATCCAAGATTTGAAAGCACGAGGAGTATTCCTATTGCCCAGAGGACTCCTTGCACCACACGGCTCGCGGTAAGGAGCGCTGCCTGTGTACCCCGCTTGTGCTCCTTGGTGGCGACTTTTTTGAAAAGATGCTGTACAAAAATTCCTGTGGCGCGCACCACGAGAGCGACAATCCAAATGATGAGAACCGCGTAAATAATTTTCTGCAACCATTCGGGAATAGTGAGGCTGGAAATGGCGAGATAGAATGCGAGGAAGAAATAGAAAGGGGGCCGTATGTTGCCTACAATCTCGATAACCGCGTCATCAATATCGGTTTTCGTTTTCTTTGCAAGTCGTTCAAGTCGTGTCAGAAGCACTTTCTGGAAAATAGCGAATACAAGCGCGAGAGCAAGGAAGATAAAGAAAGAGAGCAGGTATGCCCACACAGCATTGCCAAAAACAACGCGCTCGAGGAAGGGGAATTGGTGCAGCAGGGAGTTATTCATTGCTCTTGTATTGTAAATGTTTTGGGGGATGTTTTGAAGAGGCGGCAAGGATATCGCGATAGAGTTCCCCTATGAAGTAAATTGATCCAGTGATAAGAATTGGGCTTGTGCCTGCACTGGCAAGCGCGGCGCGGAGCGCAAGTCGGGGACTGGGAAGCACTCGCTTCCGCATTTGCCCGCGCTTGGCCAGCGCTGCGGCGAGCTTTTGGAGTGGCACAGAAGAATGCGCAAGGTCTTGAGACGAAGAAAACGAAGTAAGGAAAAACTGGCGTGCAATTGGGGTGAGTGCGTCAAGCATTGCGGAGTAGTGTTTGTTGGCTTTCACAGCGAGGAGCACAGTAAACGTGCGGCCTGGGAAGAGAAGCTTGAGTGATGCAGCGAGTGCACGCATCTTTTGGGGATTGTGCGCGACGTCAAGCAGTATTGGCGTGGTGCCGCGCCAGCGGAGCTCGAGACGTCCCGGAAAGTGCGCGTGTGCGAGTGCCACGCGAATGCGGGGAATTGACAAAGAAAACCCATCCCGCTTGCTGAGGAAAAATATGGCCTTGAGTGCGAGCGCGCTATTTTCTGCTTGATGCGCCCCGAGAAGTGATGTTGTGCAGGAGATATTCTGCCCGCCATCCTGAAATGAGAACCGCGTTCCTCGCAGAGAGACTTCCTGCAGGCGCCATGTGGAGCGGCGCCGGACGACAAGGAGGCGCGCTTTTTTCTCTGCCGCTATACGCGAGAGAAGTGCATTCACGTGGGAGCGTTGCTGGATGGTAATGGCGGTGCCGCGCGAAGGGATTATCGCTGCCTTCTCGGCGGCGATTGCTGTAAGTGATGTGCCGAGAATCTTTGTGTGGTCGAGGCCGATGCTGGTGAGTACCGCGAGCTTGTCGCGGCGCGTGATTACATTAGTACCATCGTAGCGCCCGCCGAGCCCTGTTTCTACCACGGCATAGTCAACGCGGCGCTGCTGGAAAAATAGAAATGCCATTCCGGCAAGAATTTCAAAATAAGTCGGCATACCCCATTTTGACTTTTGCATGCGCGCGATGGCGGGAAGCGCGCGCTGGAGGGTTCGCACGAACTCTTTTTTCGTGATGGGGATATTGCAATACTGGATCCGTTCTCTGATGTCGAGCAGGTGGGGGGAGAGGTGTAGGCCGACTTTCAGGCCTTGCGCGCAGAGGATTTTACTGATGAGGTAAGCGGTAGATCCCTTCCCCGAGGTTCCCGCGATATGGATGACGCGCAGGGTGTTTTGGGGATTGCCCAACTGCTGCATAAATTCTTTTGCTCGCCTCCATCCGGCCACTCCTTGCACAGGAAAGTTTGCCTTGCGGGGAACGCGGGAATTAAGGAAAGAAACCGCTTCGGGAAATGTCCGTAGCTGCATTGCCGCAATATTAGCAGGGATCGCGCGGAAAAAAAACTCCGGCGCTTGCCGGAGTCAGGTGGTTATGGAATTTCTTCAATGCTCCAAGGAGGACTGGGTGCGAATTGGTTTTTTGCCACGATTTCCGATCGCCTGGTGTGCGTTTCTTGGAGTACGAAGGCGATAACCTCCCCGTCCACCTCTTTGTCGAGAATAATGCATTCGACAGGTTCCGCACCGGGGCGCTTTAGGAAACAGCGATCTCCAACTTGAAAATCACGCTCTGCTTTACCTCCCATTGCGACCTCCCGAAGTGGATGAAATGAAAGAGCAAGGGTTGGTGCAGGGGTTAGTGTAAGAAATGGAAGAGCAATGCGTCAAGATCTTGTGCTTTGAAGAAAATCGGCAAGCTGCCGCACTGCCTGTGCTCGCATGCTGCATTTTGCTTTTTCTTCTGCCGGCATCTGCGCAAAGGTGCGCGCCGACCCCTCCGGTTGGAAAATTGCGTCCCATCCGAAACCCTGTTTGCCTTGCGGCGACACAATTGTGCCGTCTATTTCTCCACGGAAGAGCGCGGGTGTTCCCTTGGCGTCACAATAGCCGATAACAGTGGTTGCAGTTGCGTGGTTGTCGCCCATCCGCCTGGCAATCTCATATATTCCCTCGTTGCCCACCGTTGCGAGAAACCATTTGATGAAGGGGCCGGGCAAGCCATTGAGGCAACGGAGTGAGAGAGAAGTGTCTTCGACAATGCATGGCTTATGGAGCCTTGAAAATGCGGCTTGAAGTTTCGCGCGGACGACTGCCGCGAGCCGAAGTTCTTGGATTTCAGGAAGATCGATTTCAACTTGAGAGAGCGGGATATCGAGAGTGTCGCGCAATTCTAAAAATTTCCCCCTGTTGCTGGTCACGAATGCAATTTCCATCGTTCCTATCGTACCACGGCGGGCGAGCCAAATGCTACTGTACCAAAAAAGCCGCCCCGTGCGGGGGGCGGCATTATGGTTATGCATTCCAGTCAGGGTAGGTGGCGCGCACGCGGCGGGAGAAATTAAAGTAGGAATACCAAACGACAAACTGCACAATTGCTGCAAGACCAAAGAAGATGTTTTTCTCAAGGGTGAGATCTATTGGTAATGTTCCCCAATCTAGCAATGCGATATATGGCATAAGGGTGGAGTAGAATAGATGCACTCCCAATGTGATGGCGAGCCAACGCCTGGTCGTCTGGACGGCGCCTGCCTCGATGCGTGCCAACTTCCCCGCGATGAGGAACCATTGGAGTGCGAGGAATTCGTCGACCAAAAGCGAGCTGTAGAGGAACGTGCTGAAAAGGATATGACCCTGTCGGGCGATTTCCGAGGCATCTGCTGATGCGAGGAGGACACTGATCAGAGTTGTAAAAGGTCTTACAAAGCGGTTTACAACAACAAAAAACTGCAGCCACCCCTTCACGCCGTAGAGAGGATGCAGAGATTGGTCGGGAGCAGAATTCGTCTGGGCATCGTCCGCCATAATTCCTCCTTCTGGAGATGCAGGGGAAAAAGAGAAAAGAAAAAGAGATTGTGAAGAGCTGTACCCGCATTTTCTTTCGTCTTTGCTCATCAGTCAAGCGGCATCATGATTTTTTCCACCCTCCGCCCTGCTTCACCATTTTCTCAAAACCCATCGCTTTTGCTGCAATGAAAACATCGTAGCTATGTGCGGGCTTTATGGAATAAATTTTTCGTTCTAGCAAAGAGAAGCTTCATAACCTGTTTGACTTAAAATTTAAATATAATATGAAAGACAACCTTTTAATTGGAGTAATAGTTGTTGCAATAGTTATTGGCGGATATTTTATTTTCCAAAATTTTTCAACAACCGTACCTACCACAAAC
>CAYOEP010000035.1:0-3705 GCA_964403045.1 uncultured Candidatus Saccharibacteria bacterium
GCGATAATCGCAATTACGACGAGCAGCTCAATGAGGGTAAATCCCCGTACTTGCGTTCCCTTTGTGTCCATTTCTTTGAAACCTTTCTCGTAAAGTTAATTCGACCTTTCTGACATAAAGAGTTACCTCTTATAGGATAGCACCCGTTGCTCCTACCACAACGCCCGCTATGTGGATAACTTCTCCAGGCATTCTTGGGGACATATGGAAGAGAATACCTCGGGGAGCGCCGCCTCGATACGGATTCTCTTGCCTTCCTGCCGGGTAAATTCGAGGGCAGAGGCGTGGAGCAGCAGGCGCGGCGCATCCTTCGCGAACTTTCGCCCGTAGATCCGATCACCGAGCACTGGGTGGCCAATGCCGGCAAGCTGTACCCGAATCTGGTGCGTTCTCCCAGTTTTCGGGCGCAGAAGGAGGCAGGAATAGCGGCAATGCGCCCCCGTGCCGCAGGGAATTCCTATGTACTCAGTGATTGCCTCTTTCCGCTGCTTAACCCCGCGCGCAAATACTGAACGCTTTATGGTGCCCCGCTTGATGCCAATTTTCGCCCGCAGTGTTCCTCTTCCCCGCACGGCGCCCGCGACAATCGCGATGTATTCTTTCTGCATCTTCCGCTCGCGGAACAGCGACTGGAGATAGCGAAACGATCGCTCCGTCCGCGCAATAAGCAGTACTCCCGAGGTATCGCGATCAAGGCGGTGGACAATCCCCGGGCGGAGCAAGGGATTATCGCCTACCTCGCGGATTTCCGGATAGCGCGCGACTGCCCACGAAGCGACGGAGGGCTCGTGCTCCCAGTCCCGTATACGGGCAGGATGAGTCAGCATCCCGGACGGCTTTGCAACCGCAAGAAACTCGGCGCATTCATAGATGAGCCGCACCTTGCTGCACTCCACACGAGCATCCACAGTGCGCGTGGATGGAATCGAACCATCGACCTCCGTCTTATCAGGACGGCGTTCTACCATTGAACTACACGCGCTCTCTCCCATTATATGCGAGACTCCCAAAGATGCAACAGATTAACCTACTCACGGCCACGGCTTGCCATTCACATAAATTTGCTTTAGGGCAGCGTTCCCGTTTCTATCCACAGAAATCTTCGCAAATGCTCCACTTCCCCCAAAATTGAATTCACTCCCGCTTCCTTCTGGAATATAGTACTCCTCAATCCCATACACTACATGAATAGAAGAGCCGCGAAAATACCCATCAGAGAAGGGATCTGACCTACTCTTCAGGCCACCGCTCACTACCTTTCCCTTGATAAACACCTGATCATCAGCAGTGGGCTTCGTTTTCTGTGCCCTTTGCGCCGTCCAATACTTTCCGCTCCGACGGAGAATCACATACACCGTATCGCCATCTCTCACCTGCTCATTGCCAAACAGATACGGATCGAGGTTTGAAATGTTGTACCGAAACGCCACATAGTCGCCCCGCAGGATATCTCTTGGGTCAACAGGTTCTATTTTCAATATTACTTCAGTACCACCCGCAAGTACCGCCACCTTAAAAGCAACTATCGCAAAGATGATCAACACTTGCAGTGCCACCGCCAAAATGAATTTTGTCTGCTTCGTTGCTTGCATAACTACTGCGAAATTTGCCGCGGTTCAGATCTGATGCCTTGCAATATATAGCGCCTCCCTCTTTCCATAAACCAGCCAACCATGAAAAGCAGCGCACCTGCACCAATGAAGAAAACGCTCTTGTCAAGAAATGTGAAAAACCAGTCAAAATACTTCACAATGATCAGCAGCGACAAGAAAAAGGCGCCCAAGTTGACAAGCCATCTTTCTTTCTTGAAGTAACCAGCAAGGATTAGTCCGAGTAATTCAAGAAATACTGCGAGGTTAAAAACCAACGCCCAGAACAACTCATTTCCCGAAAGTCCAAGTCCTCCCCTATGCACCCCAACGCTATAAGGAGGCCCTATGCCAGCGCGCGCAAATTGCTCAGGAAGGAAGGCAATAACGCCGAAGAGTGCCGCCAAGCAAAAAACGGCGATAAGTTCCAAAGGTGGGACCAGCTTCTTGCTGGCAGCATAAAGCATCACACCGACAATTGCAGCAGCAAAAACAAGTAATGACAAAGTAATTTGCCATGAAGCAAAAAATGGCTTCCCCTCGGTCATATGGCCTAAGATCCTAATTCCCTGCCTTGTGGAAAGAAAGAACAATACGCCAGTGACAGGAATAATCCCAAGGATAAGAAAAACAAGTGCAAGTCTTTTCAGTTTCATTTCCCTCTCGTACAGGCGACCAAGCGCATAAAAGAGGATGGCAATAAGGACAAGGCCAGTAAATGCCGCTGAAATTTTTATATCTTTGCCCTGCAAATCTGACCACTCCATCGCCTGCGCACCCCACCAAGCCGCAAGCCCGATCAAACTAAATGCAAGAGTATAGATTATTTTGAAATAATACGCCCCCACTAAGCCAACTATGGAAGTGATAAAGAGAATTACGCGCCATGACAATAGGTCACCAAAATCCCTGTTGAGCGCCAACAGCGTTACACCGAAGAAGAAGAAAGATAGGAGGAAAAATAACTGGCTCACTGCGTCTTCTCTCGAAAACGCCAACCTAAAGTACCATTCCCTATCCTGCAATACATGTTTCTTTTTTCTGTGTCTAATAATCCAGGACGCCACCAGGACGATTATTACGACAAGCAGGATTGGGAAAAGCAAATCAAAGATGGTATAAAAAAGTCCAAGCATATTAGTAAAATTCCCTCAATTCAGGCGGCACCTTTTTACGCATTGCCCAGCCTATAAGGAATGTAGTTATAGTAGCAACAAATAGCAGCAATGAAGAGGTCAAGAGAAAAGAGTGAAACCCAAATTCGCGCAAGAGAGCAAATGGATGTCCGAAAATCGCAACGCTCCCCACGAGAATAGCAAGGTAAAATACCGGATAAGATTCCAGAGCATACGCCACGGCAACAGCACCAATCATCCACAAAATAAAACCGTCAGGCCAATGAGCGCGAATGTGAAACATCTGAGCTACCAAAAAGATGCCGCCGCCATAGATTATTGTCCCCAGCAAAATGAGGGCTCCACCAGTTTTTGAAAAATTCATTTTTTCCTTCAACTGCCATCCAGCGGCGTAAGAAGCCAGCATTGCGGCAATGATAATAAAAATTTTCACCGACTTTGCCATCGCTTGCCAATTCGCGGCGATAAAGGAAAAAATCCCCACCCCAACCAACACAGCGCCAAACGTGACAATAATCCTAATTGTTCTTTTGGAGGTATCCTCTCGTTCTCTTTCGCTGGTTACGACGTCAAAACCTTCCTGGATAGCATCAACACTACAGCCCTCATTCAGCAAATTTTTATAAATCTCTTCTTTCGATTTTCCCCGCGCCAGCGACGTTTTTATGTAACTCGCCAGCTCCTTTCGATTAAGCATATTTCAAGCTCTTCTCTTTTCCCTTTTTCAGTATAATACATAACACCTGCAAAGAGAAATAAAAGGGAAATTTCTGCACCTTAATTTTCCCGCGTGCTTCTACAACCCCTAGACAAAGTGCGCCGCGCCGTATTAGGCAATTTTGTCGCGCCTGCGGGGCGGCATTTTTCAAAAGTCAGGAATTGACTTTTTGATCTGGTTGACTTTTTGGTGGGCAATGCTGGATTCGAACCAGCGACCTCTTCGATGTCAACGAAGCGCTCTACCCCTGAGCTAATTGCCC
>CAYOEP010000036.1:0-3510 GCA_964403045.1 uncultured Candidatus Saccharibacteria bacterium
TCTTTTCCGCCTTCTCTTGGAGATAGCGGTACTTGTCGAAGTTCATCACCCGCGCGACAGGAGGATCTGCTTGGGGCGCAATTTCGATAAGATCAAGCCCTTTTTCTTCCGCAAGGCGGCGTGCCTCTTCAAGCGAAAGCACCCCGAGATTTTTCCCTTCGTCATCGATTACTCGGAGCGCTTTCGCGGTTATTTGATTATTTACCCTGTAGTGCTTCGGAATGGTCTCTTGCGTTCAGTTCGCTCTCTTATGCTAGCTGAGTTTTTGCACTGCGTCAACTGCAAATCCTACGTACTTTTGAGCCTTAACGAGTTAAGGACGACTGAGAGCGAGCTCATTGCCATGGCGACTGCGGCAAAAATGGGACTGAGGAGAATGCCAAATGCGGGGTAGAGCACTCCCGCCGCAACGGGAATGAACGCGGAATTGTAGAAGAATGCCCAAAAGAGGTTTTGTCGTATGATGCGCATCGTTGTTTTTGCGAGGCGGAGGACTTCCGGAATCAGCGTAAGGTCGCCGCGCATCAGGGTGATGTTGGCGGACTCCATTGCGATATCGGTTCCTCCTCCCATTGCAATGCCTACGTTCGCCTGTGTGAGGGCGGGTGTGTCATTGATGCCGTCTCCTACCATCGCGACGACTTTTCCTTTCCGCTGCAGTTCGGCAATTTTGTCCGCTTTCTGCTCGGGGAGCACTTCGCTCATCACATGGGTAATTCCTGCCTGCCGTGCGATTGCCTGTGCAGTCTTTGCGTTGTCGCCGGTGAGCATCCACACCTCAATGCCTTTCTTTTGGAGCTCTGCAACAACGTGCTTTGCTTCTTTTTTAATGACGTCGGCAACCGCAAGAACGCCTCGGAGCTCTTTGCCAACCGCGAGCCACATCGCCGTCTTTCCCTCTTGCTCAAGCTTTTCTGCCGCTTGCAGTTTTGCAGGGAGTGAGACGCCGAGGCTTTTGAGAAATTCCTTATTCCCCAGTGCTACTTCTTTCTTTGAACCGTTGAGCTTGAGTATGCCCTGGACTCCCTTTCCCGGCATTGCCTTAAAATTGCTGAGTGCATAGGGCTTTTGGGGAGCATGGCGGCGTGCATATTGCAGGATTGCCTTCGCGAGGGGATGTTCCGAGTGCTGCTCAATCGAGGCGGCGAGGCGCACAAGCGCGTCTTTCGAGGTGTCGCCAATCGGGATTGCGTCGGTGAGCTGGGGGGCGCCTTTCGTCAGCGTGCCTGTTTTGTCCAGCACGATTGCGTTTATTCTCGCCGCAATTTCGAGTGAAGCAGCGTCTTTTACGAGAATTCCTTTTTGCGCCGCGCTTCCCGATGCAACCATAATTGCCATTGGCGTTGCGAGCCCGAGGGCGCAGGGGCAGGCAATAATGAGCACTGCCACAAAGTTGATGAGAGCAAAATTGAAGGCGGGTTGGGGGCCGACAAGGTACCATACTGCGAAGGTGAGCACTGCGACGCCAATCACTACCGGCACGAAGTAGGAAGCAACGATGTCCGCAAGGCGCTGGATGGGGGCTTTTGAGCCTTGCGCCGCTTCTATCATTTTGATGATGCGGGCAAGGGTGGTGTCGCTGCCCACGCGGGTTGCCCGCATCGTGAACGTGCCGAAGGTGTTTACAGTGCTCCCAATGACCGTGCTGCCCTTTTGCTTGTGCACAGGCATTGATTCGCCGGTTACCATCGACTCATCAATTTCCGAATCCCCCTCGATGACCACGCCGTCTACCGGCACGCGCTCGCCGGGCCTTACGATAATGGTGTCGCCAACGAGCACTTCCGTGACGGGCAGTTCTTGCTCTTTTCCGTTGCGGACCACGCGCGCGGTTTTTGGCTGGAGTCCGATGAGTTTTTTGATTGCTTCTGAGGCCCTGCCCTTCATTAATGCCTCGAAGTATTTTCCAAGCAGGATGAGGACAATAATGAGCGTTGCGGTATCAAAATAGATTGGCGGCTTTGCCCCTCCTTGCGTGAAGAGATGGGGAAAGAAAGTCGCCGCGGCGCTGGAAAGGTATGCCGCGAGCGTGCCGAGGGCCACGAGGGTATTCATATCGGCGGTGCGGTATTTGAAGAGCAGCTTGAGTCCGCTGTAGAACTGAGCTCCTACCCAGAATTGCACAGGGGTGGCAAGAACGAGGAGTGTCCATCGGGAAGTGAGGAAGCTCGGGACAAAGGGGAAAAGCTGCGGAAAGCTTCCGAGAAAGATGGCAATGGCAAGCACGCCGCCCACAATCAATTTCTTTTTGAGGAGCGCAACGTGCCGCTGGCGCACATCTTCTTCCCTGTCTTCTGCAGATGCCGCGCTTGTATCCTCTGGCTTGTAGCCTGCGTCGGCGATGGCGCGGAGGATTCTCGCAGTGTTGAGCTTGTGCGGTGCGAATGTAATATCCACGCGCTGGTTGGAAAAATCTACCGCGACGTTGTGCACCCCGGGGAGCTTTCGCAGCACTCCTTCCACGACCATGGCGCAGTGGGGAGAATCCATTCCCGCGATCTTGAGCATAATATGCCTGGTTGCCCCTTCGGGTGCCGCCGCTTCGCCCTCCTTTTGCCTTAAGGAATAGCCAAGCGCGGCAACGGCGCGGGCGAGATCCTCGAAATGCACTTTGCGCGCGTCAAAATCGACGAGCACGGATTCCGTTGCGAAATTTGCAGATGCGCTGCGGACGCCATCTATTTTGCGAAGCGTAGTTTCTATTGCGTGCCCACAGCTTGCGCAGCGCATGCTTTCTATTTTGTAGGAGCGCTGCATTATTTCTTTTTCGCGAGCTTATAGATTGCGATTACTTCTTGTACAGCCTTTCTTTCCTGCCCCGACTTCATTTGGTCCTTTACATGGGTTGCGAGGTGGTTCTCCAAGATGAGGTCTTCCACGCTGGAGAGTGCCTCTTTGATCGCCATTGACTGGCAGAGAATGTCAATGCAATAGGCACTTTCCCCGACCATTTTCTGGAGGCCCCGCACTTGCCCCTCAATAATTTTGAGCCGCCGCAATGCTCGCTGTTGGGTAGTTTTCTGCATAGGGGGAGTATACCCCCAGGGGGTATTCTCTGTCAAGCAAGTTTTCCCCAAGGCGCCGCCCTGCATTCCCGCAGCGCTACATTGACTTTTTGCTGTTTCTGGGCTATACTGGGCGCCAGCAACCGTCGGAGGGGATGACGGGATTCGACAAAGGGAATTGGAGCTTTGAATTGCGAGCCGGGCGCCATCCCGTAATCTGGCAAGACAATAACTGCCAAATCACGACTTACTCCAGCGCTCGCGTACGCGTAAGCTGGAATATCCTGTCCACAGCATAAGATGGGCGGGCATCGGCGAGCCGTCGCCTTTGCGGCTCTTCCCGGTGTTATACGAGAAGGCTGTGTTCTGTGAGGAAGCGCTCCAGTCCTTGCAGAACGAGAATCTTGGAGCATCTTTTCCTGTCCGGTTTTCGGACTACGCTCGTAGATGATTCAAGGCTTCCCCTTTGGACGGCGGTTCAACTCCGCCCATCTCCACTATAGAG
>CAYOEP010000037.1:0-3328 GCA_964403045.1 uncultured Candidatus Saccharibacteria bacterium
AACACACCTCTCTGTCACAGAGGAGATCGCCGGTTCAAATCCGGTCGCACCCGCAGCGTTTATTCAGGGAGAAATTGACGCTCGTAGCACGTTCCGAGCTGGAAGAGTACTTCCTCGTGGTACCAAGGCGCAATGAGCTGGAAGCTTGTGGGGAGCGCGCTGTCGTAGTGGCGCGCGGGAATTGCAATTGCGGGCACGCCGGCGATATTGGCGGGAATTGTGAAAATATCGGCAAGGTACATTGCAACAGGATCTTGAGCGCGCTCTCCGATCTTAAATGCGGGCGACGGGGTAGTAGGGGTAAGGATGAGGTCGACAGATTGAAACGCTTCACGGAAGTCGTGCGTAATCAGCGCGCGTGCTTCTTGCGCCTTGCGGTAGTATGCATCGTAGTAACCCGATGAAAGCACAAAAGTGCCAAGGATGATACGCCGTTTTACTTCGCTCCCAAATTTCGCGCGCACTTCCTGATAGAGTTCGGGAAGCGATGCTGCAGAGAGGTTTGACGGCCTGCTGTAGCGAATGCCGTCATAGCGCGCGAGGTTCGCGCTTGCCTCTGCGGGGAGGATAATATAGTAGCAGGCAAGCCCGTAGGAGGAGTGCGGAAGAGAAATAGGCTTTATTTGATATCCTGCATCTTGGAAGAATTGAATGGTCTGCGCGAATGAATGTTCTACATCTGAGTCCATTTGCGCTTTCGTGTACTCGCGCGGGACTCCCAGCACGGGCTTTCCTCCTTTGTGTGGAGCTGCTCTGCGGTTTTCTGGAGGAATACTTGTTGCATCGCGCGGGTCGTAGGCGCAGATTGCGCGATAAAGCAATGCTGCGTCTGCTACTGTTTTTGTCATTGGTCCAATTTGGTCAAAGCTCGATGCGAGCGCGATAAGTCCCCGCCGCGAGACAGTTCCGTAAGTTGGTTTGAGTCCTACGATGCCGCAAAAAGCTGCAGGCTGCCGTATTGATCCACCGGTGTCACTTCCCAGTGCGGCAAGGGAAAACTGCGCCGCCACTGCCGCGGCGGATCCTCCGGAGGAACCTCCTGGCACACGCGAGGGATCGTAGGGGTTTCTTGTAATTTGAAAGCTTGAATTCTCAGTAGAGGAGCCCATTGCAAACTCATCAAGATTGGTTTTTCCCAAAATGAGCACCCTTTCTTTTTTCAATAATTCAACAACATAGGCGTCATAGGACGCAATGTAGGAAGCGAGTACCTGCGATGCGGCAGTAGTGAGCTTTCCTTCGACAAGAATATTGTCTTTCAAGGCAATTGGTGCCCCGGCGAGAGGGGAAAGTTCTTTTCCTTCCGCGAGCGCGAGGTCAACTTGTTCTGCGGCACGGAGCACCTCATCGGAATAGGTTGCTAAGAATGCTCCTATCTCGCGATCATGGGAATGGATGCGATCAAGGTATGCCTGCGCGAGCTCTAGGGCAGTAAATTCCTTCTCGCGGAGCTTTCGCGCGAGGGAAGCAAGGGTAAGGTCGGCGTAGGGGAACTGAGGAAGCTTCATTGAAAGAGGGGAGGCAACTTGAGAAATGACCGTTCAGTTTCCGGAAATGCTTCAGCACCGCGCGCGCTTTGCTGTGGCGAAGGAGCGTCATCTCGCGCTCTACCGTCGGAGTGGGATGTTTCCTGTAGGTGGTGCGGCATGGAGAGTTTCTGGAGTTCCCCGAAAAGCGCAGTAATACGCTGGAGATCGCGGAGTAGCCGATCCGCTTCTTTCTCCTGCAGCGCGACACGTGCGAGGGAAGCGAGATGACGGAGGAGTTTTGGAGTAATAGGGGATGATGCCATAGTAGCGCTCGTTATTTTACTGCAGTCGCACCGTTTTGGCGAGCTTTTGAAATACAACTCCCCGCTCACGATAGCTGGAAAATGCGTCAAAGCTCGCTGCGCCGGGCGAGAAGAGGATGATATATTCGTGGCACGAGGAATGGGCTGCGAGAAACCGGGAAGCATCCTTGATGGCATGGCGAACTGCTTGCTGTAGCGTGGGGGTGGTGGCAATGCGGAGATTGCGACAGAGCGGTGCAAGGACGCGCTTGAGTTCGTTGCGGTTTTCACCAGTGAGGACAATCGATTGCAGGGAGGGATGATTTGCTACGGCGTGCAAGATAGGCGTGTAGGGAATATGTTTGCTTTTTCCGCCGAGAATACAGGTACAGGGGAGTGAGAAGGAACGGATTGCTGCTGCAGCAGCGGTAGGGTTTGTTGCTGCCGAGTCGTTATACCAACGTACACGGCCAGGAGAGATTCGGGTAGTGTGTACAAGCTGGAGGCGGTGCGGCAGGCCTCGGAAACTACAGATGGTGCGCTCGATAGTGCGGCGTGGCACTCCAAGACGAGACAGTACTGTTGCGGCAGCTGCGGCATTGTGGAGGAATGGCTTGTCTACACGAGACAAGCTTTTAGTGAACGAGGCAATGAGCGATTCTGTGATAGGGATGTGCTTTCCCTTGCTGGAGGCGGCGATACGGGTGGAAATGCGGTTTTTGGGACAGAACACGACAAGGTTGCGTTTGTTCTGAAATTGGACAATGTTGCGCTTGGCACGGTAGTATTCCGCGATGCTTCGGTGCACATCGAGGTGATCGGGAAAAATATCGAGAACCACTGCAATGGAAGGCGATGCATTGAGATCCTGAAGCTGAAAACTGGAAAGCTCCAATACTACCATCGCGGGGGATGGATGGCGCATAATCTTCGCGCGATCATTGCGGAGGCGTATAAGGAGTGAGAGCGGAGAAGTGCCAATATTTCCTCCGAGATAGGTAATGTAGCCTGCGGAGCGGAGCCCGCGAGCGATAAGAGTCGCGGTGGTACTTTTTCCCTTAGTGCCAGTGACTCCGATGACTTTTATTTTTCTCTTCGGAAAGAATTTTGGCAGGAAAGCAAAGAAAAGGTTGGTGGCACTCGTGATGGGAATGTGGCGGCGGCGTGCCCAAGAAAAAAGAGGAAGACTGAGCGGGATTCCCGGCGAGCGGATCAAGAGATCAAATCGGGCGATTTTCTGTACTGGCGTGTTGCTTGTCACACGCGGGATGATGACAATCCGGGCATGCTGACAACCGGGAAGCTTGCGGAGGTGCTGCTGGACAGACTGCCCTTCTTTCCCATAGCCAAGAACAGCAACTTGTTGCCGAGGAGGAATCATAAAGAAGTTAGGATTTGCTTTTGGTCATCATCGCATTCTCGAAATTTTTTTGCAACACTTTTTCTTGACAACAGCTATAAGCACGCTACTATAGAAGCAATCCCGGGGGGAGGGTATGGTATCCTGTCGGTCTCATAAGCCGATAAAGCTGGTTCGATTCCAGCCCCCGGAACAAG
>CAYOEP010000038.1:0-3060 GCA_964403045.1 uncultured Candidatus Saccharibacteria bacterium
TTTGTGCGCACCACGCTATCCGTGCGGGCGCGGATTGACAGCGAACAGCCGCTCGTGCAGGTGAATATTTACTGGAACGGCACCCTCGTGGGTACCGCGGAACGCTTCGAAGGCGAGAAGTCGTATGAGCTGCAGTGGGAATTCCGTCCCTCGCCGGTGCAGCCGCAAAACCTCCTTGAGGTGGAAGCAGTGAATGCGTTTGGGGAAACGGGGCGGGCAAGTGTCATTGTCTACGGCAACGGATAAGAAATGCCCCCGAAAACGGATGTCTTCGGGGGCGTTATCACCTAACCATGTCTTCAGTGAGGACAATTTGCTCGGCCCGGATGTAGTTCTGCTGGACATACACCCGGTAGTCCTCCGCACCGACGAGCTTCTTCTCCTCATCGACAAATATGAATTGGAGGAGAATCTCGTCGCTACCGTACCAGCTTCCGTACCACCTCAGGTGGTTCCTGAGGTAGAGAAACTCGCCGGGAGTTGCAACCGCGATTTCGCGGCCGTTCGCCCTGATGTGCGCGGTCCATCTGGTGTTGTTGATTACTTGGACCGCCGTGGTCCCGTTGAACGGCTCTCTGGGGAAGCGCACGCGGGTGGTGCGCGCTTCCGTTCTCGGTGCCTCTTCGGGGAGAGGCAGTCGTTGGCTGGCGAAGGGGATGATGTCTCCCGGATCGATGATCCAGGAGTAGGTATCCCCTCCTCCCCACGAGCTCCTGTTATACTGGAATATTGCTACCGAGACGCCGAGGTATGTCGTTTGCTCGGCGCTTGTGTAGAACATCACCGCCACTGGGATTTCCGGCCAAAGCGGCTCCCAGTGGCGGTTGTCGTAGATTGTGTCGCCGGGGGCGATTTCCCCGACTTTCTCTCCGTAGACCATTACCTTCCCCCAGTAGGGGGTGGTGTTGGTAATGGAAATGGCATTGGGGTAAAGGTTTACCCCTGCCGACCGCAGGAACGGCGAATCCACTTTTGGAATCGCCGCAACTGCGCCGGCCCCCGCCGCGCGGCCGATTTCTTCCATGGTCGCGCAGCCGGTTGCCAAACCGGCGATGAGAGTAATAGCAACGATTTTCCAGACCTTCATTTTCTTTCTCCTCTCTGTTGTGGGGTGCCATTTATATTATTACATATTTTTATTGCTATGTCAATATATAGATGTTGCTGCTGTGTTGCAGAGGCAAGGGAATCAGGCTACAATGGGGCTAATGACACGCGCTGATGAGCTTGCCGCAAATCTCAAGAAAAAACTTGCCGAAGTGCGCCGGCAGGGTGAGGAGCGGATGGCGCAGCGCCTTGCGAATCGGCTGGGGCTTTCCTATCTCGACGCGGGGAAGGCGCCGGTTTCTCTTGACGCAGTTGCAATGGTTCCCGAGGAAACAGCAAAAGCTGCAGGGCTTGCGGTGATTCAAAAGCATATGAAGCGGGTTGTGGTTGCGGCCGTGGACCCTTCTCGCGAGGAAGCAAAGCGCGTCCTTGAAGATTTAAAAAAGAAGGGCTACGAGGTGAAGGTGTTTGTCGCATCCCTCTCGGGAATTCAGCATGTGTGGGAGCAGTACCAGCATGTAGCGAAGAAAAAGGCCACTTCTATTACCGGCAAGGTAGTGGTCACATCAAGCGAGAAAGAGCGCCTTTTCCAGCAGTTTCATTCCCTTCCTGATGTGACGAAGGCAATTGCGGATCTTGGGTTTACAAAACTTGATACGAGTAGCCTGCTTAATATTGTAGTCTTGGGCGCGCTTGCTACCCGCGCTTCCGACATTCACCTTGAAGCGGGAGAAGATGTTTCGAAGCTCCGCTACCGTGTGGATGGAATTTTATACGACATTTTTGACCAGTTTCCTAAAAAGCACTATCGGGCGCTCATCTCGCGCATTAAACTGCTTTCCGAATTGAAGATCAATGTGACGACCGAGCCCCAGGACGGCAGGTTTGCGGTTGTTCTGCCTGAGAAGGAAATTGACATGCGGGTGTCGGTTATCCCTTCTGAATTTGGCGAGACGGTGGTAATGCGCATTTTGGACCCCGATTCCATCAATCTCGGGCTGGAGGACCTTGGGCTTCGGGAAGACAACCTCCGCATTGTAAAAAGCGCGATCGAGCGCCCCAACGGCCTCATTCTCAACACAGGACCGACTGGATCAGGAAAGACGACAACACTCTATACCTTTCTCCGTTATCTCAATAGTCCTGAAGTGAAAATCATCACAGTAGAGGACCCGATTGAGTACCACCTAAAGGGGGTGCAGCAAACCCAAGTGGATCCTGATGTGGGCTATACCTTTGCCTCGGGACTCCGCTCTATACTCCGACAGGACCCTGATGTGATTCTGGTAGGGGAAATTCGCGACCTTGAAACAGGCGAGATTGCTATTCAGGCTGCTCTTACAGGCCACTTGGTGCTTTCCACGCTTCACACCAACGATGCGGTGGGTACTATCCTGCGCCTTACCGACTTGAAGATTCGCCCTGTGTCGATTGCTCCCGCGCTAAGCCTAGCAATTGCGCAGCGTCTCGTGCGGCGCCTCTGCGAGAAGTGCAAAGTTCCTCAGGAAGTTTCCCCTGAGCGCAAGGAGGCAATTGCCGCGTTTCTTGATCAGCTCCCCTCGCGGGTGAACCGTGCTCCCTACCAGCAGTACACCATCTATGGGCCGAGCGAAAAAGGATGCGAAGCGTGTGGGGGGCTGGGATATAAAGGTCGCGCTGCAGTGTTTGAGTTTTTGGAAAACACTCCAGAAATTCAGGAAGCAACTCTCCGGGGTGACTCAAAGGCAAGGCTTACTGAGATTGCACGGAAGGGGGGAATGGTAATGATGCAGGAAGATGGCATTCTAAAGGTACTGGAAGGCATTACTACCTTTGAAGAAGTGGAAGATGCGACAGGGGCGATTCAGTGGGAGGCATTTCTCCAAAAGAAAAATCGGCTCGAATCTGGGGGTAATGGGTAGCGGTTCTTTTAACCAGTGGTTAAAAAGATTTGGAGCTTTTTCCGAGGATATGTCTCGCCGAAGCCAAACGTATCCTAGAAGGCGTAGAAAAAGCTCCTACCCCCAGATTCGA
>CAYOEP010000039.1:0-2521 GCA_964403045.1 uncultured Candidatus Saccharibacteria bacterium
ATTGGAGCAAAGTTGGACCAAGAAGTGGCAAAGAGTACAATCACCGCCGCCGCTCCTGCGGCAGGCAAGGGAGGATCAACGCGATGAAACGAGCAATGCTGTTTGCGTTCCTCCTCCTGGTGGCGCCGCTCTGCTTCGCGCAGGTTGCCCCTGGGGATTATCCCGCAACGATGCCCATCATTTTCTACGCGGAAAATTCCGGAAACTTTAACCTTGCGTCCCGCACCCCGGATCCTACTCAGGACGATCAGTATATGGCATTTTGCAATGCTGCTGTGCAAAAAGGGATGACTCCCCAGGAACTCCTCAGAGCATTCTGGATGTATATCGCAAGTCAAAACTCTTCGTCTGACACTGTGCTGAGTGACCCTGCGACGATTGTAGTTGCATACTATCAGTCAGGGTTGCGCGATTTGGTGAATGCTGCCTTGGCTGGAGAAGTGCTTCCTCAGAATACTAGTTTGGAACCGTTTATTCAGCTTGTACGTGGGAGTTCCTCTGCCAGTGAAAGGCAGCCGATGGATATGGAGTATGTAAGTTCTACAATCTTGTGTGGTCCTTGCCCTAAGGGACAGAAGGGAACATTTCCTTGTGGTACTGAGTGCGTAGTGGATTGTCAGCCTCCGAAGAAAGACTGTCTCACTGTGGACGTTAAGCCTAATCATTTCCTTTATCTCCCATACTGAATTCATTGCCCCTCTGCATTTGCAGGGGGGCTTTCAAGTTGGAAAGCTTGGTGTGGTTATACAACTCTGCTCGAACTTATTTTATCAAAAATTCTTGAATGATGGAAGGTAGCCGCGCCTTCGGCGCGGCTTAACCCACCCAGCGGCTCAGCCCCGCTGGCGCGGGGCAAGCAAAGCCCGCAAAAATTTCTATTTTTCTTTTAAGGGCGCGCGCAAAATAATTTTTTTCAATTAAAAAGGAATAATTTTTGCGGGCTTTGCCTCTTTGCTGAATGCCGCGCTCCGCGCGGCAAAGCAGGCAGGCAAAAAATTTCCTCCCCCTCAAACCCCCTCCATTTTTTGCCTGCCTGCTTGGGCTTTGTTGCTGAAAAATTTTTTGGCGGCGGGGTATACATAGATTAAAGAGAAAAGAGGAAAAAAGAAAAAGGAATGGTAAAATCAGAGGTGTTGCGCTTGCCCCACCCACCCGTGCGCGCGCAACAAAAAGGAAACTCCCTTGATTTATTTTTCTCTGCTTTTGTTGGTTTATTGTTTATCATTATAATAGAAAGACAAAATAGTTTAGAGATTATATTCTATATACTTTGATGTTAAACAATGAGTGGTGATATGACAAGCAAAATTGCTGAAAATCTAAAGAGACTTAGATCTAAAAAGGGATATTCTCTTGAAAAAGTTGCTCGTCTTGCAGAGCTATCTCTCAATACTGTGGTTAAAATTGAAAATGGAGTAAATAAAAATCCCACAATTGAGACTCTGATGAAGTTGACAAAAGCGTTAGAAGTAGATGTTAATGACCTAATTAAATAAAAAATCCATGAAGAATTTTAAATCAATTACAGACAAACTATTTCCAGATACTTATAGGCTTATTGATGGAACTGACGAAATATTTGAATTAAATTTTGCTCTTTGGGAATATGAGAACCTAAATAAGCAAGAATTAATCGAGAGGAGCGCATATTTCAAATCGGTTGAAGGAAGACCTACCATTCACTATCAAACCTGCAATCTTCAAAATTTAGAAGAAATACATCGTAATAGCTCTCTAAGAACAAAGGCTTTCTTCTTAAATGGTAAATATTCTACTGGTTATGCCACTCACAGTTTATTTCCTTATAGAGGAAAGTTCCATCCACAGATGATAAGGGCTTTGTTAAATATGATGCGGGTTAAACCAGGAAATGTTGTGCTTGATCCAATGTCTGGTAGTGGCACTTTATCGGTAGAGGCAAATCTCTTAGGTATAGATTCGATTGGGGTAGATATAAGTCCTTTTTGTTGTCTAATGGGGAGAGTTAAAACTTTCAGTTTATCCCTCGATTCTTCAAGGCTTGATAAAATCGTTAAGGACCAAGAAAAAATATTTAACAAATTAAATAGATCGAAAGTACCTGCTTACTTTGTTAGAAATGGCGATAAGAGTAATGAAGAAAAATCTTATTATGAAATTGCCTTATTAGCTTATCTTGATGCTGTTGGTTTTGCCAGAAGAAGTTCAAAATCATTATCTACTCTTTTCCCGATAGTTCTTAACCGGTATATTACTACAATTAAAAACTTTCAATACGCCAGAAACAAGTTAGGGTTGAAAATAGGAAAAACTAAAATCATTGAAGGAGATGCTGCCAATCTGCCACTAGAAAACGATAGTATTGATGGTGTTATTACCTCTCCCCCTTATTCATTTGCAATTGATTATGTGGAAAATGATAAGCCCCAACTAGAATATCTTGGGTGTAATCCGACTAAATTAAAAGAGAAAATGATAGGCTTACAAGGAAGAGGAATAAAAGAGAAGTTAGAGATTTATTTTAATATGATCCAAGATGTAT
>CAYOEP010000040.1:0-2279 GCA_964403045.1 uncultured Candidatus Saccharibacteria bacterium
GGCGATTCTGCCCAGATATGGCCGCCGTGCGATTCGATGATTTTGCGGGCGACATACAGCCCAAGCCCCGTGCCGCGGATTTTGTTTTTTATCCTCTTATCGCGGATGAACTCCTCAAAGAGGTGCGGAATAAGGTCGGGCGGAATGCCCAAGCCGGTATCCGCAACCGCGATGAGGATGGAGTTGAGATTTTTTTCTTCGGTGAGGCGCACAGTTACCGAGCCCTTTGGGGTATACTTTATCGCATTGTCCACAAGGTTCTGCACCACTTGGCGGAATTTGGTGGCATCCGCGCTGATTTCTGCGTCAGTTTTTCCCTCCAAAGAAAGCTTGATGCCCTTCGCGTCTGCAAGGGGGCGCAACGCTTCCACGATGCGGCGTACAAGGTCATAGAGCTTTACTTTCTTGAACTCGTATTCCATCTTGCCGTCCTCAATCCTGCGGTAGTCGAGGAGCGTGCTCACAAGCTCTAAGAGGTCTTCGCTTGCGAGTTTCATCTTTTGGATGGTCTCTTTTACCTCCTTGCTGATTGGCCCGTAGAGCCCCTGGAGCAGTAGCTCGGCAAACTGCTTGATGGCGGCGAGCAGGGACTTTACCTGATGGCCAGTGATGGAGAGAAGCTGGCTTCTTGCATGGTCGAGCCGCTCCAGTTTGATATTGGCGGCGGCGAGCTTTTTGGTGAGGCGTTCAAGCTCCTCGCGTTGTTCTACCTCTTTGTGGACACTGCGGATAAGCATAATGCCGAAGACGAGCACTAGCAGGAATACCGCGGAGCGGAAGATAAGAATATTCACGTCCTTTGAAACAACTACTTCGAAGAGCGTGACCACCGCGAGGATGAAAGTAAATACCTCCGTGGCGATAATTTTTACATTGAGAAGGTGGTACTTGACGATTGCGTAGCTTGTGAAGGCAATGAATGGAAAGATAAATACTGCCCCGAGCGGAATGAACCGAGGATTATCAAAAAATGCCGGCAGGATGAAGTTGAATATGATAATTAATAATAAGGTGGTTAATACGCCTGCGAGGATTGTGCTGTATTGCCTTTTGGCCAGGCCAGAGGCTCGGCATACCTTTTTCATAAGGATAGATATCCCGCCGAAATTCAGAAAAAGAACAACGATGCCGAAAATTACTATCCCTATGTTATTTTCCAGCTTGAGTATTTTGCCATCTTGGGACACAGCAAGTATCTTTGAAAATACCAGCGGCGTAAGAGTGAGAATAGCGGTTACGACTGTAGTAGGAAGAAGAAGTCTTGTGTACCATTTTGGAAATTTGATTTTCTCTTTAGGGAATACATATAGAAGCTGGAAAATACTGAAAGCGAAAACTACTGCGAAGAACATCACAAACTTTAGCAACCAAAAAGAAATTTGCGGAATAGATACCTGGTAGAAAAGGTAATTTAAAAGACTCCATGCAATGACGGAGATACAGAGAAAAAGAAAGGTCTTATTGGTAATGCTTTTTCGGTTGTTGAGGAATACGGTGAAACCTAAAATCCCTATTGCAGCAATTGCAATGCCAACTGAAAGGAGATCAAGATTTACTACCAGATTCATTTCCCTGCTTCAATGATACCAGATTTTGCCGGCAATTGCATTATGAAGAATTGTAGTGCAGGTATGATCCTATTTTGAAAAACTGCACATCCCACTTTTTGAATTCGAGAAGTTCTTTTTTTGATGGGTCGCGAAGCCGGGAAAATACTGCTCCGTTCATTAGCACAGGATATGGCCAGGTGGCAATTGATTGGGGTATGAGAAGCGGCCAGCTGCGGTAGTCGTCATACTCCATTACGGTTTTCGCGATGCGCTCCTCAATTTTTTCCAGCTCTTGTTTCTGTCGGGGGTTGAGATGATGCTTAAATTTTGAGTGAAAAACGAGGTCTGCTTGCTGGTGCGCGAATAGTTTTTCTAATTGGAAAATGTTGTTGCTGCAGAGAAGGACGATAGGCTTCCCTTCTGAGTTTTTCAGTGTTGCTTGGACGGTTTCTTTGTTGATTTCCCGGTAGGAGCGAAGCGTTATCTTGTCGCCAAGAGAGCGGAGATTTTCTTGGGCGGCGCGGTGCGCGATAGGAGAGTTATCTACACCGATAATGACTAATTCTTTCTGGTATTTGGATTGCACAAGCGAGGAAAGGACCTGCCGTTCTGTTTCCATTCCACCAAATCCAAGACTTATGATGAGCTTTGGATCCTTTTCATAGATGAATTTGAGAATAGCTTCTCGCAACGGAGTTATCATTCCCGGAAATTTTTTCTTTTCCATCA
>CAYOEP010000041.1:0-1788 GCA_964403045.1 uncultured Candidatus Saccharibacteria bacterium
GCTCAATCCTGGCGAGAATGGCCGTGCCGTCGTCATCACCAATGATCGCGAAGCTTCCATCAGGGCTGAGGGCGCAGGAAGTAACCCCCCTTCCTCTCTGAACCTCCGTACCGGGAACTTCCTTCATTGCCGCCACCTTACCTGCCCTGTCCCGCTCAATCCTGGCGAGAATGGCCGTGCCGTCGTCATCACCAATGATCGCGAAGCTCCCATCAGGGCTGAGGGCGCAGGAAGTAACTGGATTTCCTCTCTGAACCTCCGTACCGGGAATTTTCTCCATGGCCACTGGTTTCATGAGCCGGCGGAGTTCTTGGCGACAACGTTCCTTGAGGGTGTCCCTTTGCTCCTCCAGCTCTTTTCTTAATTCCCTAGCTCTCTCCAAGTTGCCTGTCGCCACTGCACGCTCATATTCCGCATCAAACTCCCCCTTGAGAGTCTGCAGTTCTTTCAATGCCTGCTTGAGTGCGGCGCATTCACTAGGCATAGGGCATAATTTGAGTAAAATCGCTCACTTTTTCCATTATAAAGTGCTCTTAATGGCGTTGCAAAAGGGGGAGAAGAGAGGGAGGTGATGTACACCTCCCTTTTCCCTCCTTGTGACGCCAGCAAGAAAAGTAGTAGAAATTGTATTTCCCAAAGTTCTCAGGTGTGCAGAGACAAGTTGAATGATAGAGCTGGCTTGCAAGCATTGTTGTTTTTCCGTAGAGTGAAGAATATGCTGGCTGGCTTGAAAAAGGCAAAGAGAGTTTTTCTTATAGGAGTATTGCTCCTCGTTGCCGCCGGGGGAGTGGTGGGAGCGCAGTTCTTCCGTCGATCATTCCCCAAAGATTCTCAAAGAATTTCCGGCAATGCCAGCGCCCGCCGAGGTATTAGCGAGCAAAGTGCGGCAATGCCCGAGAAAGAAAATGGAGGAGCGTGGAACAGGGGAGGCATCGTGGGAAACAGAGAACTTGCAGAGGCGCTGAAGGCGATACAGGCGGCTGAGGCAACACGGCCTCCTGCAATTCCTGATGATGCTACCCAAGAAGAGATCTACCGCAATCCTTACGTACGGCATATACGCGCTGCGCTCAATTCCTACCTTGCGGGCAAAATGGAAGGGTTGAGTGGGGTGGTGCTGAGCGGCATGATAGAAAGATGTACGTTACAGAAAGCCGATGCCGACTACTACAGAAATAAGTTTGTAGTGCTGTCTGCAGAGAACAATGCCTTTGGCGGGGCGTCAGTTTATCTCGCGTTTCAAGGCAAGCCCGATGCAATTTTTTGGGCGTGGGTGTATCAGCTTGGGGGAGACGATGAAGAAGGCGCAGAATATGAATTGCGCAGCTTTTGCAAGAAACCATTAAGAAGTGACAAAAGGCTTATGAACGAGCTGCGCGCCATCCTTGAGTCAGCGCGCTACACACTATAGCGTCTTCGTTTTGTTCACTGCACTGCTTTTACCTCCTAGTTTCAGATGATCGAGGATTACTTTTCTTTTGCTTGCTGGCGGGCAAAGTGTGCTTCGGGGGATTTCGGCATACCCTCACTCTACTTTAAATTTGGTAATAGCTATATAAGGATTATCCCCCAAAAAAGCGCACAATAGAAATAATATAGCTAAAATTTTGAACCAATTATCTTTGAGAACCAAGTTTTAATTTTTGCCTTCATAAATCCTCATTTTTAACTTCTTTATTTCTTTCTAAATATTCGCTTGCCTCTTTGATTCCTTCGTTGATTCTCCTATCGATTTCACCTAAAGTCAATAGCGTAAAATCATTGTTGTCCTTAAATAAGTGTTTCAGA